>NZ_JAIVFN010000035.1 GCF_030015065.1 Xanthobacter autotrophicus | reverse complement strand
GGCCCCACCAGCACCGTCACCCGCCCCGGATGGACGGCAAGGCTGGCATCCTCCACCAGCAGACGGCCGCCGGCCGCAACGCTCACGCTTTCGGCCCGATACATCTTCGCCCGCCCCCTCATCCGACAAAGGCCCGCCGGCGCAGCAGCAGCCACAGGAAGAAGGGCGCGCCCACCAAAGCGGTGACCACGCCCAGCGGCAGTTCGGCGGGGGCGGCGATCATCCGCGCCAGGATGTCGGCGCCGAGCAGCACCGCAACGCCCAGCAAGGCGGATGCGGGCAGGAGCACCCGGTGGGACGGCCCCACCACCAGCCGCGCCAGATGCGGCACCACCAGCCCGATGAAGCCCACCACGCCCGCCGCCGCCACCGAGGCGCCGACCCCGGCCGCCACGGCGATGACCGCACCGCGCTTCAGCCGCTCCACCGAAACGCCGGCGTGGAACGCCTCCGCCTCCCCCAGCGCCAGCGCGTCGAGGCCGCGGGCGAGGAAGACCGACGCCACCAGGAGGCCCAGCACGAAGGGCGCCGCCAGCGCCGCCTTCAGCCAGGTGGCGCCGCCGAGGCTGCCCAGGGTCCAGAACAGGAATTCGCGGGTCTGCTGCTCGGAGGCGAGAAAGACCATCACCCCCGTCCCCGCGCTCGCCAGCGCGCCCAGGGCGAGGCCGGCGAACAGCAGGGTCGCCACCTGCGTGCGCCCGTCGCGCGCGGCAAGGCGGGCAATGAGAAGCGTGGTGCCGAGCCCGCCGGCGAAGGCCGCGAGCGGCAGGCCCAGCGCCTGGAGCGGCGCCGGCAGCAACACCGCCAGCGGCGCGCCGAACACCACGAAGGCCACCGCCGCCAGCGCCGCGCCGGGGGCGACGCCCACGAGGCCGGGATCGGCCAATGGATTGCGGAACACACCCTGCATCACCGCACCGGCCACCGCCGTGCCCGCCCCGGTGAGCGCGCCCAGCACGGCGCGGGGAAAGCGCACGTCGAGCACCACGATGCGCTCCCGCAGGGCGGCGGATGGCGCTGCATTGCCCGTCACGACATCCCACAGGATGGCCAGCACCCGCCCCGGCGCGATGGTGAAGGGGCCGATGGCGAGCGCCCCGACAAAGGCTGCGCCCGCCAGAAGCGCGAACAGGATCAGCCCCGCCCTCACCGGCCGGCCGGATGCGATCTCCGCCGGAGCGGCCATGGTGACGTGCTCCACGCTTATTGCTCCTTTTCCACGCTCCAAAGACGGGGCGGCAGCTCCGGCAGGCGCGCGCCGGGATGAAGCGCGGCGGCGAGATCCCGCGCGGCCCGCGGCGCCCGCGGGCCGAAGCCCAGCAGATAGGAGCCGGGCATGGCCACCAGCCGGCGCTCGCGCGCGGCCGGCGTGCCGGCGAAGGCCGGCAAGGAGAACACGGTGTCGGCATCCAGCACCTGGCCGCCGCCCTGCATCACCACCACCGCCTCGGGCTCGGCCACCATGGCCGCCTCGTCCAGGGCCGGCTTGAAGCCCTTGATGGCGGCCATGGCATTGGTGACGCCGGCGAGGCGGAAGATGGCATCGGCGCTGGTGTCGGCACCGCCCACCACCGCCGCCCCGCCGGACGCGGAGAGCACGAAGACCGCGCGGGGCCGGCCCGGCAGGGCCGCCACCATCTCCTCCACCGCCGCGAAATCCGCCGCCACCTCGGCCGCAAGCGCCCGGCCCCTCTCCTCCTCGCCCACCGCCTTCGCCACCGCCGCGATCTTCGCCAGCACGCCGGCCTTGTCATGGGCCTCGGGAATGAGCACCACCGGCACGGAGGCGTGCTCCAGCACATCGAGGGTGGAGCGCGGCCCCGCCCCCTCCGCCGCCAGAATCAGGCTTGGTCCGATGGAGAGGACGCCCTCCGGCGACAAGGCGCGGGAATAGCCCACGTCAGGCCGCTGCCGCGCGGCGGCGGGATAGCGGCTGGTCTGGTCCACCGCCACGACGCGGTCGCCGAGGCCGAGCGCGAACAGGATCTCCGTCACCGCCCCGCCGATGGAGACGATGCGGGACGTATCGGCCGCCGTCCGGCCCCGGACCTCCGCGGCCGCGAGGCCGGACGCCGCCCCCAGGAGCGCCATGGACACACCAAGAAGAACATGCATGACATGGAGTCGAAATGGCCTGATCATTGAATTAGAAAACTTCCATTTCATGCCGGATGCGCTGGCTGCACATGGATTGATTCCACTTTTTTGAATTTATCAAAATTCAGAACAGCCATATTCCGTTGTTTATCTGCCACAAAGAGTGACGTTATTTCATCTGATTGGCAATAAGCATGTAAAAATCTTGACGCCCATGTGGCGGAACGGTAGCTCAGGAAGGACAGGCGGGGATGCCCGCAGCGCGCCACGTCCGCGATCGCGGACGGTAGCCAGCCCGATCACGAACCGATTCCGGAGAGACGATCATGGCGCTCAGGCCGCAACGAGCGGGCGTTAGCATTTGGACCGGCAGGCTTCTTTGCCCGGGCGTCGCCGCCTGCGCGCTGCTCGCCGGGATGGAGGGTGCGGCGCTCGCCCAGAACGCGGCGCCGGCCGCGACGGAGGACGAGATCTCGCTCGACACCATCACGGTGGCGGCCAGCCTCACCCAGGAACGTGCCATCGATGCCCTCGCGGCCATCAGCGTGGTACGCCAGGACGACCTCGAACAGCTCATGCCGTCGCGCACGCAGGACGTGTTCTTCGGCATGCCCGGCACCACGGTGATCCAGAACGGCAACTCGACCCAGGCTTCCATCAACATCCGCGGCATGCAGGATTACGGGCGCGTGGCGGTGTTCGTGGACGGGGCGCGGCAGAACTTCACCCAGCTCGGCCACGGCACCGGCGCCGGTTCCTTCTTCCTGGAGCCCGGCCTGCTCGCCGACGTGGACGTGGTGCGCGGCCCGGTCTCCAACATCTACGGGTCGGGCGCCATCGGCGGTGTCGTCGCCATGCGCACCAAGGATGCCGACGACATCATCCGGAAGGGCCAGACCTGGGGCGTGGAATCCACCGGCGAGTTCGGCTCCAACGGCCCCATGGGCTACGGCGCCCTTTTCGCCGCCGCCCGCGTGGGCCAGAACGTGGACCTGTTCCTGGGCGGCACCTATCGCGCCCAGAGCGACTACAAGGACGGCAACGGCGACGTGGTGCCCGGCACCGGCTACGACACCTGGACCGGCATCGCCAAGGCCACCTTCCGCCCGGCCGACTTCCACGAGGTGAAGTTCACCGGCCTCAATTATTCGGCCGACTACACCACCTACAACGCCGCTCTGGTGAACGGCGACATTCCCGCCTCCTCCACCCAGTACGGCACCACCGTTCTCAACCAGACCGCCACCGCGAGCTGGAACTACACCAACCCCAACGACAATGTGTTCGACTGGCGCAGCACGCTCTACTGGAACAAGGTGAAGCAGGATCAGATCAAGGTCGCCGGCACCGCGAGCACGGTGACGGGCTCCATTGGCAATCCGCGCTATTTCACCATCAACACCCTGGGCTTCGACGCCAACAACACCTCGCGCTTCACCTGGAACGACATCCGCAACGCCATCACCATCGGCGGCGACTACTTCCACGACGACGTGGACAATGTGGACGATTACGGCTTCGGCGACGGCTACAACCCCTCCGGCGAGCGCGGGGTGGGCGGCGCCTTCGTGCAGTGGAAGGCCAATTATTCGAGCTGGCTGGAGGCACAGGCGGCGGTGCGCTACGACACCTACAGCCTCGACGGCGACGGCGTCTCCACCGACGGCCAGCGCTTCTCGCCCAAGTTCACCCTGGGCATCACGCCGTGGAACTGGCTCACCTTCTACGGCACCTATGCCGAAGGCTACCGCGCCCCGGCGGTGACCGAGACCCTGGTGAACGGCGCGCACCCGCCGAACATCCCCCTCGTCTTCTGCCCGGACGGCAGCTACGGCGTGTTCTGCTTCGTGCCTAACCCCTATCTCCAGCCCGAGGTGGGCAAGAACAAGGAACTCGGTCTCAACCTCAAGTTCGACGACATCTTCGTGAAGGGCGACAAGTTCCGCGCCAAGGCCAACATCTACCGCAACGACGTGGACGACTATATCGAGCTGGTCGGCTACCAGATGACGCGGTATGGCACCTATGCCAACTACCAGTACCAGAACATTGCCCAGGCGCACCTGCAGGGCTTCGAGCTGGAAAGCAATTACGATGCGGGGGCATGGTTCGCCGGCTTCAACGTCACCGTGGCCGAGGGCGAGAACGCCGAGACCGGCGGGCCGCTCTCCAACACCATGCCGGACAACGTGGCGGCAACGCTCGGCGCGCGTTTCCTCGACAAGAAGCTGACGGTGTCCGTGCGATGGCAGTGGGTCGCCGCCGTGACCGCGGCCGACATGCCCTCCGACGCGCCCTACGAGCCGACGCCGAGCTTCAACCTCGTGAACGCCTATGTGGGCTACCAGCCCAGCGAGAACGTGCTGGCGTCCCTCTCCGTTGAGAACCTGCTCGACGAGCAGTACACTCAATATCAACAGTTCCTGCCGAGCGCCGGCCTCACCGTGAAGGGCGGTCTCAAGATCCGGTTCGGGGCCGACACCATCGCCGCGGCGACACCGGCCCCCGTCTACAAATAGCCACGCCGGTCCGGCGCAGCCATTCACCCCATCCGTTTCGACACGTCGGAGTATGCAAGATGTTCATTGCCACCAACCGGTTCAAGGTGAAGCACGGCTCGGAGGCCGAGTTTGAGCGCGTCTGGCGCGAGCGCGACACCTACATCGCGGCGGTTCCCGGCTTCGTCGCCTTCGACCTGTGCCGCGGTGCGGAGAAGGACGAATACACCCTCTACATTTCCCACACCGTGTGGGCGACCAAGGCCGATTTCGAGGCCTGGACCAAGTCGGAAGCCTTCCGCCTCGCCCATCGCGATGCGGGATCTTCGTCCAATCGCGTGAACTATATCGGCGGTCCGGAGTTTGAAGGATTCGAGTCCGTCCTCTCGCTGACCCCCGGCGAGAAGGCGGCCTGAGCCGCCGTCGTTTCTTCTACCCTGAGCACCTCCACCCGGCCGGGTCCTCCCGCGCCGGGTTTTCTTTTGGCCGCAGCCATGGCTCGCGCCGCGCCCGAGGCCCGGCCCTTTCCTTGAGCCGCGCGGTTCTCTACCGTCGCCCCATCGCTTTCGAACACGGCCATCGGGCCATCAGGACATTGAGAACCATGAGCGCATATTCCGAGCTTTCCGCCCATTTCGCCCGCGCCGCCGCCCTCGGCAACGGCATCGGCATCCTGCAATGGGACAGCGACACCATGATGCCGAAGGGCGCCGCCGGCACCCGCGCCGAGAGCCTGGCGCTGCTGCGGGTGCTCCATCACGGCATGGTGACCGACCCGCGCATCGGCGACTGGCTCGCCACCGCCTCCGGCGAGGATCTCGCCCCCTGGGAACAGGCCAACGTGCGCGAGATCGAGCGGCAATACACCGTCCAGACCGCTCTGCCCGCCGATCTCGTGGATGCCGCGAGCAGAGCCTCCTCCAAATGCGAGCTGGCGTGGCGCACGGCGCGCGCCGAGGCGGATTTCCCCGCGCTCCTGCCCCATCTGGAGGAGGTGCTGCGCCTGCAGCGCGAGATGGGCCGGGCCAAGGGCGAGAAGCTCGGCCTTTCCACCTATGACGCGCTGTTGAACGACTACGAGCCCGGCGGCCGTTCCGCGCGCATCGACGCTTTGTTCGACGATCTCGCCCGGTTCCTGCCCGCCTTCACCGAGGAGGTGCTGGAGGTGCAGGCCCGCCGCCCCGCGACGCCGCCTTTGTCCGGCCCGTTCGCGGTGGAGGCCCAGCGCGCCCTCGGCGTCGAGATGATGAGGACAGTGGGCTTCGATTTCGACCGCGGCCGCCTCGATGTCTCCACCCATCCCTTCTGCGGCGGGGCCGACAACGACGTGCGCATCACCACGCGCTATGACGAGGCCAATTTCTCCAAGGCCCTCATGGGGGTGCTGCACGAGACCGGCCATGCCCTCTACGAGCAGGGCCGTCCGCATGACTACATTTTCCAGCCGGTGGGGCAGGCCCGCTCCATGAGCGTGCACGAGAGCCAGTCCCTGCTGATGGAGATGCAGGCCTGCCGCAGCCGCGAATTCCTCACCTTCGCCGCCCCCCGCATGCGCGCCGCCTTCAATGGCACCGGACCCGCCTGGGAGGCCGAGGCCCTGTGGCGGTCCTATACCCGGGTGGAGCGCGGCTTCATCCGCGTGGATGCGGACGAGGTGACCTATCCCGCCCATGTCATCCTGCGCTATCGCCTGGAAAAGGCGCTGATCGGCGACGAGATGAAGCTCGCCGACCTGCCCGGCGCCTGGGCCGAGGGCATGAAATCGCTGCTCGGCGTGGTGCCGCCGGATGATCGCCTCGGCTGCCTGCAGGACATTCACTGGCCGAGCGGCGGCTGGGGCTATTTCCCCACCTACACCCTCGGCGCCATGACGGCGGCGCAGCTGTTCGACGCCGCCTGCAAGGCCGATGCGGCCATCCTGCCCGGCATCGCCCACGGCGATTTCAAGCCCCTGCTGTCCTGGCTGCGCACCAACGTGCACAGCCAGGGCTCGCTCATGGAGACCGATGCGCTGCTGACCCACGCCACCGGCCGGCCACTCGATGCCGCCGTGTTCAAGGCCCATCTCGTGCGGCGCTATGGCGGCGAGATGGAGCAGCACCAGGCGGCGTGAGGGCTGCTGCGGGTGCCTTGCCGCCGGCGGCGGGCTTGCGCTTTGGCGGCGTCCGCCATCGGGGCCGCGCCACGGGGCCGCTTGTGCCGGTGTCGGCGGATGTCAGGCGATCAGGCGCCGCCGGGGCTGAAAACGTTCGTCGTCTTGGGAGCGGCCGGCGCGCCGGCCGCGTGCTTCCACCGCCGGCCGGGCCGGCTCCCCCTCGGGGTCGTGCACCCAATGCTCGCCGCGATGGGCGAGGTTGTCGGTCATCCGCTGGTCCAGGGCCTGCAGGAAGCTTCGGATCTTGCTCCAAGTCATCATGTCCTCCACGAGGATGGAGCCGACAGGCGGGCCCGGAAACAATGGGCTTCGACCCCTGATCGGCGCCGCCTTGCGCGGCAGACCATCCTCTACAGGCGACCATATGGCTCCCGGGCATTAAGGTTCCAGTCGGCGCAGGTCGGCGCCAAATAAAGAAAAAATAGGGATCGGGATGCGTGTCCGCCGGCGTGAAGCCGGGCTTTGTCCGGCTCGCCCGAAGGCTGCGGGTCGCAGCAAGGTGCATAGGACATATTTTTGCATCCGCCTGTCGGCCATGCTCATACTCCCGCGTCCTCGGGGAAGCGACGACAGGGAGCCTCGCCCATGATGTACGCCATCCTTTGCTACCATGAGGAAGACGTGGTCTGCGCCTGGAGCAAGCAGGAGGACGACGCCGTCATGGCGAAGCTCGCCGTGGTGCAGGAGCGTCTGGTCAAGGCGGGCAAGATGGGAGCCTCCCTGCGCCTCCTGCCCACCACCGCCGCCACCACCCTGCGCAAGAGCGAGGATCCGCCCCTCGTCATCGACGGGCCGTTCGCCGAGACCAAGGAACAGTTGCTCGGCTTCTACCTCGTGGACGCCGCCGACCTCGACGACGCCCTCGCCATCGCCCGCGACCTCGCCGCCGCCAATCCCGGCGGCGCCTATGAAATCCGGCCGGTGGGCCTGTTCTTCCCGGACCAGCGAGTGGCCCCGTGACCACGCCGGCGCTCGGCGATGCCGCCTGGATCAACGGCGCGCTCACCGCGGCGCGGCCCCAGGCGGTGGCGGCCCTGCTGCGCTATTTCCGCGACCTCGACACCGCGGAAGAGGCCTTTCAGGAAGCCTGCCTGCGCGCCCTCAGGACCTGGCCGGTGAACGGGCCGCCGCGCGATCCCGCCGCCTGGCTGATCCTGGTGGGCCGCAACGCCGCCCTCGACGGGGCCCGTAAAAGGGCGCGGCACGATCCCCTGCCCCCCGACGAGCAGCTTTCCGACCTCGACGACGCCGAAGCCGGCATCGCCGAGCGGCTGGACAATTCCCACTATCGCGACGACGTGCTGCGCCTGCTGTTCATCTGCTGCCATCGCGAACTGCCGGTGACCCAGCAGATCGCGCTGGCATTGCGCATCGTCTCCGGCCTGTCGGTGAAGCAGATCGCCCGCGCCTTTCTCGTCAGCGAGGCTGCCATGGAGCAGCGCATCACCAGGGCAAAGGCCCGCATCGCCAGGGCCGACGTGCCGTTCGAGGCGCCGGGGCCGGTGGAGCGGGCGGAACGGCTGGGCACCGTGGCGGCCATGGTCTACCTCGTGTTCAACGAGGGCTATTCGGCCGGTCCCGACCCGGACCGGGCCAGCCTGTGCGACGACGCCATCCGCCTCGCCCGGCTGCTGCTGCGCCTGTTCCCCACCGAGCCGGAGATCATGGGGCTCAACGCCCTCCTCCTGCTCCAGCACGCCCGTGCCGCCGCCCGCTTCGACGCCGAGGGCCGTGTGATCCTGCTGGACGCGCAGGACCGCTCCCGTTGGGACCGCGCCCGCATCACCGAGGGCCTCGCCC
Source organism: Xanthobacter autotrophicus (assembly GCF_030015065.1). Lineage (GTDB taxonomy): Bacteria > Pseudomonadota > Alphaproteobacteria > Rhizobiales > Xanthobacteraceae > Xanthobacter > Xanthobacter autotrophicus_D. Next base: position 28,216 of record NZ_JAIVFN010000035.1, on the reverse strand, counting down.
TGATCGACAAGGCCATGCGTCACCGCCGGCCCGGCGCCTATCAGGTACAGGCGGCCATCGCCGCCCTCCATGCCCGCGCGCCCCGGCCCGAGGACACGGACTGGGCGCAGATCGACGCGCTCTATGCGACGCTGGAATATCTCCAGCCCTCCCCCGTGGTCACGCTCAACCGGGCCGTGGCGGTGAGCAAGGTGAGGGGCGCCGAGGCGGCCCTCGCCATGATCGAGCCGCTGGCGCCGCAGCTTTCGGGCTATTTCCACTATTTCGGGGCGCGCGGCGCTTTCCTCATGGAGCTGGGGCGGCGGGCGGAGGCGCGGGAAGCCTTCGACCGCGCCATCGCCCTCGCCAACACGCCCGCCGAGGCCGACCACATCCGCACCCATCTCGACCGGCTGATGGCCGAGACCGGGGCCTGAAAAAAGTGCGCGCCGGCTGTCGGGACCCCGGCCCGCGAGACGTTCTTGAAGCACGGGCGCCCCCTTTCCGGGGCTTCAGCAGGAGGAAGACCATGTCCGATACCGCCGAGACGACCACTCCCACGGCCGATTTCAGCGCAATGCCCCCGGTGAAGGGCGGCGTCACGGCCTACCTGACGGTGGACGGCGCCATGAAGGCGGTCGAGTTCTACAAGAGCGCCCTCGGCGCGGAACTCGCCTTCGCCATCCCCCCGGATGACAGCGGCCGCACCATGCACGTGCACCTCTACATCAACGGCAGCTCGGTGATGCTGGCCGACCCTTATCCCGAATACTGCGCCGGCCCTGTCGAGAAGCTGGGCGGCTTCAATCTCAGCCTGCACGTGACCGACACGGACGCCGCGTTCGAGCGGGCGGTCGCGGCGGGGGCAAGCGTCATGATGCCGCCGTCCGACATGTTCTGGGGCGCCCGCTACGCCCAGGTGCGCGATCCCTTCGGCGTCGTCTGGGCCTTCAACCAGCCGCACTGACAGCCGCCCAGATACTAACGGCTCCGGTTCTTGACCGGAGCCGAAAGGCTTCCCTCAGCTCACCGCGCTCACCCGCTCCTCGCTGATGCCTTCCTCGTCCGGATGGGGCACGCCGGCCTCGGCTACGCCGAGTTCGGCCGCCTGCGCCCGGGCGAGGGCCAGGGCCGCGTCGTCCGCCTCGCGCTGGCGGTTCCAGAGCGCCGCATAAAGGCCGCCGCGGGCCAGAAGCTCCGCGTGGCAGCCGCGCTCGGCGACGCGCCCGTCCGCCAGAACCAGGATCTCGTCCGCCGCCACCACGGTGGAGAGCCGGTGGGCGATGACCAGGGTGGTGCGCCCCTCGGACACCCGCTCCAGGGCGTCCTGGATGTCCTTTTCGGTGTGGCTGTCGAGGGCGGATGTGGCCTCGTCCAGCACCAGGATGGGCGGCGCCTTCAGGATGGTGCGGGCGATGGCGACGCGCTGCTTCTCCCCGCCCGAGAGCTTCAGGCCGCGCTCACCCACCTCGGTACGGTAGCCCTTGGGGGTGGCGCGGATGAAGCCGTCGATCTGGGCGAGGCGCGCCGCCTCCTCCACCTCCGCCTCGGAGGCGTCGGGGCGGCCGTAGCGGATGTTGTAGGCGATGGTGTCGTTGAACAGCACCGTATCCTGCGGCACCATGCCGATGGCCGCGCGCAGGCTCTCCTGCCGGACCTCGCGGATGTCCTGCCCGTCGATGGTGATGCGGCCGGACTGGATATCGTAGAAGCGGAACAGCAGGCGCGACAGGGTGGACTTGCCCGCCCCGGACGGTCCGACGATGGCCACCGTCCGCCCCGCCGGCACCTCGAACGACACCCCCTTCAGGATCTCGCGGCCGGCATCATAGGAGAAGCGCACGTTCTCGAACCGAACTGTCCCGCCGGAGACGACGAGTTCGGGTGCGCCGGAGGCGTCCCGCACCTCGGGAGCCTGCGCCAGCACTGCAAACATGGCCTCGATGTCCACGATGGCCTGCTTGATCTCGCGATAGATGAACCCCAAGAAGTTCAGCGGAATGTAGAACTGCACCATCATGGCGTTGACCATGACGAAGGAGCCCACCGTCTGCCGCCCGGCTCTAATATCCAGCACGCACATGACCATCACCGCCGCAAGGCCGATGGAAAAAATCACCGCCTGCCCCGCATTTAGCCAGGCGAGTGAAGTATAGGTGTTCACCGTCGCCTTCTCGTAGCGCGCCATGGAGCGGTCGTAACGCTGGGTTTCCCAGCGCTCGGCGCCGAAATACTTCACCGTCTCGTAGTTGAGCAGGCTGTCCACCGCCTTTGTATTAGCGTCGGTGTCGCTTTCATTCATCTCCTTGCGGATGGAGAGCCGCCACTCGCTGGCATAATAGGTGAACAGGCCATAGAGCACGACCGTCACCGCCACCACCGCCGCATAGCGCCAGTCGAAGGCGAAGAACAGCACGCCGATGACCATGGCCAGCTCGACGATGGTGGGCGCCAGCTGCAGCACCAGCATGCGCACGATGGTCTCGATGCCCGAGCGCGCCCGCTCCAGCACGCGGGTGAGCCCGCCGGTCTTGCGCTCCAGGTGGAAGCGCAGCGACAAGGCATGCATGTGCTCGAACGTCTCGAGCGCGAGGCGCCGCACCGCGTTCAGCGCCACCTTGGCGAAGATGCCGTCGCGCAGCTGGGTGACGCCGGCCATCAGGATCCGCCCGAGGCCGTAGGCAAGGGTGAGCGCCACCGGGGCGCCCACCACCAGGGCCCAGAAGGCGGGCGTCGGCGCGCCGGTACCGCTGGAGGAGGCCTCGGCGGTGAGCGCATCCGTCGCCCATTTGAACAGGAAGGGCACCGCCAGCGTCGCGCCCTTGGAGACGAACAGCAGGGCGAAGGTGACGACGACGCGCGCCCGCAGGTCCGCCCGGCCAGCGGGCCACAGATAGGGCCACAGGCCGCGCAGGGTGCTGAACAGGGCGTCGGCGGAAACGGCAGGTCGGCGGGAGCCGGCGGCGGGAGGGGGCATCTGGGGCATGATGGCCTATCGGTCTTCGGAACGGCCCGAGGGCGGCGCGCAACACGCCCCGGCCGGCAACAGCGCCGCGAACAGCGCATCAATCTCGCCCTTGAGCGCGGCGATGGCCTCCCGGTCGAGGCAGTAAGCGGAGCGCTGGCCTTCGGGCCGGCTGCGGAGCAGTCCTGCATCCGTCAGCACTTTCAAATGTTGCGAGACGGTGGATTGCGCAAGGGGCAGCCCGCGGACGATCTCGCCGCACACGCAGCGGTCCTGGCCGGCGAGCGTCTCCAACACCCTGAGGCGCACCGGATGGGCCAGCGCCCGCAGCTGCTCGGCGAGGGCCGAGCGATCCTCGATGACCCGGCCGGGAGGCAGATCCTCGGCGGTGGAGGCGTCGGGCGCGCCGGAGGGAGGAAAGGAGCTCATATTCATCGTATATCGGCGATAGCCGATGAACGATGCAAGTTCAAGGGCGATCGCCGCAGGAGCCCGTTGGCTCTCTCGCCGTCACGCCGTCGTCGCAGCCGCGAGCTACAGCACGCGCCGGTCTGCATCCCGGCGGCATGGGGGCGCCGCTCCCGTTGCGCCGGTTCGGGCCGGACGGAGCGGGAAAAGCTGCCGGAGCGGCGGTCTCGGGCAGCCCATGCGCGGGAGAGCCTCAATCCGACGTCGTTCTCGCGCCCCTGACCGTTCGCCACGTCCCACTCCCCGCCGAGTTTGCTAAAGTGCTTCCATGGCTAGAATCGAAAGTGTGTGCGTCTATTGCGGATCCGCATCCGGCTCGGATCCGCTGTTCGCCGAGGAAGCGCGCCGGTTCGGGCAGATCCTCGCGGCCGAAGGGGTCCGCCTCGTCTATGGCGGGGGCGGCATCGGGCTGATGGGAGAAGTCGCGGGCGCCACGGCGCTCGCCGGCGGCGCTGTCACCGGCATCATCCCCCGCTTCCTCATGAGCCGCGAGCGCGCCTTCGCCCATGAGGCGGAGATGATCGTGGTGGAGGACATGCACGCCCGCAAGCGCATGATGTTCGAGCGGGCGGACGCCTTCGTGGCGCTGCCCGGCGGCGTCGGCACGCTGGAGGAGCTGGTGGAGCAGTTGACCTGGGCGCAGCTTGGCCGTCACCGTAAGCCCATCCTGATCGCCAACATTGCCGGCTTCTGGGACCCGTTCCTCAGCCTCATTGAGCATATGCGCGCCACCGCCTTCATCCGCGAGGCGACGCCGGTGGAGATCCTCGCCGCCGACCGGATGGAGGATATCCTGCCGCGCCTGCGCGAGGCGGCCGCCGCCGTACCCGAGCGCGTGCTTCATGCGGCGGACAGCGAACTGGCCGACCGCATGTGAGGCGCGGGCCAGACGGCTCAGCTGCCCGGATGGTCCAGCGCGGCGATGGCGACCATGAGCACGGAGCCGATCAGCATGATCGTGACGACGGTCTGCATCTCTTCCCCTTCTTGCCGCATTGCAACATGAGAGGATTAGACCAAAGATCGAATTATGTTGCAATGCACAAAAGGCGCAGCACGCCTGCATGCGGCGCAGGTCTCATCACCCGGCTCCGGCCGGTCACGCGCCATCGTTCGGCGCACGATGAAACAGGGTTCCAATGGGGTGAAGAAGCCCCGTCAGCTCCGAACAAAACCTGCGCCCTTGTCGGAATGACACAGGAGAACTGGTCTAGGCCATTGATAAATCTGGCGACCCCGGCAGGGCTCGAACCTGCGACCTAGTGCTTAGAAGGCACTTGCTCTATCCAGCTGAGCTACGGGGCCAGCGTTTCGCTTTTAAAGCGTTTTCCAGCGAGATGGATACCGGTTCGCGCGAGAAAGCGCGTCGCCCAACCCTTCTGCGCGCCTTGGCAGCCGGGAGGAGGCGCAAAGACGCAACGCATTTCGGCACGGCGCAACCAAACCCCGGCGCGATGCGCCACCTTACCGCGACGGAGCCCGTCCCCTTCCGGTCAGTGGGTCCACTGGCCGATGCGGCTGAAGGCGAAATTGTCCGAATAGGCGATGCGCCGGCGGCCCGTCTCGTGGGGCTCGAACACCTGGAAGGGGATGCCGCGCTTCTGCGCGTAAGCCACCGCTTCTTCCTTGGTCTCGAACTTCAGGCGAATCTGGCTGCGCATGTCCGCCGAGGAGGTGTAGCCCATCAGCGGTTCCACCATGCGCGCATGCTCCGGCTCGTATTCGAGCACCCAGAACCGGGTCTTCCCCACGCCCGACTGCATGGCGTTGCGCGACGGCTTGTAGATGCGTGCGACCATGATGCTGAACCCGTCATCCGGGGTCGCGCGCCCCTCGCCCGCGACCCATTCCGTCTATAGTTAAGCCGCGCGGCACTGACAACCGAGCGGCGGCCCCTCCTCAGCGCCGAATCCCCTCAGCGCAGGACGAGGCAGCCGGCTGCAGCCTGCGCCGATTCGGTCGCCTTGGTGTGGGCGATCTTGCCGGAAAGAACAAGGCTCCGGGTCTGCTCGGTCACGACGGCGCGGCCGTCCGCGCCCGGCACCAGCAAGGGAAAGCTCGCCGCATAGATCGCCTTCGCCTCAGGCGAAAGCTTGGCGGCGCAGCGTTCGGCGGCGGCCTTGTCCGCGTGGGCGGGCGCCGCGGACAGCAGCATGCCCATCACCCCACCCAGGAGCGCGCTACCGAGGCCAAATGTCCTTGCCGCCTTGACGATCATCATCCGCACCACTCCTCGCATCCGCCCGTCTGGCCGGGACAGGATGCTTTGAGCCGCAGATGACCCGTGAATGCAAGCTGGACTGTCGCGCAAGCGCGGTGGCGGCCCCGAGCCCGAGCCGGAAATGAGTGGCACGCCGGTGGCGCCCGAAAGCCGGAAGAAGCCGTCTTGGCGATGCGACCGAATGGTCGGAGCAGCAGGATTTGAACCTGCGACCCTCTGCTCCCAAAGCAGATGCGCTACCAGGCTGCGCTATGCTCCGACGGCGCTGACGCCTGACCGTTCGTACCGTTTCAGGGCTGGCGACGCAAGATTGGCCCCATGGACAGCAACCGCGCCGCGCCCGCCCTGCCGCCCGTCATGCTTGATTTCGGCGGCCTCAACGCGGAAAGCTGGGGTGCGGCCGGTCTGCCCGCTCCGGAGCGGGCCTGCGCATTTCCAGCGACGCATTTGTACTTTGACGGGGATTTTCAGATGGCATCCGATGCCGAGCTTTCAGAGTGGCTGAGCTCGATGATCAAGGCGCTGGGCACCGCCCAGGCCCATACCATGGTGCAGCATTTCATCCTGCGGGACATCGTGATCCAGATCGCCCGCCTGCAGGACCAGCCGGAGCCGTTCGTCGCCTCCATGTTCGAGCGCGTGAGCATGCTCGTGGACCAGTGCGAACTCGCCGGCAAGCCGGAGATCGAGGCAGAGATGCGCTGGTACACCGAATCCTTCTTCACCACCGCCGGCAAGGCGGTGGGACAGCCCTGAGGCCCGTCGCCCCTTCGGGCGCGGGAACCCCGGCCGGCCGGGTGCTCCGCCGGCCGGGATGCGCTCACTTTCGGATCAGGGCGGCGGTCTGCGCCGGCGGGGGGTTCCACAGGGGCACGATGAGGCGGAACCAGCCGCGGGTGTCGTGGCCGCCGTAATTCTCCTCGTACACGTCGGTGGTCAGATAGGCCTGCGCGATCACCGGCCCGAAATCATATCCGACGAGACCGCCCACCGCGAACTGGCTCTGCTTCTGGTACCACAGCGTCGGATTGTTGAGGTCCGTCGAGTAATAGGCGACGGGGCCGATCTCGAACTTGCCGATCTTCTTGGTGGCGGTGAGATCCACGTTCAGGAAGTTGGGGTTGATGGTGTCCGTCACGCCCTGCGCCTGGATGCCCCAGATGGCGTTGGCGGTGAGGTTCCATCCGTCGGCGGTGTAGCTCAGGGCGAATCGCTGGTTGAAGGAGGTGGAATCGAACGCCACCCCCGTGTTCACGCCCAGATAGAAGCCCGCCAGGTAGCTGAAGCCGAAGCCGTTTCCGAGGTCCCAGGCGATCTGGGCGGCGAACCAGGGATTGTAGAAGCCCGAGGTGTAATCGCCGTTCTCGACGCCCACCTCGATCATCGGCAATGCGGTGAGCAACTGGATCCGCCCGCCGAACAGGAAGACCGGCGTCGCCCAGGCCAAGACCGGAATGTCCACGCCCACGCAGGTGGTATCAGGCGAGGTGTTGCGGCAGCCCCAGTCGGCCGTATTCACGAAATAGAGGCCCTCCGGCAGGGGCGCGCCCGCGGCGAGACCGATGGTTTCACCGGGCTGGGTGACGGATCCCGCTTGCGCAGGCGTCGCCAGTGCAGCAAGCGACAACACGCCTGCTGCCGCCATTCTTGCGAATGTCGTCATGATTTTCCTCCGATAAGCGTGAGCCCATCTCCGGGTCCCCACCGGCAGGCTCTTCGCTGGCGCTTCCTCAGGCGCTTCTGCGCCGGACTCTTATGGTCCGAAGGAGGGTCGAGCCCCCTTGCGGCTGCTGCAATGGACGCTCCGCCTCGCGGCGGACGCGGCTGTGCTTTTGCTCCCCGACCGACAGCCGGAGGGCAGGCGCTTGCCATGGGGAATGCTGCGGCAGCGTGTCACGACCTTGGCGGCGCGGGGAACCACCCGCTCACATGCCGCCCGAGACCTTCGAGGATTACCGGCCATCCCGACGCCAGATCCTTGAAGCCGAAGCAGTGACTTGTATAGCTCACGATTTGGGCATCGGCCACAATCATCACGATTGCGAGAGTGTCTTGGCGGCTAAAAACAGCGCACTGTTGCGCCGCTGTCACAATGACCCAAGGGTATCTGGCAGCACCTCCGCGGAACGGTCGTCCGGGGGAGTGGACTTCTCCCGCGACCAGACGGAAGCTGAGGTTTCAAAGATTCTCACCGCGTGCGAGCCGACCTGGCTCCTTCCCGCCCATTTTCAATCAACCTTCGCGGCACGGTTCCCCATGCAGGATATCCACTACCGGGAATACAAAATCCTCCTGCGACCCCAGCAGTTCTACGCACCCAAGCGGTTCGAGGACTATTGGGGCGAGATCAAGAACGTCGCGAAGAAGCACGGCGTCGGCGTCACGACCAATGAAAACGCATTCAAGCGCATGGTGCGCGAAGTCCTGTTCTACGATACGCCGGACTATGACCTGTATCGAAACTCGTTCATCCTGCGCAAGCGCACCTTCTATGATGACGGCTGGCCGCGCCCGGAGCATGAGCTTGCGGTGAAGTTCCGCAGCCCCGATCGCGAGCGCTGCATCGGCATGGACATGGCGCCGCGGATGGTCGGCGAGGTCGAGGTGAAGTTCAAGGAGGAGATCCTGCCGCTCAAGGACGCGCTCGGCGGCATGCGCTCCCTCTACTCGCACAATTGCATTGTGATCTCGCCGGGCGTGGTCCTCAACCAAGGATTGAGGGACATCGCCGCGGTATTCCCGGCCATGTCCTGTGTGGACGTGGACGGCGATACCAGGATCGACCTTGTGAACAACATCGCGGTGGAAGAGATCCAGGTGGATCCGGGCCACTTCGATTTCGGCCACGGCTATGAGGCCAAGGCCACCATTGCCATCTGGCGCAACCGCGCCTCGGAGACCTCGCTGGTGGGTGAATTCGCGTTCCAGGCCAAGTTCCAGCACTACGACGAGATTCACCAGAAGGCGAAGCGGCTCTCCGAGGAGTTCTTCCGCGACCTGCAGACCCTGGCGCCGGAATGGGTCCAGCTCGGCACCACCAAGACCGCCATGGTCTATGGCATCGGCGCAAGACAGGTCGCGCACAGCGAGTGAAGCCGGGCAGGCGCACGCGCCCGCCCCCTGCCCTTCATGCCCTCCCTGCCCTGCCGCATCGAGCCGGAGCCGCCATGAGCGCAAATGAGCCGTCCGTCTCACCCGCAGCCACGCCGCCGGTCCCCGCCGGCAGCCGGCCGGTGCCCCTCGTCGAGATCTTCCTCACCTTCCTCGTCATCGGCGCCACCAGCTTCGGCGGCGGCGTGGTCGCCTACCTGCGCAACGCCCTCGTGGTCTCGAAAGGCTGGCTCGACGAGGAGCAGTTCATGACCGCGCTCGAAATCTCGCAGGCCCTGCCCGGACTCAACGCCACCAACATGAGCGTGATCGTGGGCGACCGGTTGCGCGGCCCGGTGGGCGCGATGGCGGGCTTCCTGGGCATGACCCTGCCGGGCGGGCTGCTGGTGTTCGCGCTCGGCGTCTTCTACACCTCGAACCACGGCAACCCGGCCATGCACAGCGTGCTCGCCGGCATCGGCGCGTCTTCGGTCGGGCTGCTTGCAGCGGTGACGCTGCAGATCGGCCACAAGCAGCTCGAGCACCTCACGGAGGTCGCCCTAGTGGTGCTCACCGTGGTGATGGTGAGCTTCCTCCACATTTCCCTCGTCATCGTGCTGATCACCGTGCTGCCGCTCGCCCTGTTCATCTACCGGCCGCGCCATGACGAGCGTCCCAAGGTCTCGGAGGAGGAGGCGTCGTGAACCAGCCCAATCCGGACCTGAGCCTTCTGGGCGTCTTTTCCCTGCTGTCCCTGCTGGCCATCGGCGGCGGCACGGCGGTGCTGCCGGAGATGAAGGCGCTGACCATCAATGCGCACCACTGGCTCACCGACGCCCAGTTCCGCGACATCTACAGCCTTGGACAGGTGGCGCCGGGACCCAACATGCTGATGGTGATCGTCATCGGCTACCACGTGGCGGGAACGCCGGGGGCGCTCATCGCCTTCGCCGGCTTCTTCCTGCCGGCCTCGACGCTGGCGCTGGGCGCCTCCCGCCTGTGGAACTATTTCGATGGCTCGCCCTGGCGCCTCGCCCTGCAGAACGCCCTGGCGCCCATCGTGGTGGGCCTCATGGCCGCGGGCATGATCGCCATCGCCCGCACGGCGATCACGGGCACGGAGACCACGCTGCTCGCCATCGCCGTGTTCGCGCTGATCTATTTCGGGCCGAAGATCAACCCGGCCCTCATCATCCTCGCCGGTGGGGCGGTCGGATATCTCACCCTTTGACAAGGTCCTCCGGGTCGGCCGGCTGGCCCGGAGGACCCCTCTTCATTTTCCCTGAAAGACCGGGTGCGCCACCCGATCTCCCGCCTTGATGCCCACCTTTCGCGCCGTGCCCCCGGCAATCTCCAGCACCGCGCGCACCGGCTCGCCGGAGGAGATTGTCTCGGTGGAGAACGGGGTCGTCATGGCGGTGATGCGGGCGATGGTGCCATCGGCGCGGATGAACAGCATGTCGAGCGGGATATAGGTGTTCTTCATCCACATGTAGACGGGCTGGTCGACCTTGAAGTCGAACAGCATGCCGGCCCGCTCGTCCAGGGACTTGCGGTACATCAGGCCGGTGGTGCGCTGCTCGTCGGTGCGCGCCACCTCCACCTCGAAGGTCACCACGCCCTTGGAGGTCGCGATCTCCAGCGCCTCGAGGCTCGCCGCCTGCGCCGCCGGAACCGGTGCGGGCGCCGCCAGCGCGACAGGCGACACAGCGAGCGCGAGGCCAAGGATCGCACCCGCAAGAATCGGCTGCCCGCCAATCGCACGCTTGCCAATCGCATGCGCGCCAATCGGACGCGGGCGATTCGGATTCACATGGCCCGGCTGCGCGGCGGCCGCGCCCGGTGTCACGATGGTCAGCATGGTCAATTGTTCCCGCTGGGACCTGTATCGGCCTTCACTTCGGCGGCCATGAGGCCCTTGTCGCCGTCGCCGTAGCGGACCAGCACGCTCTGGCCGGGCCGAAGCTCGGTGAGGCCGTGGCGGCGCAGCGTCTCCATATGGACGAAGATGTCCGGCGTCCCATCCCCCTGGGTCAGGAAGCCGAAGCCGCGCAGCCGGTTGAACCACTTGACGGTGGCCCGCTCGAATCCGCTCGTGGGCTCCACCGCCACGCGGGTGCGCGGCTGGGGCGGCGCGGTGTGGACCGCGGTGGACAAATCGAGGGACAGCACCCGGAAGGCCTGCCGGCCCTTGGTCCGCTGCACGGCCTCGCACACCACGCGGGCGCCTTCCATGGCGGTCTGGAAGCCGTCGCGCCTCAGGCAGGTGACGTGGACGAGCACGTCGGGCCCGCCGTCGTCCGGGACGATGAAGCCGTAGCCCTTGGAGGCATCGAACCATTTGATGGAGCCGGTGACCTCGATGAGCCCCGCGGGCTCCTCGATTCCGTCCTCCGAAGAGCCGGCGGTCCGTGGCCCCAGCCCCAGTGCGTCAGACCCCATGACAACCCCGACCTTACACGCGACCGCGCACTCGTTGCCGCGCCCTTACCACGATAGCAATTCGTCGGGCCTTCGCCCACCCTCTTCACGCGCGGCGTGTTTGCGCGAGCGCCTGCGGCGTCACCCATCCTGCGCGAAGGGAGCGAGCACGTCGCCGATCTCGATGCGCACCACCAAGTCGGCCATTCCGTCGAAATCGGTGGGCTCGCGGTTGAGGATCACCAGCCTTGCACCCTTCTTCTTGGCCTTCAGCGGAAAGCCGGCCGCCGGGAACACCACCAGCGAGGAGCCGATGACGATGAAGAGGTCCGACCGGCGGGTCAGTTCGTCCGCCCGCGCCATTTCCGGCTCGGGCATGGCCTGGCCAAAGGAGATGGTGGCGGCCTTGATGGGGCCGCCACATTCGGGGCAATCGGGCGCGGAGCCGCCGGAGGCGTCGAAGCGCGCCTTCACCCAGTCGAGTTCGTAACGCGTGCCGCAGTCGAGGCAGGTGGCATAGGTGCCGTTGCCGTGCAGTTCGACGAGGGCCGCGTCCGGCACGCCGGAGGCCTGGTGCAGGCCGTCGATGTTCTGGGTGATGATGGCGGCCAGCCGCCCGCGCCCGTGGAGCCGGGCCAGCGCCCTGTGCCCGCGTCCGGGACGGGCGGAGCCGAAGGCTCCCTCCATGGCGAACTTGCGCCGCCACGCCTCGTTGCGCGCGGCCTTGTGGGCGACGAACACGTCGAACGGAATCGGCTTGTTCTGGGTCCACAACCCGCCGGGGGACCGGAAATCGGGAATGCCGCATTCCGTGGAGATGCCGGCGCCGGTAAAGGCGACGGCACAGGACGCTTCATCGAGAAGTTCGGAAAGGCGCGCCTGGGCACCCTTGAGATCGGTGTCGAAGATCATACGTCCATGATGCCGGCAAGCCGGCCCCCTTCCCTTTGCCCATGACGGGGCGCACCCGACCCGCGGGAACCCTATCCCGATCCGGCACGCCGCGCTTCCCTCCTACGGACGAGACAAGCCGATGCGCTTTCTGCACACCATGGTCCGCGTGACCGACATCGACCAGTCGCTGGACTTCTACTGCAACAAGCTGGGGCTGAAGGAGGTCCGCCGCAAGGAGGTGCCGCAGGGGCGGTTCACCCTCCTCTTCCTCGCCGCCCCCGGCCAGGAGGACGTGGCGGAGATCGAGCTGACCTACAACTGGGACCCCGAGCCCTATGGCGAGGGCCGCAATTTCGGCCATCTCGCCTTCGAGGTGGAAGACATCTACGCCACCTGCGAGCGCCTGATGGCCGGCGGCGTCACCATCAACCGGCCGCCGCGCGACGGCTACATGGCCTTCGTGCGCTCGCCCGACAACGTCTCGGTGGAGCTGCTGCAGAAGGGCGGCCCCAAGGCGCCCGCCGAGCCGTGGGCCTCCATGCCCAACACCGGCAAATGGTGAGCCTGCCGTCGCGCCGCCGAAGCCGGGCGCAACGGACGCCATGGGCATGATCGCCCGGCGGCCCTCCGGGCGGCCGGAGCGCGGGACCCGACGGCATCGCAGTGCTCGTATCGCGGGCGCGGGCAAGCCGGCTTTGGAAATCTCCCCTGCACCCTTGCGGATGCAGGGGCCTCCCCCTATAAGGACGCGCACTTCGATCCGACGCCGGACCGAAGCGACGCGCGCCCTTCGTCTATCGGTTAGGACGCCACCCTTTCACGGTGGAGAGAGGGGTTCGACTCCCCTAGGGCGCGCCAGAAAAATCAAGGGCTTAGACGAAAAGTAGGCCAATCCGTCTACTATCCGTCAAGAAAACATCCCCAAACATCAGCGAATGCAGGCACGTGCCGACGGTTGGATTCCTCCTTGTCGGGCCGCTCGGGCAGCCCATCTGGAGAGGCGTTCGGTCGCACCTCAGGAGCGCACGACGCCACGTCCCCAATCCGGGACACGACAAGCCTGAAACGGGACACGAGCGCCCGTTTCTGTGACATCGAAGGCCAGTTCCGGGACATCGGGGCCGGAATGCGGGACATTGGCATTGTGCGGTAGTGCATCATGATGCGCCTGCAACCAGCAGGCGCGAGCCTCCCCCGCGCGTACGCGTGGCGCGCGCGTAGATAGATTTAACCTTAGATAGGGATATAAGATCCTGTTGAGGGGGCGCCTCAAGCGTCCCCCATCAGGCTGTCGATTCTGGGTGAAGCTTGAGAAGGGCGCCCTCAAGGCGTCCCCTGCCATCCTGCAGCTGTCTCAGTGCTCAATTCCGCTCGCTCGTTCCCAGCCCCGCGCGACCCCCAATGTCCTGTTCCTGTCCGCGGCGACCTCCGACGACGCAGCGGGACGAGCGCTCGCTTGAAGCTCGCTCGCGGCGGAAGGAAAGACTGAGGCGAGGCCGTAGGGGGTCATTGGGCGGGCCAAGCGCTGCCGGGACGCTGAACGGCCGCCAGCGGCCACGCCACGCGACCGGAGGGGCCACCCGGGGGGTGGTTTTCGACTTCGGGGCGTTGGCTCCGGACCGGCGGGGGTCCATCGCGCGATATCGAGCCGAATTGGGGTTTTTGGCCCTCACCAAAAAGTTCGCAACGAATCATCAAAGTTCGCGAAGCGGGATTCCATGTCGCAGTGAGGGAGGATTCCCTCTCGGCATGCTCGACCGCCTCGCCTCATTCCTCGGCTACACGAAAAAGTCGCTCGCCTCGCCGGATGGCGACTTGCTGGCGCTTTTCGGCGTTTCCTCGCCCACCGCCTCGGGTGTGAACGTCGGGCCTGGCACCGCGCTTCAGGTGCCAGCGGTCAAATGCGCGGTGCAGGCGATCAGCGAAGCGGTGGCCACCCTCGACGTGAAGGTGATGCGCCGCGATGGCGGGACCGAGGTGGAGGCGTCCGACCATCCGGTGGCCGGCCTCCTGCAGAACCGCACGAACGACTGGACGCCGGGCTTCGAGTTCGTCCGGGACATCACAGCGTCGGCGCTGATCTACGACAGCGGCGGCCTGGCATGGGTCAACCGCGTTGAAGGCCGGCCGGTGGAGATCATCAGCTACGACGCGGCGCACCTGAGTGCCCAGCGCCACGAGGATGGCAGCGGCAACTATCGCTACTTCCTCAACGGGCGGGAGGTCCCGGCGGCGGACATCATCCACCTGCGCAGCCCCTTCGGACGCTCGCCCGTATCGCTGGCGCGCGAGAGCGTCGGCTTGGCGCTGACCCTCGACGCTCACGCGGCCCGGCTCTTTGGCAACGGCGCGCGACCAAGCGGCGTGCTCACCGTCAAGGGAAAGACCTCGCCGGACGCGGTACGAAAGATCCGCGAGGCTTGGCATCTCGCCCACGGCGGCACCAACTCCGGTAAAACTGCCATCATCGAGGGCGAGACCGAGTATGCGTCTCTGACCATGACCAGCGTGGATGCGCAATTCTTGGAGTTGACACGCTTCCAAGTACTTCAGATCGCCCGCGCCTTCCGCGTGCCGCCGCAGATGCTCTACGACCTGGAGCGCGCCACCTGGTCGAACAGCGAACAGATGGGCCGCGAGTTCCTCACCTACACGCTGGAACCCTGGCTTCGCGCCCTCGAAGGAGCGCTCCGCCTCGCCCTGTTCAGCGCCGAGGAATACCCCACGCACCGGGTGCACTTCGAGCGCGACGACCTCACCCGGGCCGACCTCGGCGCCCGCGCCACCGCCTATTCCAGCCTCATCGCGTCCCGCGTCGTGAACCCGAACGAGGTGCGCGAATGGGAAGGACTGCCCAGCTACGAGGGCGGCGCCACCTTCGCCAATCCAAACACCGGCAACAGCCAGCCGGGTGCTGCCGCGCCGCAGGACGGGGGCGTTTGATGGAACGGCTCTTCCTCGAAACCAAGATCCTCGTGGACGAGGCCGGCGCCATCGAAGGCTTAGCCTGGCCCTTCGGAACCCCTGATCGCGTCGGCGACATGATCGAGAAGGGCGCATTTGCCAGCGTCCGCACGCCCCTGCCTCTCCTCTTCGGCCACGATCCGAATGACCCGGTGGGCGTGTGGACCGCAGCCACCGAAGGTTCGGATGGCCTCCGGCTGAAGGGCAAGCTCCTGGTGGATGAGGTGGCCCGCGCCCGCGAGGTCCGCGCCTTGGTGCGCTCCGGTGCCGTGGGCGGCCTCTCGATCGGCTTCGTCACCCGGAAGGCCGCGCCCCGCAAAGGCGGCGGCCGGACCATCAAGGCCCTCGATCTGCTCGAGTGCTCGCTGGTCTCCATTCCCATGCATCCCGGCGCCCGGGTGACCAGCGCAAAAACTGCCACGGCGGCGCTCGCCATCGCCGGGGCTCTCCACCGCGCCGCATCGGCGTTCAGCAAGAGGTGAACATGCTCAACCACACCGCGGCGCCCGACGGCGCCATCGAATACAAGGGCGAGGGCGACGATCCGGTGACCGTGGTCACCGCCGCCCTCGACGACTTCAAAGGCGAGGTGATCGGCCGCCTGGAGAAGGTGGAGGCGGCGCAGGCCGGCGCCAAGCCGGAGCCCGAGACGAAGGGCGCCGACAAGCTGGTGGAGCGCCTGGACAAGATCGAGGCAAAGCTCAACCGCCCGGCCACCAGCGAGAAGAAGGTCGATGAGCTGAGCTTGGAGCGCAAGGCCTTCGGCACCTATCTGCGCCATGGCGACCGCACCCCGGCCGACGAGCTGAAGACGCTCACGGTGTCCAGCGATCCGCAGGGCGGCTATCTCGCGCCTGCCGAGATGAGCACCGAGTTCATCCGCAACCTCGTGGAGTTCTCGCCGATCCGAACGGTGGCCAGCATCCGCACCACCGGCGCTCCGAGCGTGATGTATCCGGCGCGCACCGGGGTGACCAACGCCAAGTGGAAGGGCGAAACCCAGACCTCGGAGGCGTCCGAGCCGGGCTTCGGACAGGTGGAAATCCCGGTTCGCGAGATCAACACCTTTGTGCCGATTTCCAATCAGCTCCTGGCCGACAGCGGCGGCGGCGCGGAAGCCGAGATGCGGCTCGCCCTCGCCGAGGACTTCGGCAAGAAGGAGGGCGCGGCCTTCCTCACCGGCGACGGCGTGCTGCAGCCGGCCGGCCTCTTGCGGGACACTCGTATCGGATCGGTTGCGACGGGCCACGCCGTTGCCATCACCCCCGATGGCCTGATCGACCTCATGTACTCCCTGCCGGCGGCCTACCGTATGCGGGGCACCTGGATGATGAACGGCAAGTCGCTGGCGTCGATCCGCCGGCTGAAGGACGCGCAGGGGCAGTTTCTCTGGCAGCAGCCTCTCGCCGCAGGCCAGCCCGAAAGCATCCTGGGGCGGCCGGTGCTCGAAGCCGTGGACATGCCTGACATCGGCGCCGGCGCCATTCCGATCGTCTTCGGCGATTTCAACAGCGGCTACCGGATCATCGACCGCGTGGACATGACGATCCTCGTCAACCCGTATTCCCGCGCGACCGACGGCATCACCCTGATCCACGCCACCCGCCGCGTCGGCGGCGCGGTGATCCAGCCCCAGGCGCTGGCGAAGCAGCTCGTGGGAACCTGAGGAGGAACAACAGATGCGTGACCTGAAGAACAACCTGGGTGTGGTGAAGTCCATCACGCCTGCCGTGCTGGCGGCCACCACCATCGGCGACGCCCTGGACCTCTTGGGCTTCAACAGTGCCGTGCTGGTGGTGAGCACCGGGGCGATCACCGGCGCCGGCGACTTCACCGCGAAGCTCCAGGAGAGCGACACCACCACGTCGGGCGACTTCACCGACGTGGCGGCCGCGAACCTGCACGGCTCTTTCCCCACGAGCCTCGCGGCGGATTCGCTGGTGAGCGTCGGCTACGCCGGCTTCAAGCGCTACGTGCGCGCCGTCATCACCAAGAACGCCGGTACCTCGATCGCGGCCAGCGCCGTCCTTGCGAAGGGCGATGCCGTGGTGCTCCCCGTCGCCTGAAGCCTCACACCCTGCGGAGCACGTCATGACCGAGATGAAGGAAGTGCACGTGCTCTGCAGCGTACCGCTGTCGGACGACGGGATCCAGCTGCGAAAGCTGGTGAAGGGCACGAGCGACGAGGTGCCGGCCCACCTGTTTGCCGGGCTCAAGGCTGCGGGGTTCGTCTGCGAGCCGGACCATGCCCCCACCTTTTCCGGTGCCGCAGGGCCGGAGCCGGCGGCGAAGCCCAGCCGGCGCACGCGCAAGGAGAAATGACACCATGCCCATCCGCGCGCCTCGCATCTGCGGATGCGGCCTGAAGATCGCTTCCGGCGAGCGCTGCCCTTGCGAGCGCAAGCGGAAGGCGGAGGCCGATGCCCGCCGGCCCTCCGCCCGGGAGCGCGGCTACACCTCGAAATGGGACCTGGAGCGCGCCGCCTATCTGAAGACCCGTCCCCGCTGCGTCCGGTGCGGCGCCGCGGCGACGGTGGTCGATCACAAGGTGCGCCATCGCGGCGACAAGAAGCTCTTCTGGGACCGCTCCAACTGGCAGGCGCTCTGCCGCACCTGCCATGACCGCTGGAAGCAGAGCCACGAGCGGAAGGCTGCGCCGTGACCGACACCCTTTCCATCGTCTCGCTCGCCGAGCTGAAGGCGCACCTCAACGTCACCACCGACGATGACGATGCGGTGCTTACCGGCATGCTGGAGACCGCGCGCGGCTACGTCGAGAGCTGGTGCGGCCCACTGGACGACATTGAGGGCGCCATGCCCGTCGGCCTGGTGCACGCCCTGAAGCTCTATGCCGGCCACCTTTACGAGAATCGGGAGGCCACCACCTTCGGCAGTTCGGGCGCCGAGACGCCCATGGGCTTCTTCGACCTGATCGGCCCGCACCGGAAATGGGCGTTCGGATAATGGCGGACAACGGCCTCGCCAGCCTCAACCGGCGCCTGAAGGCCATTCCGAAGGCCGCACGGGAGGCGGTGCAGCCCGCCTTGAAGAAGGCCGGCGACGACCTGGCGAAGGACGTGGCGCACCTCGCCGAGCGGGCGCGCGACAGCGGCGACCTGATCAAGAGCATCGCGGTGACCACGGCCGGCAACCAGACTCCGCCCTATTCGCAGCCCGGCGGTGGGAAGGTGGTGCCGGAAAATCAGGTGGTGGTGACGGTCGGCAACACCGCCGTCCGCTACGCCCACCTCGTGGAATACGGCACCGCCCCCCACGAGAACCGTGGCGAGTTCGCCGGCACCCACCATCCCGGAACCGAGGCGCAGCCGTTCTTCTGGCCCGCCTTCCGCCTGAACAGGAAGAAGCTCGCCAACCGCATCAAGCGGGCGGTGGGCAAGGCCGTGAAGAGCGCGAGGTAAGACATGCTCGAGGGACACGTTGAAATCACCATCGGCGGCCAGCCTGCCACGCTGGTGCCCAGCCTCGGCGCCGCGATGGCGCTGTGCCAGCGGCATGAGAGCTTCGGCGCGTTGCTCGCCAAGATCGAAGCTCTCGACCTCATCGCTGCCGTGGACGTGGTCCGCTTTGGCCTCGGCCGGCGCGAGAGCGAACAGGACGCGACGGCGCAGCAGGTGTTCGAGGCCGGCGTTCTCGACCTCATGCCGCGCCTGGCGCGCTTCGTCTTCATCCTCGCCAACGGCGGGCGGCCACCCAAGGACGAAGGCGAGGTGGAGAAGCCCGGCACCCCTTTCGCCGGGTGAGCCACGCGGAGTTCTTCGCGTCGCTCTTCCGGTACGCCACCGGCTGGCTCGGCTGGCCCCCGGCGGTGGCTCTGGCCACCCCCATCCCCCAGATCGAGGCCGCCATGGAAGGCCGCATCGACATGCTGAAGGCGATCTTCGGCGGGGCGGAAAAAGAGAAGCCCGTCGCAGACCTGACACCCATGGCCTTCGACGCAGTGTTTGGAACCGTCGCTCAAGCTAATCGAACCTGAGGAAGAGCAGATGTCTATCTATGGAGTCAGTGGATCGAAGATCTATATCGGTGCTGCGAAGGAGCCGGCCAACGGGGCCGACCTTGTCGCGGCGGACTTCACCTCGCAGACCTGGACGGAAATCACGCCCGTCGAAAGCATCGGCGCGCTCGGTGACAACGCCGAGGTCTCCACCTTCGACGTCATCGGCATCGCCCGCACCCAAAAGCGGAAGGGTGTCGCGAACGCGGGGTCCATGGCGGTCGTCATGGGCTCCGACTATGCCGATGCGGGACAGCTCGCGCTGCGGGCAGCGGCGGCGGCGAAGGGTTCCTACGCCTT
Source organism: Xanthobacter autotrophicus (assembly GCF_030015065.1). Lineage (GTDB taxonomy): Bacteria > Pseudomonadota > Alphaproteobacteria > Rhizobiales > Xanthobacteraceae > Xanthobacter > Xanthobacter autotrophicus_D. The sequence continues at coordinate 8,899 of NZ_JAIVFN010000035.1, read as the reverse complement.
CAAGATCGAGTTCAACGACAAGCCCGCCACCGGCGCCTCGCCCAAGAACTCGCTGCGCTACTTCACCGCCCTGGTGATGAGCGCTTCCGAGGCGCTGGACGGCGCGAACAACATTCTCAAGCTCTCCTCGACGCTGGAGATCAACTCCAACGTGGTCGTGGTCCACGCCTCGGCGACGTGATGAGCCCGGACCTCGCCCTGCAGAAATCGCTGCTCGCGCGCCTCGCCGCCACGCCCGACGTGACAGCGCTGGTGCCGAGCAGCGCCATGGTGGACGGCTGGAGCGTCCCGCAGCGCTTCCCTTCCATCGTCGTGGGCGAGGGGCAGGTGGTGCGGGAGCCGCTCGCGCTCAAGGGGGACCACCGCCGCATTTATGCGACGCTGCACGTGTGGACGAAGAGCATGCCGGCGGCCCGGGCCATCGCCGGCGCCGTGACGGCGGCGGTGGAGCACCTGCCGATCCAGTTGGAAAGCGGGCATCGGGCCATCTCGACGGTGGTGCGTGACGCCCGCTTCCTCCGGGATCCGGACGGCGAGACGGCCCACGGCATCGTCACGGTGGATTGCCTCGCCGAGGTGGCGCCATGAGGGCGGGCTCGCTCGATCGCATCATCACGATCCAGCGCGCCACCGAGGCGCGGGACGACTTCGGCGAGGTCTCCACCACGTGGGTGGACGTCGCGACGCTGCGGGCGGCGCTGATCCAGGCGAGCACCACCGAGTTCCTGCAGGGGGCCGGCCTCCAGGGCGAAGCGGCGGTGATCTTTCGCACCCGCTTCCTCGCCGGCGTGACAGTGCGCGACCGCGTGCTCTTCGAGGGCATCGCACACGACATCAAGGAGGTGAAGGAGCTGGGCCGCCGGAGGGGGCTGGAGATCCGCACCGTGGCGAGGAACGCGCAATGAGGGGGACGAAGCCGCGCCTGGTGGTGAACAACGATGCCGTGACACGGGCACCCCCCGCGCCGTCCTGGTTGCCCCGCGAGGCGAAGGCGGAATGGCGCCGGGTCATGCCCGGCCTGACGAAGCGCCGGATCCTCACGGCCGCGGACTTTGGCACCCTTGAGAATTACTGCGTTGCCACCGGGCGCGTACGCCAGATCGAGCGGCGCATTCAGGAGATTGGCGGCATCGATGTGCAGCTCGCCCGGCTCCAGATCCACGTCATGGCGACGGCGCGCCAGCACGCCGCCGAGCTGGGTCTCACGCCCGTGAGCCGCTCGCGGCCGACGATCCGGGAGGATGGTGATGACGACAACATTTCCGACCTGGGTCTTTGACGGCTCCGCGATCCCGGACCCGCTTGGCTGTGGCGAGCGGGCGGTGAAATTCCTGCGCGCCCTGAAGCATCCGAAAAGCCCGGCGAAGGGGCAGGCGTTCCAGATCAATCCGTGGCAAGAGCGCATCGTGCGCCGGATCTACGGGCCGCGGCATGAGGACGGCACGCGCATCGTCAAGACGGTGGTGCTCCTTCTCCCGCGCGGAAACCGGAAAACCTCACTCTCCGCGGCGCTCGCCTTGCTCCACACCATCGGCGCGGAGCGTGTGCCGGGCGGCGAGGTGATCAGCGCGGCGGCGGATCGCAAGCAGGCCCGACTGGGCTTTGCCGAGGCCACTGGCATCATCCGGTCCGACCCTCGGTTGATGAAGGTGAGCGACGTCGTCGACTCGAAAAACCGCATCACGTCCACGCGCCATGGCTCATTCTACGAGGCCATCTCTTGCGACGCCGGCACACAGCACGGGCGCACGCCGGTGTTCGTGCTCGCCGACGAACTGCACGCCTGGAAGAAGCGCGACCTGTGGGACGTGCTGCGCTCGGGCCTCGTGAAGACGCCGGGCTCGCTCCTGGTTGTCGCCACAACCGCCGGCCGGGGGCAAGAGAACATCGCCCACGACATCGTGGAAGATGCCCGGAAGGTGGCTCGTGGCGAGGTGGTCGATCCGTCCATTCTGCCGATCCTCTTCGAGGCGGGGAAGGATGAAGACTGGCGCGACGAGGCCGTTTGGCACCGGGTGAACCCCGGCCTCGCCCATGGATATCCGGACATCGAAGGGCTGCGCCAGCTCGCCCGCGAGGGCGAGCGCCGGCCAGGTGACCGCGAGGCATTCCGCCAGCTCAACCTCAATATCTGGCTGGACCACTCCGCCGACCCGTTCGTCGACATGGGCGTGTACGACGAAGGTGCCGCGCCCGTGGACCTCGATGCGTTGGAGGGCGAACCGTGCTGGCTGGGCGTCGACATGTCCACCACCACCGACCTCACCTCCGTGGTGGCGTGCTGGCGCGACGGGGATGGCGGGTACATCGTCCATCCATTCTTCTTCTGCCCCGCCGACAATCTCCGGGCCCGCGCCGATCGCGACGGGGTGCCCTATCCGCAGTGGGCGGATGACGGCTTCATCACCCCGACGCCCGGTAATGTTGTCGATTACCGGGCAGTGGAAGCACGGATCCGCGAGCTTTGCGGGCGCTTCCGGGTGCAGGAGATTGCCTTCGACAAGGCCTATGCCCAGCCCGTCATGGGGCCGCTGAACGACGATGGCCTGCCCGTGGCCATCCTGCAGCTCGGCTGGGTGACGCAGTCGCCGGCCCTCAACGAGCTTGAGCGGGCCATCGTCTCGCAACGCTTCCGGCATGGCGGACATCCCGTGCTGCGCTGGTGCTTCGAGAACGTGGCGATCCAAACCGACCCGGCCGGCAACCGCACCATGCACAAGGGCAAGAGCCGCGACCGGATCGACGGCGCCTTCGCCACCTGGATGGCGATCTCACGCGCGGCTGCTGGTGAAGCGACATCAATCTACGAGAGCGACGAGTGGTCGCCCGAACTCATGGTGATGTGATGGCTGGAGAAGACGAACGCCTTGTCGTCGCCCTCGAGGCGCGCGTCCGCGACTTCGAGAAGAATTTCGAGCGGGCGCAGAAGACGGCCAACGCCAAGTTCACCGCCATCGATAAGCGGGCGGAGGCTTCCGCTGCAAACCTGAAGGCTGCGTTCTCCGGCGCCGGCGCATCCATCACGTCGGTTTTCAGCACCCTCGGCGGCGCCGGCATCATCGCCGGCGGCGGCCTCGCCGGCATCATCACCACGCTGAGGAGCGCGGCCACCTCCGTGGCGGACCTCGCTGCGGAGGCGCAGAAGGCCGGTGTCGCCTTCGAGCCCTTCCAGGAGCTGAAGTACGCCACCGGGCAAGCCCGCATCGGCGTGGATGCCCTCACCGACGGCCTGAAGGAGATGCAGCTCCGCGCCGACGAATTCATTCGCACCGGCGCCGGCTCCAGCGTGGAGGCCTTCAAGCGGCTGGGCTACACCGCCGCCGACCTGAAGAAGAAGCTCGCCGATCCCGCCGCCCTGTTCGAGGAGATCATCGACAAGATGAAGGGCTTCAGCAAGGCGGGCCAGATCCGCATTGCTGATGAGATCTTCGGCGGCACCGGCGGCGAGCAATTCGTGCGCCTGATGGAACAGGGGGAAGGGGCTATCAGCCGGGCCCGTGAGGAGGCCCGCGCCCTCGGCGTCATCCTCTCGGACGACCTCGCCGCAGAGGCCAAGAAGGTGGCGCAGGAGTTCGACAAGCTCGCCCTGCGGATCGAGGTGGCGCTCAAGTCGGGGGTGCTGGAGGGCGCCAGGGCGCTGGAGGACTACAAGGCGGAGCTTCTCGGCATCGCCGCGGCGTTCGGCGCGGTAGGCGCGGGCGTGGTGCTCGGGCCGCTTGTCGCATCCCTCGGCGCGGCGGCAACGGCGGCCGTGGCGACGGGCGTCCAGATGACGGCGTTGAACGCCACCATCCTGACTGTGGCGGCGGGCTCGCGCGCGGCGGCGCTCGCAACCGCCGGCCTCGCGGCGGCGCTGCGCCTGGCAGGCGGGCCTTGGGGCGTCGCAATCATGGCCATCGTGGGCACCATCGCCGCGCTCGCCCTTCGGCAGGACCATGCGAAGGTCGCGGCCGACGCCCACAAGGAGGCCATGTCGAGCCTCGACAAGGCTATCTCCGAGGTGAAGGCGCGCGTGCCCGGCGCCGAGGCGGCTCTGAAGGCGCTGGGCGACCAGCACGTCGAGAATGCCGAGAAGGCGCTCGCCGATGCCAGGGCAGAGCTGGAATACGCGCGGGCCGTCGCCGCGAACCAGAAGGTGGGCGGCTGGGCCGGCAAGTACGGCGCCAAGATGCCCACCGCCAACACGGCGGAAATGACGGCCGCGCTGGAAGGGTACATCAAGACGGTGGAGCTGGCGCAGCAGCGCCTCGATGAACTGAAGGGGAGGGTGAGCGGCGCGCCGACATCGGCCCCGCCGGCGGCCCCCGATGCGTCGATCAGCGCGGCAACTTACGGCTACAAGGACCTGGCGACGGCGTCGGCACAGCGGGTGCGCGACCTGGAGGTGGAACGCACCGCCCTCGGCATGACGACGCAGGCGGCGGCCGAATACAAGTTCATGCAACAGGCCCTGGCGACGGCGCAGGAACACAACCTCAAGCTCTCGCCGGAACAGGTGGCGCAGCTCCAGCAGCTCGCCGCGCGCTACGGCGACGTGACCGCCGCCATGGAAAAGACGCGGGCCTCGCAGGAACGCCTGCGGGAGCTTCAGAGCGAACTCGGGACCCTCGCCACCAGCTCCATCATGGGGCTGGTGGACGGCACGAAGACCTGGAACGACGCGCTCAAGGACAGCCTGAAGCTCCTGGCCGACCTCCTCCTGAAGTCCGTTCTCCTCGGCGAGGGGCCCTTCGGAAACGGCGGCGGGGGTGCCATCGGCACGATCGTGAAGAGCGTGGGCGGCGCCTTCGGCTTCGCGGACGGCGGCGTGATGACTCCGCAGGGGCCGCGCCAGCTGAAGCGCTTCGCGAGCGGCGGGGTGTCGCGCAAGGCCGCGATCTTCGGCGAGGCCGGCCCGGAAGCTGCGGTGCCCTTGCCGGACGGCCGGCGCATCCCGGTTGACATGCGCATGCCGGACACCTCCCGCATCGCCGGCAACAGCGTGTTCGCGCCACGGACGAACAACGTCAGCGTCGCCCCTACCTACAACATCACCACGTCCGGCAGCGGCGCGACGGGTAACACCGACGAAATCGAGCGTGTGCTCAGGCGGAGCAGCGTGGACCTGATGCGGGTGGTGAAGGCCGAACTCCTGAAGGACATGAAGGAAATGGGGCCGTTGGCGCGCGGCATCCAAGGCCGCTTCGCGCTGAACCCGATGCGGGGGGTATGAGCTGGTGCGCCACCTCAGCTCCAAGGAAATCTGGCTCCTGCGAACGGACCAATGGAGCCGGTACGCGCGGGAGCAAGAGGCTCGGCGACCGAAAGAGAAGCGCGGCCAGAAGCTGAAGGCTGGCGCCCGTTCGCGCTTCATCGACATCGTGGCGCCGATCCTGCGCCGGGCCGAACCGACGCCCTTCGCCTTCGAGGGCGTCATGCGTGCGGGGATTCGTTCCATGCTTTGCCTCAAAGGTTGGGAATGGGGGAGTGCGGACAGGGCGGCCGTGGACGTGGTGTTGGCAGCTTTGAACCGTATCGGCGCGGTTCGGCCTACGTGGAAGCAGGGTCAGCCTGAGTGGACGCAGGATGGAGTTGCGGTGTTCGAGCGGGTGACATGCGTGAACTGCGGAGCTAGGCTCCCGGAAGAGCACACAAAGTACTGTAGCTCGACATGCAGCACAAACTACAGAGGACGACTTTACTACTACTCTGCAAAGCGTGAAGAAGCGGGCCTCCGCGAGGTGATCGATGGTCTCGATTGATGATCTTCAAGGCGACGTCTGCGAGGGGTGCGGCGCGCCTCTACCCGATGATCGCCACGCACGGCGACGCTTCTGCTCCAGGGCTTGCTACAAGCGTGATTATAACGACTTGGAGAAGCGCGGCCGATACGAGATGCGGGGGGAGCGGAACTGCGCGCAGTGCGGTGGGCCAATCGCCGTGAACCGCAAGGCCGGAAGCGGTTTCTGTTCGGAAGCGTGCCAGCGCAGGTCCAAGGCGCGGGAGATCGCAGCCCGGCGGAGGAGCAAACGCCGCGAGGCTCGGACGGTTCGCCCCTGCGCGCACTGCGGCGGGGCGATCGGAACCGATCGGGCAGCGAGTGCCATGTATTGCTCGGCAGAGTGCTGCGCAGCGGAGAATGAGGCCCGGCGTCTGGCACGCATCGCCGAGCAGAGGGAAGGTCGGACCTGCGCCTTTTGTGGCTGCAGTATCTCCGACGACCGAAATTTGAAGACGCTGTATTGCTCGAACCCATGCAACCAGCGAGCGTACCTGGCACGCCGCGGAGCAAGATTCATTTGTGACCCTGTTCCTTGATAGGAAAAATGGGACGGACGGCACGATTGCCGCTCCTTTTCCCGAGTTGGCGCCCTCAGGGCGCCGTGCCTGCGCTGGCCTTCTTCTCGTCTTCTTCGATCCACCTCAGCAGTGTGGATGACCGGGCCATGAGCGGCCCGTTCTTGCCCAGGCGGACGGCCGGGAGGAAACCCTGGCGGTGCAGGTCACGCACCTTCCACGCAGACCGGCCAAGGAACGCCGCGATTGCGGCTGCGCCGACCAGGTCGAACGCGCCAGCATTGCGCGCGCCCGGCATTGGTTCACCGCTCCTGCTGGCGGACATAGTCGCTGAGATTGTCGAGAAGGTTCAGTATCCCGACTTCGCCCCAGCCGAGCGTCTCTCCCACGCGGTCCGCGAGGAACTCGCGACGGAATAGCCGCACGACGGCCTGAGCATCCTCGGCGGTTCGCACGGGGAGATTGAACATCTCCTTCTCCGCCTCGGTCATGCGCGCGTTGGCGGCCATCGATTCGTCGGGGAAGTCATCAAGCCCGTCGGCGATGTCCCGGTTGTCCTCGATGATGCGCATCAGTTCAGAAATTCGGCTGGCCGTGTTCCTGCGCGGGGGGGTCCCGGCAGCGGCCGCGATCTCCTCCCGGAACGCCGCCATCGTAGTGCGAGCCTCCTCCCGGAAGTCGGAAACGGCGTCCAGGTCGGGGGCTTTGCTCTGCGGAACGCCGTCCAATCGCAAAGCATCAAAGAGCGGCCGGTGGTCGAACTGGTGCTCCTTCATAAGAAAAGCTTCGACCATGCCGTCGATGTGTCGAACAACCTCAATTTTTCCTGCGGCCGCTTTTTCCCCGAGGCTTTTATAGGCGCCGAACAGCAGGATAGCGGCCTCGACAGGAAGCGTTCCGATGTGCTCGCTGAACATCTGGTTGATTGTTTTGGTCTGCAGTTCGGTGATCGCAAGGGGCGTGCCGATGTAAGCTGTCATGGTGGTTCCTTTCTCAATGGCCCGAGCGGGATGCTCGGGCGCCAAACTCAATCTTCGTAGTCGAAGTCGACATCATGCGTGGTCACCGGAGCCGCCTTCTGGCTCGCGCGCAGCCGGTCGACGTAATCGCGGATCGCCGCCTCGGGGATCATGCGGCGGCGGCCGACCGCCACCGACTCCAGCTTTTTGGCCCGCATCAGTTCGTAGATTGTGCTTCGTCCGACACCGAGGGCCCTTGCCGCATCAGGAAGGCTGACAAGCAGCGGCGCAATGGCCACCGTGCTGGGCTGGTTCATTTGCTCACCTCCATTTAGTGGATGTGCGCCGATCCTTGCTGCGCATCGCCGAGGTGCGAAATCAAAATAGGCTCAGAAAAATCGACGGCCTGATTTGTCAGTTGTGAGCCCGCCGGCCCATGTAGATCGCAAGTGTGTCGTCGTCTGCGGGCAGTTCCGGAAAGCCCACGTCGGCCCACGCTGCAGAGAGGAATTCAACCACCGGACCGCTTCTCGATCGGGGCGCCGGCTTGCCTGTCGCCTCCCGCCATTCGGTTCTGAAGCGCGACGCGAAAGCTCGTTCCAGGGGGCGGGCCCGCCCGATAGACGGCTTGTTCCCGAGGAAGTTCTCGTCCTTGAACTTCGCGATCGCGGCGCGGAAGGTCGCCGCAGCCTGCCGGATTTCGTCCGCTGCCCGCATCTGCCCCCAGATTGGATCCTCGTCGTCGTCGGCTTTAGGGTAGAAGGCGAACCACGCTTCGGAGCGCTCCATTGCAGCGCAGTCCCGCTCCATCATCTTGAGGCGCCCCATCATGGAGCGAGCCTCTTCGTATACCTCGGGCTCGCTCACGATCCGGCTCGCCTCATGCCAGGCCTGCACGGCCGCGCGCTGCACGATCCGACGAGCGAGCCCCACCGGATCGTCCGTGACCGCTGCGAGCAAGCCGGCGGCAAGGTTGTCGATCGCATAGCGACCCACTGGTGCTGCCGGATCGATGGCGTTCATGACCCGCCCCGCCGGCGGCACCGGCACCTTCTTCGCTGGTCGGCGCCGCGCCATCACCTCACCGCCTTGATCGGGCTGACAGTCGCCGGCACGGTGGTGAGCGGCACCACTGCCTTGGCCGCCAACTCATCAAGTGCGCTGACGATGAACGCGCTGTAGTGAGCCTCGATCATCGCCGACGATGTGTCGTGCAGAGCCGCAACCAGGCGAACAGGGAGCATCTCGCGCAGCCCGCGAACGATCGACGAGTGTCGAAGCGCGTATGGCACCACGCCGGCCGGCAATTCCGCCCGCGCCGTAATTGCCCGCCAAGGAGCCGAGAATTCGGCGCTGTAGCCCCACGGCCCGCGCCCGACGCGTTCCCACTTGGTCGGGGTGACCTGCTTGTGTCGCCAGCGCTCCAGCAAGGTGGCGCTGCCCACCCGGCCGGCCACCGCCGGCCTCAGAGCCCCAATTACGTCCTCGCCAACGGGCACCCCTATTTTGGCAACCTTCTGGCCCTTTCCCTTCCGGCTGGTTGGCACCATCAGGCGGAGCTGCGCGGACTGGACATCGGCCACCGTCATGCGCGCCACCTGCGAGAAGCGCGCGCCAGTGGCCGCGAGGACCAGGACCAAGCGCCCAAGGTCCCCCTCCCAGCC
>NZ_JAIVFN010000034.1 GCF_030015065.1 Xanthobacter autotrophicus | reverse complement strand
TTCACAACAACGCTGGCAACGGCATCATCCCGACCCCCATCACCATGGACGAGCTCGAGGACATGCTGATGGAGCACGGCATCATGAAGGCCGTCGACGAGAGCCAGGTCGGCAAGACCGCCGCCGAACTCTCCGTCGGCTGACGCTGTCCCCGCAAGGCCGGCCCCAATTGCGGGGTCGGCCTTCATACGGCATCCAAAACGAGAGCGAGATTTCGAAATGAGCTTGGCCCAACCGCAAAGCGTTGCTGAAATCAAGGCGCGCAACAAGGAACTCATCGCGGAAGTTCTCAAGGTTTATCCCGAGAAGACCGCGAAGCGCCGCGCGAAGCACCTCAATGTCCATGAATCCGGCAAGTCCGATTGCGGCGTGAAGTCGAACATCAAGTCCATCCCGGGCGTGATGACGATCCGCGGCTGCGCTTACGCCGGTTCCAAGGGCGTGGTGTGGGGTCCCATCAAGGACATGATCCACATCTCCCACGGCCCGGTGGGCTGCGGCCAGTACAGCTGGGCCGCCCGCCGCAACTACTACATCGGCACGACCGGCATCGACACCTTCGTGACGATGCAGTTCACCTCGGACTTCCAGGAAAAGGACATCGTCTTCGGCGGCGACAAGAAGCTCGCGAAGATCATGGACGAAATCCAGGAGCTGTTCCCGCTCAACAACGGCATCACCGTCCAGTCCGAGTGCCCGATCGGCCTCATCGGCGACGACATCGAGGCCGTGTCCAAGGCGAAGTCCAAGGAATACGACAACAAGACCATCGTGCCGGTCCGCTGCGAAGGTTTCCGCGGCGTGTCGCAGTCGCTCGGCCACCACATCGCCAACGACGCGATCCGTGACTGGGTGTTCGACAAGATGGACCCGAATGCGGCCCCCCGCTTCGAGCCGTCTCCGTATGACGTCGCCATCATCGGCGACTACAACATCGGCGGCGATGCCTGGTCTTCCCGTATCCTTCTCGAGGAGATGGGCCTGCGCGTGATCGCCCAGTGGTCCGGCGACGGCTCGCTCGCCGAGCTCGAGGCCACCCCGAAGGCCAAGCTGAACGTCCTCCACTGCTACCGCTCCATGAACTACATCTCCCGCCATATGGAAGAGAAGTTCGGGATCCCGTGGTGCGAGTACAACTTCTTCGGCCCGTCCAAGATCGCCGAGTCGCTGCGCAAGATCGCCGGCTACTTCGACGACAAGATCAAGGAAGGTGCCGAGCGCGTGATCGCGAAGTACCAGCCCCTGATGGACGCGGTCATCGCCAAGTTCCGTCCGCGCCTCGAGGGCAAGACCGTCATGCTGTACGTGGGCGGCCTGCGTCCCCGTCACGTGATCGGCGCCTACGAAGACCTCGGCATGGAAGTGGTTGGCACGGGCTACGAGTTCGGCCACAACGACGACTATCAGCGCACCGCCCAGCACTACGTCAAGGATGGCACGATCATCTATGACGACGTGACCGGCTATGAGTTCGAGAAGTTCGTCGAGAAGATCCAGCCCGACCTGGTCGGCTCTGGCATCAAGGAAAAGTATGTGTTCCAGAAGATGGGTGTGCCGTTCCGGCAGATGCACTCCTGGGACTATTCCGGCCCGTATCACGGCTATGACGGCTTCGCCATCTTCGCCCGCGACATGGACATGGCCATCAACTCCCCCGTCTGGAAGATGACCAAGGCTCCGTGGAAGCAGGCGCCCGCGCAGCCGGGCCTGCTCGCGGCCGAGTGACCGCCTGAGCCCGAAGCCCCTCCCCTTTTCGGGGAGGGGCAACCGGCGGGCTTGATCCGTTTGACCCACCCATAGGGGTTCGAGATGCCACAGAATGCAGATAACGTGCTCGATCACTTCGAGCTGTTCCGCGGTCCCGAGTACCAGCAGATGCTGGCCAACAAGAAGAAGCTGTTCGAGAACCCCCGCGATCCCGCCGAAGTCGAGCGCGTCCGCGAGTGGGCCAAGACCCCCGAGTACAAGGAACTCAACTTCGCCCGTGAAGCCCTGACCGTGAACCCGGCCAAGGCCTGCCAGCCGCTCGGCGCGGTGTTCGCCGCGGTGGGCTTCGAGGAGACCATTCCCTTCGTGCACGGCTCGCAGGGCTGCGTTGCGTATTATCGCTCGCACTTCTCGCGTCACTTCAAGGAGCCCAGCTCCTGCGTGTCCTCCTCCATGACGGAAGACGCGGCGGTGTTCGGCGGCCTCAACAACATGATCGACGGCCTCGCCAACACCTACAACATGTACAAGCCGAAGATGATTTCGGTCTCCACCACCTGCATGGCGGAAGTCATCGGTGACGACCTGAACGCCTTCATCAAGACCGCCAAGGAAAAGGGCTCGGTTCCCCAGGAATACGACGTTCCCTTCGCCCACACCCCGGCCTTCGTCGGCAGCCACATCACCGGCTACGACAACGTGCTCAAGGGCATCTTCGAGCACTTCTGGGACGGCAAGGCCGGCACCGCGCCGAAGCTCGAGCGCGTCCCCAACGAGAAGATCAACTTCATCGGCGGCTTCGACGGCTATACCGTCGGCAACCTGCGCGAAATCAAGCGTCTCTTCAACGTGATGGGCGTCGACTACACGATCCTCGCCGACAATTCCGAAGTGTGGGATACCCCCACCGACGGCGAATTCCGCATGTATGACGGTGGCACCACCCTGGAAGAGGCGGCCAACGCGCTGCACGCCAAGGCCACCATCTCCATGCAGGAATACTGCACCGAGAAGACCCTGCCGCTCATCGCCAACCACGGCCAGGAAGTCGTCGCCTTCAACCACCCGGTTGGCGTGAAGGGCACCGACGAGTTCCTCATGGCGGTGTCGCGGATCACCGGCAAGGAGATCCCCGAGGAGCTCGCCCGCGAGCGCGGCCGCCTGGTGGACGCTATCGCCGACTCCAACGCCCACATCCACGGCAAGAAGTTCGCCATCTACGGCGATCCGGACCTCTGCCTCGGCCTCGCCGGCTTCCTCCTGGAGCTCGGTGCGGAACCCACCCACGTGCTTGCCACCAACGGCAACCAGAAGTGGGCCGACAAGGTGCAGAAGCTGTTCGACTCTTCGCCGTTCGGCCAGAACTGCCACGTCTATCCCGGGCGCGACCTCTGGCACATGCGCTCCCTGCTCTTCACGGAGCCGGTGGACTTCCTGATCGGCAATACCTACGGCAAGTATCTGGAGCGTGACACGGGCACCCCGCTGATCCGCATCGGCTTCCCGGTGTTCGACCGTCACCACCACCACCGTTACCCGGTGTGGGGCTATCAGGGCGGCATGAACGTTCTGGTGTGGATCCTGGACAAGATCTTCGACACCATCGACCAGAACACCATCGTCCCCGCCAAGACCGACTACTCGTTCGACATCATCCGTTGATCGCAGAAGTCTGACGACAATCGATCCGGCCCGGGGCCCCGCCCGGGCCGGATCGAACGGGAGCCTGCCCCTTTCGGAAGTTCTGATCTTTACACAGCCCGCTTGTCGAAGGAGAGATCCATGAGCTCGGTTTCCGCCACGATCCAGGAAGTCTTCAACGAGCCCGGCTGCGCGAAGAACCAGAACAAATCGGAGGCGGAAAAGAAAAAAGGGTGCACCAAGCAGCTCCAGCCCGGCGGCGCTGCCGGCGGCTGTGCCTTCGACGGGGCAAAGATCGCCCTGCAGCCTTTGACCGACGTGGCTCATCTCGTCCATGGCCCCATCGCCTGCGAGGGCAACAGCTGGGACAATCGCGGCGCGAAATCGTCCGGCTCGCAGATCTGGCGCACCGGCTTCACCACCGATATCAACGAGACCGATGTGGTGTTCGGCGGTGAGAAGCGTCTGTTCAAGTCGATCAAGGAAATCATCGAGAAGTACAACCCGCCCGCCGTCTTCGTCTATCAGACCTGCGTGCCCGCCATGATCGGCGATGACATCGACGCGGTTTGCAAGGCGGCCAAGGAGAAGTTCGGAACGCCGGTGATCCCGGTGAACTCTCCCGGCTTCGTGGGTCCGAAGAATCTGGGCAACAAGCTTGCCGGCGAGGCTATCCTCCAGCACGTCATCGGCACCGAAGAGCCCGAATACACGACGCCCTACGACATCAACATCATCGGTGAATACAATCTTTCCGGAGAGCTGTGGCAGGTGAAGCCGCTGCTCGACGAGCTCGGCATCCGCATCCTCGCCTGCATCTCGGGTGACGGCCGCTACAAGGACGTGGCCGCCTCCCATCGCGCCAAGGCGGCGATGATGGTGTGCTCCAAGGCCATGATCAACGTGGCCCGTAAGATGGAGGAGCGCTACGACATTCCCTTCTTCGAGGGCTCGTTCTACGGCATCCAGGACTCCTCCGATTCCCTCCGCGAGATCGCCCGCATGCTCATCGAGCGCGGCGCCGACCCGGAACTGATGGACCGGACCGAAGCCATCATCGAGCGCGAGGAGGCGAGGGCCTGGGCGGCGATCGCCAAGTACAAGCCCCGCTTCAAGGACAAGAAGGTGCTGCTCATCACCGGCGGCGTGAAGTCCTGGTCGGTGGTGGCCGCGTTGCAGGAGGCGGGTCTCGAGCTGGTGGGTACCTCCGTCAAGAAGTCCACCAAGGAGGACAAGGAGCGCATCAAGGAGCTCATGGGGCAGGACGCCCACATGATCGACGACATGACGCCCCGCGAAATGTACAAGATGCTGAAGGACGCGAAGGCCGACATCATGCTCTCGGGCGGCCGCTCGCAGTTCATCGCCCTGAAAGCGGCCATGCCGTGGCTCGACATCAACCAGGAGCGCCACCACGCCTATATGGGCTATGTGGGCATGGTGAAGCTGGTCGAGGAGATTGACAAGGCGCTCTACAACCCCATCTGGGAACAGGTGCGCAAGCCCGCCCCGTGGGACAATCCCGCCAACAACTGGCAGAACCGCGCCATCGCCGAGATGGAGGCGGAAGCCGCCGCCCTTGCCGCTGATCCGGTGGCGGCCGAAAAGGCCCGGCGCTCCAAGAAGATCTGCAACTGCAAGAGCGTGGACCTCGGCACCATCGAGGATGCCATCGCGGCCCACGGCCTCACCACGGTGGAGGGGGTGCGCACGCATACCAATGCGTCCGGTGGTTGCGGCGCATGCAGCGTGCGGATTGAGGAGATCTTCGAGGCCAGGGGTCTTGTCCCCGCGGAAGAGCCCGAGCTCGACCCGATCGCGGCGGAAGCCAAGCGGCGGGCCAAGAAAGTGTGCAATTGCAAGAGCGTGGATGTAGGCGCCATCGAGGATGCCATCCACGCCGGCGCGAGCAATCTCGCCGATGTGAAGGCGCAGACCAAGGCCTCCAGCGGCTGCGGCGGTTGCGCCGAGCGCATTGAGGAGATGCTGGATGCCGCGGCGTCTACCAGTGTGCCCGCCACCCTCGTGGCAGCGGAATAGGAGGCGGCGATGGCGAAATTCGTTCAGGGCAAGAAGGCCTGCGCCGTCAATCCCCTGAAGATGAGCCAGCCCATTGGTGGTGCGCTCGCCTTCATGGGGCTTCGGGGCGCCATGCCGCTGCTGCACGGCTCGCAGGGCTGCACCTCGTTCGGCCTGGTGCTGTTCGTGCGCCACTTCAAGGAGGCGATCCCGCTCCAGACCACCGCCATGAGCGAGGTTGCCACCGTGCTCGGCGGACTGGACAATGTGGAGCAGGCGGTCCTCAACATCTATAACCGGACCAAGCCGGAAATCATCGGCATCTGCTCCACCGGCGTCACCGAGACCAAGGGTGACGATGTGGATGGCTATATCAAGCTGATCCGAGATAAGTATCCGCAGCTCGCCGACTTCCCGATGGTCTATGTCTCGACGCCGGACTTCAAGGGTGCCTTCCAGGACGGCTGGGAGAAGACGGTCGAGAAGATGGTCCAGGTGCTGGTGAAGAAGCCGGAGCCGGACGCCACGCCCGATCCAAAGCGTGTCAACGTGCTGCCGGGCTCGCATCTGTCGCCGGGCGACCTCGACGAATTGCGCACTATCCTGGAGGATTTCGGCCTCGAGCCCTCCTTCCTTCCGGATCTCGCGGGCTCGCTCGACGGGCACATTCCTGACGATTTCACCCCGACCACCATCGGCGGCATCAGCGTCCAGGAGGTGGCCGCCATGGGCCAGGCGTCCTGGACCATCGCCATCGGCGAGCAGATGCGGGCCGCGGCCGAGGCCATGCAGAAGAAGACGGGCATCCCCTATCGCCTGTTCGAGCGGCTTTGCGGGCTTGGGCCGAACGACGAGTTCTTTATGTTCCTGAGCGAGATCTCGGGACGCGAGGTGCCCAGGAAGTATCGCCGCCAGCGCGGGCAACTCGTGGACGCCATGCTGGACGCGCATTTCCATCTGGGCGGGCGCAAGCTCGCCATCGGCGCCGAGCCGGACCTTCTGTACGATGTGGCCTCCATGCTCCATGAGATGGGCACACACATCACGACCGCCGTCACCACGACCCAGTCGCCGGTGTTCGAGAAGCTGCCGGCGGAAGAGGTGCTGCTCGGCGACCTCGAGGACCTGGAGACGCTGGCCAAGGAGCGTGGTTGCGACCTGCTGCTGACCCACTCCCATGGCCGGCAGGCGGCGGAGCGCCTGAACATTCCGTTCCACCGCATCGGCATTCCCATGTTCGATCGCATCGGAGCCGGGCACCGGATGATCGCCGGCTACCGCGGCACCCGGGAGTTGATCTTCACGCTGGCGAACCTGTGCATCGCCGATCACGAGGCGAACCACGAGGTGACGCCCGACACCTGGAAGAATCCGTGGGACGGGGATGGCCACGGCCACTCCCATGCCCCTGCGGCGACGCCCACCCACGGCTCCGCCGTGAGCACGGCCCATCACTAAGAACGAGCAGAGGCGCACCCTCCCATGAAAGTCGCATTTGCAACCCAGGACCTCAAACGGGTCGATGCCCATTTCGGGTGGGCCAAGAACATCGCCATCTACGAGGTTGGCCCGGAAAGTCACCACTTCGTGGAAGCCATCGAGTTCGACGGCGACCTGAAGGAGGATGGCAACGAGGACAAGCTCGCCCCGAAGATCGAGGCGATCAAGGACTGCGCGATCCTCTACGTGGCCGCAATCGGTGGCTCGGGCGCGGCGCGGGTGGTGGCGAACAACATCCACCCCATGAAGGTGAACCAGCCCGAGGAGATCGAAGACCTCATCGAGAAGCTGACCACGGTGCTGCGTGGCACGCCGCCGCCCTGGCTGCGCAAGGTGATGTCGAAGGGCCAGGAACGTACTTTCGATTTTGATGAATGAGGATGGACATGTCCGAAGCAGCGCAAGTGATCGAACCGGTGTCGGCAGAAGACAATCCGTTCGTCAAGGAACTCATCAAGGTCTGGCGCGCCCAGGACACCCACGGCGCGTGGGAAGGAAAGGCCGATCTCGATCTGATCGCGCCCTATATCGTGGACAAGGAGGCGCGCCGCGCCCTCCCCATCATCGGTGATCCCGATCCCGAGACCATCTGGCGGATGGAGCTGTTCTTCAACGCCGTGTGCCTCATGATCGAGCGTGAGACCAAGGTGATGATCACCCCCATGCTGAAGATGAGCCACGAAGGCTTCGGCCGCATGGTGCTCATCGGCGGCCGGCTGATCGTGGTCAACAAGCAACTGCGGGATGTCCACCGCTACGGTTTCGACAATCTCGCCAAGCTGGGCGAGGAGGGGACGAAATTCGTCACCTCGGGCGTCGAGATGATCCGGAAGTTCCCGGAAGTGGCCAACTACTGAAGATCAGGTGCACCCATGAGCGACGTGGAAGAACTCAAGGCCGAGATCAAGAAGCTGTCCGCCAAGGCGACGCAAGCAAAAATGGACCTCCACGATCTGTCCGAAGAACTCCCCATCAGCTGGGAGACGATCATGGATGTCGCCAAGAGGGCGCATAGCGCCTTCGCCGAGCTGGAACAGAAGCGCGCGGACCTGAAAGCACTTGAGGCCGCCTAACCTGAAGGCTTTTTCGAAATGTCAAACGAAACCCGAGATGGTCGAGCCTGGCAGCCAGACTATTTGCTCGATATCGACGCTGAAAAATGCATCGGTTGCGGGCGCTGCTTCAAGGTCTGCGGCCGGGACGTGATGACGCTGAAGGGCATCAACGAGGACGGCGATGTCGTCGAGCTCGATGATGACGAGGACGACGAGGTCGAGAAGAAGGTCATGGTCATGAACGATACGGGCGCCTGCATCGGTTGTGGTGCGTGCGCGCGTGTCTGCCCGGCCAATTGCCAGGTTCACGGCCATGAGCAGGCAGCGGCCTGACGGTCGCCACGCCTGAGTGTGGAGCCTGTCCCGGAGATGGATCCATCAGATGGAATCCCTCTCCACACATTCGGGAAGGGAATGCGGTATCCGATCGGCGCGTGACGCGGGCGGAACAGCGCATGCTCTGAGGAGTGGGTCCATGGCGGCCGAAGAGGTCTATGACTGGTTGATTGCTTCATCGACCTCTTCGGCCGGCGACCCTTTTGACGTGCATGTGGCGGCCGCCATCACCGCCGTTGCCTTTGTCGAGGCGGAGGAGGATGGCCGGAATCCCCTTGAGGTGCTCGGCCTTGAGAAGCCGGCGTTCCTGGATCTCGCACGTATCCTGTTTCCCGCGGCGGTGGAAGCGCTTGACCGACAGGTGGAAGGCCGCGTCCTCACGATCGAGGCGGAAGAGCAGTCGGTTCGGGACATTCTTGGCATTTATTCCTCTGATACCGGGCGATTGCAAACCCATTTCATCGCCATGATCGCGCGGCGCTGTCAGTCGCCCCATCACCTGTGGCAGGACCTGGGCCTGCGGGATCGCCAGGAACTGCGGGCGCTCATGACGCGACGCTTTGAGCCGCTGGCGCTCAAGAACCGGCAGGACATGAAATGGAAGAAGTTCCTCTACCGCATGGTGTGCGGTTCGGAGGGCTTCTCCCTGTGCGCTGCGCCGGTGTGCTCCGATTGCGACGAATTCCATATCTGCTTCGGCGCGGAGGATGGCGAATCCCGGCTCGCCCGCAACCGGAATGCCGTTGCGAACGGCAACGAGCCGCCTGGCACGGCGCTGCCCGAGGCGGCCGAATAGGACGATTGCCGCCGGCGTCGGCATGCATCACCGCTTTGCGATTGGCCGTGGGCGGCATCCCCCTGCAGCCCGCCAGCCCCTTTATCAAGAGCCGACTTCGACGCTGCTCCATGCCGGCCGCGTGATGTCAGGCTGAACGGGGCCTTGTTCGTTGTCGCTCGCGCCCTGTTTCACGAAAAAGCCCGGCCTCGCGAAATGCGAAGCCGGGCTCACCATCAATGGTCCCGGGAATCGGCCGTGGCCGGCGTCCTCACTCGATGCCTTCGCTGCGGGCGCGCCACATCATGGCGATCCGAAATCGCTCGTTGATGGCGGCCGGGCTCGCGAGGATCTCGGCCTCAGCCTCCTTGAATGCCTTTTCCACCAGGTCCGCCTCTTCCTTCGTCAGCGTCACGCGGCCAGCGAGATGGGTGGCCTCCGGGTGGACTGACCAGACTTTTCGGCAGTTGGGATGAAGCTTGATCTCGGTCAGGTCAAAGGCCTCGAGCTGCCCGTCGAGCAGGATGGCGAGGCCGGAGACTTCGAGCTTGCGCCCGTCGGAAGTGGTCTTGATGAGCGTGGTTGCCATTTGGGTCACCCGTCCTGAGCTGCAAGCCAACTGTAGCCGCCCTGGTCCCAGAGCTGCGCCAGAACCTGATCCGAACTCCAGTCCGGAAATTGCGACTTTACCGTTTCATAATCACCGCGAAAGCGCTCCGCGTCCTCTCCGGAAAGGTCTGCGGTGAGGCCGTCCGGCTTGAAGCGGAGCACGAAATGGGACTGGTCGTCCGAGGCGAGGAGCGTGAATTCCTCGCCGTCGCTGATGAGGGGCAGAGTGTCGGCCATGGGTGCTGCTCCCGTCAGGCCGCGGCTGCCGCCGGCGTGTCCTCGGCGAGGCCCCATTCGGCCCAGGAGCCGTCATAGAGCGCCGCCGACGTGTTGCCGAGGATGAACAAGGCCAGCAATAGGACGGCCGAGATGGTGCCGGAAGCGCAGGTCGCAACCACCGGCTTGGTGATGTCGATCCCGGCCGATGCGAAACGGGCAGCGAGAGCCTCGGGAGAGACCAGCACGCCGGTCTCCTCGACGATGAGGTCGCCCCAGGGCAGGTTCACCGAGCCGGGAATATGGCCCTTTTTCTTCACCGGGAAGACGTCGTCCTGCGTGCCGGCGTACTTGGCCGGGCCGCGCGCGTCGATCACCTGTTCGGCCTTGCTGGACAGGTTGGCGATCATCTCGCCCATGTTGCGCACGAGGACGGGATTGAAGGCGGCGGTGAAGGTCTTCGGCTCGGGCCGCACCGGCGACATGTCGGAAGGCTTCTTCTCCTTCACCCACTTGCCGTAGCCGCCGTCCAGCACGGCCACGTCCGGGTAGCCGAAGATGCGGAACATCCACCACACCCGCGCGGCCGCCGCGCCGCCGCACAGGCGATCGTAGACCACGATCTTGTCGCCGTCGGCGATGCCGAGCAGGCCCACTTTCTTGGCGAACTCGGCGGCGGGCGGAAGCATGTGGGGGAGCGGATTGCTCTTGTCCGCCACATGATCAATGTCGAAATGCACGGAGCCGGGAAGATGGCGCCCGCGATACTGGGTGCGCCCGTCCATGTTGCTGCTTTCATGCAGCCAGGTGCAGTCCAGGATCTTCACGTCCGGGGCTTCGAGATGCTCGGCCAGCCAATCGGTGCTCACCAACGGTCCGGGAAGAACGGTGGACATGACGCAAGTGTCTCCCTGTCGGGGTTCGAACATCGGCTCGGTTCAGAACCCGCCGGGCGGGCGGCCCGGCGGAACGTGTCGATGGCGCGGCGGCATCGGCGTGCCGCCGGCCGATATTGCGCTCAGCGCACCTTGGGCAGGCTGTAGCCGGGACGGGGGTGGGCGTCGTAATAGTCCACGCGCTCCGGCCAGCCGCCTTCCGGGTTGAACTTGAAGTTGACGACCTTCACCGGCGCGCCGGCGGAGCAGGACACCTCGGCGAGCTTGACCTCCCGGTCGCCGGGGCCGACGGAGAAGTCGGCCACCACCTTGCCGTCGGCGGTCACCGCGCGGGCGAAGCCGGGGGTGCCAACGTCGGTCGCGCTCACCACCGGAGCGGCGAAGTTCGGCACTTCGGTGCCGTCCTCGGACGGGGTGTTGAATGCCGGGGTGGCGAAGGTGAAGACGGCAAGCTTGCCGCTGCGGTCGACGGCGTGGTCGGCGCTCACGGGACGGGCCACGGAATAAACGGTCAGGGTGCCGCCCGCCAGCAGCTCCTTGATCTCTTCAAGGGAGCGGGTGGCGAATTCCGACGCGACGATCATGTCAATCTCCACTAGACAATCAGGTGTGACGAACGGTTCCCCCGGCTGATCAATTTTCGTGCCAGCGCGGTCCATATCCCGTCCAAGGGGCGCAGGACCCGTCGGAACCGCTGCAAATGCAGGCGTGCATGCCCCTGGGCGGCCTGACGGTTCGTGCCGGATCGAGTGTCGGAGGTCGACGGCGGCATGTCGGAAATGCGTCGTAGATCGCGTGAAATCCGACGTGGCGCTCCGCTGGGAGCGGCGCAAACCAGCCCGTTCCCGGCTGTGCGCGAATCTTGCAAGGGCTCCAAAAAGCGACACGCAGGGGATTGAGATCCATGCTGGACACGGCGATCATCGGCGGCGGGCTGTGCGGCCTCGCGCTGGCGCGGCACCTCAGGAAGGCGGAGCGCGGCTTTACCCTGTTCGAGGCCCGGGCGCGGCTTGGAGGCCGTATCCTGACCGCGGTCCCCGCTACGACCGGCGAGGCGGTGGATCTGGGGCCGACCTGGTTCTGGCCCGATACCCAGCCGCTCATCAGCGCCTTCGTCTCGGAGCTTGGCCTTTCCACCTTTGCCCAGCACGACGAAGGCGCGGTGCTCCACCTCACCGAGGCCGACAAGAACCCCCAGGGCTTCGCCCAGCAGGTCCATGGCGGAGCGCAGCGCGTCGCCGGCGGCATGGCGCGGATCGTGGCCACGCTGGCGGACGGCCTTGGCGAGGATCAGGTGCGGCTCGGCCACGTGCTCCAGAAGGTGGAGGACATGGGCGACCATGTGGTGCTCACCTTCCGGGTGGACGACGCCTTCCTCACCGTCGAGGCGCGCCATGTGGTGATCGCCCTGCCGCCGCGGCTGGTGGCGGAAACCGTGCGCTTCGCGCCGGATCTCGACGGGGCCACCCGCGACGCCATGGGCGCCGCCCCCACCTGGATGGCGGCGCAGGCCAAGGTCGTGATGGCCTATGCCGCGCCGTTCTGGCGGGCGGCCGGCCAGTCCGGCAACGCATTCGTCACCCATGAGCAGGCGGTGGTGGGCGAAATCTTCGATGCCTGCGACGCCACCGGTAGCAAGGCGGCCCTCGGTGGCTTCCTGAGCTTCCCGCCGGACCTCCGCGAAGCCTTCGTCGCTGGCCTGCCCATGCTCATGGACAGCCAGATGGTGCAGGTGTTCGGCAACGCGGCCGAAGGGGGAGAGCAGCATTACCAGGACTGGGCGCTGGAGCCCTTCACCTGCTCCGCCCGCGACCGCGCTGAGCCGGCGGGCGAGCATGTGGCCTTCTCCAATCCCCTGCTGCGCCGGCCCCTGTGGGACGGCCGGCTGCACCTGGGCGGCTCCGAGACCGCGACCCAGGGCGCGGGCTACCTGGAGGGCGCGCTGGAGGCGGCGCGGCGCATCGAGCGCGCGCTGGCCAGGGCGCGGACCGACGATGTGGACCTGGCGCTGCCCGAGGGATTGTCCGTCAACGCGGCGAGCCTTGCGCGCTTCTCCGCTTGGGTGGCGACGCTGAATGATGCCGCCTTCGAGGCCTATCGCGTGCGCCTCAACCGGGCGCTTGCCTCCCAGCAGCGCGAGCAACTGACGCAGCGGGCCATGCTCGGCGCCATCGAGGACATCTACGAGCGCGCCGCCGACATGCTGGACACGCTGCCCTTCGACATGCGGGAGGTGCCGGTGGAGAAGGGCCGTTCGGCGCTGATGAGCGACGTGCAGCTGCCGTTCCGCGATTTCATCCAGACCCTGCTCGACGACATCATCGCCTTCAACCGCACGTCCTGCGCCTTGTCCAATTTCCCGGGCGAGCACCATCTGTCGCGGGATTACGTGCAGACCATCCTGCGCGACGTGGCGGCGGCCTGGCGCGACTTCTGCCTCGCCGCCAACCGCCGCCTGCTGGCCAAGGCCGAGGCGGGCCTGGCGCAGGCCGGCAATGGCCTTCCCCCCGGCGCGGGCCCCGGCAAGGGTCCGTTCCTGACGAGTGCATCGTGAACGAGGACAAGATGGAACCGAGCATCGCGGAAGAAAGCGCGCCCGAGGGCGGCATCGCCTACGTCATCTGCTCCATGAGCGACATTCCGAGTCAGCGCGCGCGCGGCTTCGAGCTGATGAAGGTCGAGGACGGGGTCGAGAAGCCGTTCAATCTCGTCGTCGTCCGCTGGGGCCGGCAGGTGTTCGGCTATGTCAACCTCTGCCCCCATGACGGGGTGAAGCTGGACTGGGAGCGCAACCAGTTCCTCGATCCCAACGGCATCCGCCTCATGTGCGGCAAGCACGGCGCCCTGTTCGAGCTGGGCACCGGCGTGTGCATCGACGGGCCCTGCAAGGGCCGCAGCCTGACCCCGGTGTCGCTGAGCGTCATCGACAACGACATCTGCGTGACCGGGGTGACGCTGGCGGAGGAGGAAGAGGACGACGAGGAGGAAGTGACCTCCTGCTCCGACGAGGGCGGCGGCGTTTGAATTCGGCAGCCGGGTGCCTGTCGCCCGGCGCGCCCTCCTGGCCGGGATGGTTTTGTCCGAACAGTGTCGGGATGTCTTCTCCTCGGGCGTCACGTCCCTGTTGCTTTCAAGGCATCGGAGCCGTTCAGCTCCTGCCCGGGGAGTGACGTTCCCCGGGCTTGGCGTTGCCTGGGGAGTGGCATCTGCGGAGCCTGGTTGTCCCGGGGGCCGAGGCCCCCGGCGGGCATGTGAGGGGCCCCCGCTCCGATGCCGGCGAGGGCCCGTTTCCGGAACCGGGTCGATCAGACCGGACGGTTCTCGTTCCGGTTCTTCACCGGCTCCATGATGGAGACGCCCTTTTCATAGGTGATGGTCTCGTAATCCTCGTGCCAGCCCAGCGCTGCGTCCAGCACCACGTCGGTCTTGCCGCCGGTGTCCAGCTTCTTGATGTCGTTCTTGTCGAGGCTGAGGAGATCCATCATCTCCTTCCACACGGTCGATTCGTCGCAGGGCAGGACGTAGAACGTCTTGTCGCCGTAGGTGACGCGATACTTCGCGAGAAGGTCGATGTTGTTGCAGAACAGGAAATACTTGCCGTCGGGGGCAAGCGCATCGCCGAGCACGTCCGCCACATCCGAGAGGAAGGCGAAGTTCTGCAGGTAGCCGGCCAGCACGGGAATGGTGGGCTTGCCCTCCTCCGCGAAGGTGATGACCTGCTCCATGGTGTATTCCGGCGGGCGCTTCTCGTCGGCCACCTGCTGCTGGAACTTCAGGGCGATGTCGCCGCGGAAGTCGAAGCGGCCAGGCTTGGTCGCCTGCTTGAGCACGGCATTCAGGAGTCGCCCCTCTTTATCAAGCCGGCCCAGGGGGGTGTTCTCGATCGCAGTCATCAAAAAAATCTCCGGTTCAGCACACAACTCTCAGACGGTCTCAGTCGGGCGCGAGCAGGGGAGCGCCCTCGGCGCGAAGGCACCGCTCTCCGCCGAAATCCCGTTCGGCGTGCCGCCCGCGCAAGGGGGCAGGCGCGAAGCACATGCAAGCCCTTTGCCGCGCCGCACGGTGCCGGCCGCCGCAAGGGGGCGGCGCGACAATCGGCCATCCCCAGGGCGACGCGGGAGCCCTCCGGGGCAAGACGCAACGTTGCAATTCCTGGCGGCGGCGGGGTTCCTGCCCCGCGGGGAGGGCCGAACGGGCGCCGCCCGCCGGCCCCGCGGAAGCGCCCATCGGCTTGTCCGGAATCAGACACGCGTCGCAAAGGCAACAGCTGAGTTCCCGAAAAATCAGGCAAATCAGTCCTTTGCTGTCTGGCACGACGCTTGCTGGATGGAGGCCCGAAGCAACCTCTCAAGCGAAGGTCGAGCGATGATCAATTTGACCGACAGCGCCTTGCATGCGGTCCGGGACGCGATCCTGGGCGCGGATCAGCCCGTCAGCGGTCTGCGCATCATGGTCGAGACGGGCGGATGCGCCGGCTACCAGTACAAGATGGGCCTCGTCAGCGACGCCGAGCCGGACGACACCGTGGTCGAGCGCGAGGGCGTGAAGGTGTTCGTGGACAATCAGAGCCACGAACTGCTCGCCGGCACCGTCATCGACTTCGTGGTGGCGCTGGAGGGTTCCGGTTTCACCTTCGAGAATCCGAACGCCACCTCGAGCTGCTCCTGCGGCAAATCCTTCGGCTGAGCGTCCTTCGGCCGATGCGGCCAGGGGCATACGGGTCGAACAACCTACAGACAAAGGACAGAGCGATGTTGGCCGAGACCGAAGAGAGCGCGCCGCTCACCCGCGAAGCCAAGCGTGAGGCGATCATCCGCGAGGTGATCGAGGAGATCCGTCCGAACCTCAAGCGCGACGGCGGCGACTGCGAGCTCGTCGAGATCGACGGCAACAAGGTGATGGTCAAGATGACCGGCGCCTGCGTGTTCTGCAAGCTGGCGAGCGAGACCATCGAGGGCATCCAGACCAAGATCGTGGAGCGTCTGGGCGAGCTCATCCGCCTCATCCCGGTGGCCGGCGCGCAGAACAAGCCGCTGGTGAGCCTCAAGGGCGTCGCTCCCGCTCCGTCCGCCGCCCCGGTGGCTCCGGCCCCCGCCGTGCCGTCTCCGACGCGCTGAGGCGGCGCGCCTCGGTCCAGACGATGCCAGGGGGTGCTGCCGTGCGGCCTGTCTATCTCGACAACAACGCGACGACACGGACCGACCCTGCTGTGGTCGAGGCCATGTTGCCGTTCTTCTCCGAGCATTTCGGCAACGCCTCCTCGACACACGCCTTCGGCGAGAAGGTCGGGGAGGCGGTCAAGGCTGCGCGCAAGCAGCTCCAGGCCCTGCTTGGTGCCGCCTTCGACCACGAGATCATCTACACCTCCGGCGGGACGGAAGCCGACAATGCGGCCATCCTTTCGGCGCTGGAGGTGCAGGAGGGGCGGGACGAGATCGTCACCACCACGGTGGAGCATCCGGCGATTCTCACCCTCGTGGCGCATCTCGAGAAAACGCGCGGCATCAAGGTCCATCTGATCGGCGTCGATCGCAACGGCCGGCTGGACATGGACGCCTATGCCGGCGCGCTGTCGCCGAAGACCGCGCTCGCCTCGGTCATGTGGGCCAACAACGAGACCGGAACCCTGTTCCCCGTCGCCGAGCTGGCCGAGCTGGCGCACCAGGCCGGTGCGCTGTTCCATACCGATGCGGTGCAGGCGGCGGGCAAGGTCGCCATCGACCTGAAGTCGACCGCCATCGACATGCTGTCCCTGTCGGGCCACAAGCTGCACGGACCGAAGGGTATCGGCGCGCTTTATGTGAAGAAGGGCGTGAAGTTCCGCCCGCTGGTCCGCGGCGGCCACCAGGAGCGCGGGCGGCGCGGCGGCACCGAGAACGTGCCCGCGATCATTGGCCTCGGGATGGCCGCCGAGCTGGCACTCCAGCACATGGAGGAAGAGCGCACCCGGGTGAAGGCGTTGCGCGACCGGCTCGAGCAGGGCATCCTCCAGCAGGTGAGCCACGCGCTGCTCAACGGCGACGCCGACAACCGCCTGCCGAACACCGCCAACATCGCGTTCGAATATCTGGACGGCGAGGCGGTGCTGCATAATCTCAACAAGGTCGGCATCGCCGCCTCCACGGGTTCCGCCTGCACCTCCGGCTCCACCGAGCCGTCCCACGTGCTGCGGGCGATGAACCTGCCGTCCACGGCGCTGCACGGCGCGCTGCGCCTCTCGCTCTCCCGTGAGAATACCGGCGAGGATGTGGACCGGGTGCTGGAGGCGTTGCCGGAGATCGTCTCGCGCCTGCGCGCCATGTCGCCGGCCTGGCTCGGGCGGGAGGGTGCGGAAGGCGCGCCCGTGGCCGGCCATGTCTAGCCTCGCACCCGGATCTAGCCTCGCACCCGGATGCGGCGATGGCGCGGGCGTGCCGGCGCACGTCACCCTCTCCCCCGAACATGCGTGCCCGATGCCGACCGCCTGGGCGGTCGTCGCGCGCACGAGGACCGTCCACGAACGACATCGCAGGGATGTCGGCGCGGGTCATAGCGGCGAGCCCCGCCCGATCGAGGAGCCAGTTGTATGAAGATTATGATTCGCCGTTCTCCGGAGATGGGGCTGTCCATCTACGTTCCCAAAAAGGACCTTGAGGAGCCGATCGTCGAGACCGAGCACGAGACCCTGTGGGGCGGCTGGATCAAGATCGCCAACGGCTGGGTGCTTGATCTGCCGGAGATGGCCGAGGGCACGACCCTCCCCATCACCGTGAACGCGAAGAAGCGCGGCGAGGAGGAGTGACCTGACATGAATATTTCCGTCGCCAATATTGAGACGCTGAAGCTCGCCGACGCCGAAGCCGTCCTGAAGGACGTGGCGGCGGAGCTCGTTGCGGGCAAGGTCGTGCCTTATCTGGGGCCCGGCCTTCTCGATCTGTCGCCGCCCGCCATCCCGACCACCCCGGAAGCCCTCTCGGTCTTCTTCGGCACCAAGGTGGCGCTGCCCAAGCGGGCCAAGGGCAATGCCTGGACCGCCGCCCAGCACATCGAGAGCATGAAGCACCGCAACACCGTTTCGGCGCTCATGGCCGAGGCCTTCGGGCCCGAGGTGGCGCCGCTGCCGATCCACACCTTCCTCGCCGGCCTCAAGCTGCCGATGATCGTGGACACCTGGTATGACGGGGCCATGCGTGCAGCCCTTGCCGGCAGCACCGGCTGGGGCGAGGTGCAGGGCATCACCCGAGCCGGCATCGGCGAGGATCGCTGGTACCGCTTCTACGACGCCGACGGCAAGGAGAGCGACCGCGCCACGGCGGAGACCTGGCAGACCGTGCTCTACAAGCCCCATGGCAGCGTCGCGCCGGCCAAGAACTGGCTGATCTCCGACGCCGACTATGTCGAGGTTCTGACCGAGATCGACATCCAGACGCCGATCCCCGACGTGGTGAAGAACCGGCGTACCGAGCGCAGCTTCCTGTTCCTCGGCTGCCGCTTCCACGACCAGATGCTTCGCACCTACGCGCGGCAGATCACGAAGCGTTCCCGCCTGCCGCACTTCGCCATCGTGGACGAAGAGGTCCTGACCAAGAACGAGCTGCGCTTCCTCCTGACCCACGGCATCACGCCCATCGCCATGGCGCTGCCCAAGGCGGTGGACATCATCACGTCGGCCGCCTGATCTTTTCAGTTCCAACGTCTTTGGAGAGCATGTCCGTTCCCGGACATGCTCTCTTCGTTTCTGTGGGATGGCTGGCGTTTTCCGCACCGCATTGATCAAGATCAATGTCTGCGCCGAATCCGGCCGAAACCCAACGTTGGAGCATGTAACTTTTCCAACATGTCGTTCACCCGTTCTGTGGGTGTTGGCAAGCCTACAGCTGGCTCGATTTCATAAGCTGCTGAATTTCATTACGTATTTTCCCTATGTCACGCTGGCACGCCAGTTGCTCATCCAGGGCCAAGGATTTTTTTGAGGATCCTGCTGGAAGCGAGGAGCAGTTTCATGCACGCGTCGACACAGCACGAGACGACCGAAGTCGGTATGGCCGACAAGCTCGCCGAGGTCATGCAGGCCAAGGCGGAACACCAGGGCTGCGGCACCTCCGGTGGTTCGGGCAAGGCCAGCTGCGGTTCGTCCGCCGGCCAGGGCGACCTGCCCACCGAGATCTGGGAAAAGGTGAAGAACCATCCCTGCTACAGTGAAGAAGCCCATCACCACTATGCGCGTATGCACGTTGCGGTCGCGCCCGCCTGCAACATCCAGTGCAACTACTGCAATCGCAAGTATGATTGCGCGAATGAATCCCGCCCCGGCGTGGTCTCCGAGAAGCTGAGCCCCCAGCAGGCGGCGAAGAAGGTGCTCGCGGTCGCCTCCACCATCCCGCAGATGACCGTGCTTGGCATCGCCGGCCCCGGCGACCCGCTGGCCAATCCGGAGAAGACCTTCCAGACCTTCGAGCTGATCAACCGGACTGCCCCCGACATCAAGCTCTGCCTGTCCACCAACGGCCTGGCCCTGCCCGACCATGTGGACACCATCGCCGGCTTCAACGTCGACCACGTGACCATCACCATCAACATGGTGGACCCGGAAGTCGGCGCGAAGATCTATCCGTGGGTGTTCTGGAAGCACAAGCGCTACACCGGCTACGAGGCCGCCAAGCTCCTCACCGACCGGCAGATGCTGGGCCTGGAAATGCTTACCGAGCGTGGCATTCTCTGCAAGGTCAACTCGGTGATGATCCCCGGCATCAACGACAAGCACCTCGTTGAAGTGAACCGGGCGGTGAAGTCCCGCGGCGCGTTCCTGCACAACATCATGCCGCTCATCTCCTCCCCGGAGCACGGCACCGTGTTCGGCCTTAACGGCCAGCGCGGCCCGACCGCCCAGGAGCTCAAGGCGCTCCAGGACGAGTGCGAGGGCGAGATGAACATGATGCGCCACTGCCGCCAGTGCCGCGCCGACGCGGTGGGCCTCCTCGGTGAGGACCGCTCCGCCGAGTTCACCACCGACAAGATCATGGCCATGGAGGTCAATTACGACCTCGAAAGCCGCAAGGCCTACCAGGCCCTGGTCGAGGAAGAGCGCGTGGCCAAGGTGGCCGCGAAGCAGGAGGAGCTGGAGGCTCTCGCCGGCGAGCAGAGCGACATCAAGCTTCTCGTCGCCGTGGCCACCAAGGGCTCGGGCCTCATCAACGAGCACTTCGGCCACGCCAAGGAGTTCCAGGTGTGGGAGCTCTCCACCGGCGGCGCCAAGTTCGTCGGCCATCGCCGCGTCGACCTGTATTGCCAGGGCGGCTACGGCGAGGAGGACAGCCTCGAGACCATCATCCGCGCCATCAACGACTGCCATGCGGTGTTCGTGGCGAAGATCGGCGGCTGCCCGAAGGCCGACCTCGTCAAGGCCGGTATCGAGCCGGTGGACGGGTTCGCCCACGAGTTCATCGAGAAGTCGGCCATCACCTGGTTCAAGGAATACCTCAACAAGGTGAAGACCGGCGAGATCGAGCACGTGGTGCGCGGCGACGCCGAGATCCGTCAAGGCGCCCTCATCAACGCGGCCTGAACGAGGCATCAGGATCTGGATCCGCCCGGCTTGAAAGGGCCCGGGCGGATCTGCCAGCAAGTTGAAGCAAACCGACCGTCCTGCCGATCAGATCGCGCGCTCGGCATCAAAGGAGCATCCCATGACGTTGAAAATCGTGGCGTCGCAGTGCACGAGCTGCTCGGCCTGTGAGCCGGAGTGCCCCAACGTGGCCATTTCGGAGAAGAACGGGACGTTCGTGATCGACCCGAAGAAGTGCACCGAGTGCATCGGTCACTTCGACGTGCCCCAGTGCGCGGCGGTCTGCCCGGTGGACGATACCTGCGTCATCGACAACGCATATCCCCGCTATCAGCCCACCGCGTAAGGAGAGACGCGATGAACTTCACGATGACCCGTTCGGCCCAGCGTTTCATCCGCATGATGATCATGGCCGACGGTGGTCCGAGCGCCGGTTTCCGGATGCATGTGACCCCCGGTGGATGCTCGGGGCTCAATGCCGACATCGCGGTGCTCCAGGAGCCTGCGCCGGGTGATGCGGTGGTGGAGAAGGACGGCCTGAAGCTGTTCCTGCCGGCGGAAAGCCGCCTGCTGCTCGATGGCGTCACCATCGACTTCACCGATACCGCTGCCAAGACCGGCCTGGTGTTCCAGGATCCGAAGGCGACCACCTGCAGCTCGCACACGCACTGAATCGTGACGCTTCTTGTCCGGGGCGGCGTCCCCGTCCCGGACAAGCGTCACGCGCAGCCGGCTCCCGGTCGGAGGGCTGCAGAGGGAAGTAAGGGGATGGGAATGGAAGGCTCGCAGGTTTCGGGCGAACCGGATTTCCTCACCCCCGAGGCGCTCCTGGCGAGCGCCGTGATGGGGGGAGGGCTACCGGAGGACGCGCAGTATCATCTGTGGGAAGCCGGCCTTTCCTACCAACAGGACGAAGTTGCGGAAGCCCATCTGCGGCAGGCTGAGGCGCTGGCGCCGGGCCATGCGGCGGTTCTGATCGGTCTCTACCGTTTCTATTTCTACAAGGGCCGGCTCCGGGAATGCCTGGAGGTGGCGAGGGAGTGCCTCTCCAAGGCTCAGCGGGAGACCAATCTGCCGGCCGACTGGCGGGACGTGCGGGCCGAGGACGCGGAGTTCTCCCGCTACGACCGGCTGATGCCGCGCTTCTTCCTGTTTACGCTGAAAGGCTACGCCTACCTCAACATGCGCCTCGGCGATCTTGAGGAGGGGCGGGCCGCGGTGATGAAGCTGCTGGAGCTCGATCCCACCGACAAGATCGGTGCGAAGCTCTTGCTTGATGTGCTGAACAGGGCAGGGCAGGACGATGACGACTGAAGACGACATCGACGAAGCCAAGACCTGGCTCGGGGAAGACGTTGATTGCTCCTCGTGCGCCCACCAGGACCTCCTGGCGGAGGGTAAATGCCGTCTGCGACGGGCTTGCGTGAACGACCGCTACGCCCGGCGCATAGATCGTTTCTTCAACTGGAATCCGTCCCTCGCCAATTCCTATGTGCGGCACGATCATTTCGAGGTGCGCGCCATAGCAGCCAAGCACGCGGACGTGTTTGTCCTGCCCCCGCTCCTCAATGACCCCGAGGAGACGGTGCGCTGGAATGCGGCGCGGCGCCTGCCGAAGACCAAGATCCTCCCGTTGCGCTACGATCCGCACCGGGAAGTGCGGATCCGCATCGTGTCGCTGCTGGAGGATGCCGACCTCACGCCCATGATGGCGGATGAGGACTATTATGTGCGCCTCGTGGTGGCGCGCCGTATCGCGCCGCCACTGCTGTCGCGCATGGTGGACGACCCGGAGGCCGAGGTTCGCCGGGTGGTGGCCCAGCGCCTGCCGGCCGAATGGCTCCTGTGCATGGTCAATGACAGGAGCGCGCAGGTCCGCCTTGAAGTGGCCCAGCGCCTTGCGCCCGACCTTCTCTCCGCGCTCGTCGCCGATCCGGACTGGCGGGTGCGCTACGAGGTGGCGAGCCGCATCGCGCCCGCCCACGTGTCCCAGCTCATCGATGACGACGACGACTTCGTGCGCGAGGTCGCCCGCTCCCGCGTGCAGGCGGGAGGGGAGCTTGTAAGGGAGATGCCGCTATGAGCAACATTGTTCGTGATAGCGATGTGGTCGAGGTTTCCGAACCGCCTTACTTCAACTTCGGCGAAAAGGTGAAGGCAAAGCGCGTCATCCGCAATGACGGGACGTATGCCGGCAAGGAAATCGGCGAGATTCTCGCGAAAAAAGGCGAGATCGGCTATGTCGTCTCCATCGGGACCTTCCTTCAGCAGTTCTACATTTACGGTGTGGAGTTCACTGAGAGCGGCAATCGCGTCGGCATGAAGCGCAAGGAACTCGAAAGCGCGATCCCGCGCGACGAAGAAGACATTCCCCTGCCCCCTATGCCCGGAGCACCCAAAGCATGATCCTCGAGCCGCGCAACCCGAAGTACCAGTGGGGCATGAAGGTCAAGACCCTCATTGATCTCTACAATGACGGCTCCTATCCGGACGTGCCGGAAGAGGCTCTTCTGGTGGGCCATGGCGCCACCGGCGAGATCGTGCAGGTCGGGACGCACACCGACACCAACACGCCCATTTACCTCATCGAGTTCAACGAGCGCCTGGTGGTGGGTTGCCTCGAGGAAGAAATCGAACCGCTCGAATAGGCTCCGGCCGCAATGGCGGCTCCCTGAGGGAAAGAGACGAGACGATGAGGCTGCCCGCTCATCCGAACGATCTCGACAAGAAGCGCATCGAGCGCGCCATCAAGGCGCGCAAGCGCTATCGCTATGTCACGCCTCGCGTGCTTGCCACGGAGGGCGGGTATCGTATTGAAAGCGCGTGCTGCTCGCGCAATGTGGACCCGGAAGGCGGCATCGTCGATATCGCGCTCCTGCTGTTCGATGCGGACGAGGGCGCGTGGCAGCTGTTCCGCAAGAACCACGGCACCCGGCTGTGGGAACTCGACAGTATCCACGAGCGGCTGAAGGAGGTGCTCGACCTCCTCAATGACGATAGCGAACGCAAATTTTGGCAATGATCTAATTTGGCAATGATCCTGCATGGGGCTCCTTGGCCCGCGACAGAAGACGCGGACGTGTCTCATCTTCGGCAAGGGAGAGTAAGGTTATGGCCCTGAGCGACAGCGACCTCACGGAGATCGAGAAGGTGCTCACCGCCGAGGATACGTCCACGCCGGTCTTCGCCGAGCTGCGTCGCCGGTTTCCGGCCCTGTCGTGGACCCAGTGCGACGCGTCCGATGTCACGGAAGCGCCATTCCGCACCTATTCCCAATTCGACGTCCATCTGCTCGACACCGCCGACCATTGCGCGCACATCACGCTGGATCCCACGCGCGCCACCGGTGTCATTCTCGCCCGGCGGAGCGCGTGATGAGCGACATGGATCTCATCGACGACGCCGATTTTCCGGCGGAGGACGGCGACGAAGGCGAGGCCACGTCCATCTTGCTGTCGGACCCCGACATCACGGTGATCGAGCTTCAGGCCGTGGCCGAGGCGATGCAGGCGCCCCGCCTGTCGAGCGGGCCGCTGGCGGAGGCCTTCGAGGCGGAGTTTGCGGGCTATCTGGGCCGTAAATATGCGGTTGCGGTGCCGAGCGGCACGCTGGGGCTGCTCTATGCCCTCAAGGCCTATGGCGTCGGGCCGGGCGACGAGGTGATCTGCTCGCCTTATTCCTTCCGTGAGACCGTTCACGCGGTCAGCCTGTCCGGTGCGCGGCCGGTCTTCGCCGATATCGACTACTGGGCCGGAACGCTGGTTCCGGACAAGGTGGTCGCGAAGATCACCGAGAAGACCAAGGCCATCGTCGCGGGCAACACCAACGGGCATCCCGCGCCGTGGACCGCG
This sequence comes from Xanthobacter autotrophicus, assembly GCF_030015065.1. Lineage (GTDB taxonomy): Bacteria > Pseudomonadota > Alphaproteobacteria > Rhizobiales > Xanthobacteraceae > Xanthobacter > Xanthobacter autotrophicus_D. Next base: position 12,646 of record NZ_JAIVFN010000034.1, on the reverse strand, counting down.
TTCCAGGACCTGGCGCGGGCGCACCGCCTGCCGCTCATCGAGGATTCCACCGAGGCCATCGGCTCGCGCTACAAGGGCGGGCTCGTTGGGTCGTTCGGCGACACAGCCGTGTTCGATTTCTCACAGCCCTTCCCCATCGTGTGCGGCGAAGGCGGCATGGTGGTGACCGACGACATCGACGTGGCCGTGGCGTTGCGGCGCTTCCGCTCCCATCGCCTGGATGAGCGCTCGTCGGTGGTGGTCTCCATGAGCGCACCCTACCAGGGGGCCATGAGCGACGTGACCGCGGCGCTCGGCCTGACCCAATTGAGGCGGCTTGAGGAAATTCTCGAGCAGCGGCGCACGGTCGAGCACCTCTACCTCAAGTACGTCCAGTCCTTCGAGGGGATCAAGGATCCCTTCATCGGCCCGGACGTGACAGAGGTGAACTGGTTTCTCTACGTGGTGCATCTGGGTACCCGCTTTTCCAAGTCGAGCCGCGATGCCATCGTGGACGACCTGAAGGTGGAGAAGGTTGAGTCGGCCGCCTACAGCGCGCCGCTGCATCTGCAGCGCCATTATTTTGACCTCGGCTATCGCCGTGGGGATTTCCTGGTGACTGAAAAAGTGGCCGACCGGGCGATCGCCCTGCCGTTCCACACGCATCTCGCCGAGGGAGAAATCGAGTTCATCGTCGCAACGATGAAGGATGCCTCGATCAACGTAGGGGCGGGCGCCGCCATCTACTGAAGGCTAACAATATCGCACCCCAACCACAAAAGCTGAAACGACAGGAGTTGTTGATGTCCACGGTTACGCTGAAGGTTCTGCCCACCGGAAAGACCATCGAGGTTGCGGAAGGGACGAACCTCCTCGAAGCACTCATCACCGTCGAGCCCGGCCTCGCCGAGCGGCAGAAGACCGACAAGGACGGCAGCGCGTCCCACGTCTTCATCCAGGAGGGCCGCAAGGGTCTTTCCAAGACCACGCGTGAAGAGAACGAGCAGCTCGACGCGATCGTGGGCGTTGGCTCGAAGTCGCGCCTTGCGAAATACATCACGGTGCTGGGCACCGAGAACGTGACGGTGGAACTCCTCGGCGAGTTCTCCGGCCTCTGATCGACAAAAGGGACGCCCCGCCGGGTTGCGGGGCGTCTCATCCCGTCCATGGGCGGGACAAAGAAAATCCGCCCTGCCGCTGGCACGGCAAGGCGGATGGGCAAGATGCCGGACTGGCAGGGATAGGTCCTGCCGCCGGTAGAGTTTTTCGTTTTTTAGGTTCGTCGCGAAGAGGGGATGGGGATCTGCCGATTCGCGACGAGGTCAAAGTGGAGAAGCACGATGGACGCGGAAACGGTTATCATTCACGCCCGGTTTGCTCCCAACGGCACGATCGTGGAAATCAGCGAGCGTCCCGCGGGGCTCGACCCCCAGGATTGGTTCAACTTCCTCTCCTATCAGGCCGCCGACAGCTACCAGGCGCTGGCCGGTGGCCGTGGCGTCTTCCGCCTCACGCGCGCCGCCGTGGACGCGTTCAAGACGGAAGCGACCGCCAAGGCGGCTTGATTGGTCGGGCTATTGAAGCCGCCCGAAGAGTCCGGCGCAATCCGGGCGAATACGTAGCTTCCACCTCGCGCGATGAAGCCTCGCGCGAGGTGGACTGCTTTCCGAAGCATTGCGAATGCTCAAACACCGCCCGCTCCGGCGCGCGGTGTTCTGGCGTGCCCCGAAAAGCGGTCTGCGACGCCGTCCGTGCCGGTGCATGGCGGTCCGGCTCATTGGAGAGCTATCAATGGTCGACGGCCCGCCCGCGGGATTGCGGACGGGCCGTCGGGACGACGTCGTGGTGCGAAGAGGGGCGCTTGCGCCGGGTTCAGGAGGCGGGCGCGGTCACGCCCTTGTCGGCGAGCAGGGCGGTCAGTTCGCCGGCCTGGAACATCTCGCGCACGATGTCGCAGCCGCCGACAAACTCACCCTTGATGTAGAGCTGGGGAATGGTCGGCCAGTTGGAGAAGGCCTTGATGCCCTCGCGCACGAAGGGATCCTGCAGCACGTCGACCGCGCGATAGGGCACCCCCACCTGCGCGAGCACCTGCACCACGGCGGCGGAAAAGCCGCACTGCGGCGCGGCGGGCACGCCTTTCATGAAAAGAACCACGTCGCTCGAGGAAATGATGTCCTGGATGCGATCGGCAGAATTGGCCATGGCAAGAACTCCGCTGTGAAGAAGATTTCAACAAAACGACTGGCGGCCGCCGGCGGCGCTGGCATCCGCTTCAGGCGCCCTATTTCGGGGCGAGGGTTTCGAGCTTCAGGGCATGGAGCGTGCCGCCCATGTGGCCCTGGAGCGCGGCATAGACCATCTGGTGCTGCTGCACCCGGCTCTTGCCCCGGAACGCTTCCGAGGTGATCCGCGCGGCGTAGTGGTCGCCGTCGCCGGCAAGGTCGATGATCACCACCTGCGAGTCCGGAAGGGCCTCCTTCACGAGGCGTTCGATTTCCTCTGCGGCCATGGCCATTGCATTGTCTCCTTCTGTCGCGCGTCCCCATGCAAGGTCGAAACCAAGTGGGGCGGGCGGCGCTCTGGTCCTGCAGGACGCGCGCCCTGTCGTAAACGCGACAGCCTGCTGTCCCGCTTGCTGCACAATGCGCCTTGCGTGGGATCCTTCGGGGAGGCACGGCGTCCTCGCGGGGGTGTTGGGGGGCACCCTGCACTTGTTCCAAGCGGCCCGGCTCTTGCTTTCGAAGTGTCGCCCCATGGAAACGAGACCGGTTATGAGCGATTTGCAACAGCAGGGCCGAACGCGCGTGCGCCGCGCTTTCGCAACGATTCTCGGCACCAACGAGATCGCCTCGGCCGTCGCGGTCGAACTCCATCGGGGCGGCTACAGTGTCGTCCTCTCGCACGATCCCATGCCGCCGGTCATCCGGCGGAAGATGGCGTTTCACGACGCCCTCTATGAGGACGATGTGAGCGTCGATGGCGTGAAGGCGGCGCGCGCGGACACCGGGGTCAAGATCCGTGAAGGCCTGTCACGCAATGAGGTGCTGGTCACCAGCCTGGGGCTTCTGGACCTCATCGTCCTCGGCACCATCGACCTGCTCGTGGATGCCCGCATGAACAAGTATCAGGTCACGCCGGACCTGCGCCGCCTGGCCCAGCTCACCATCGGGCTCGGGCCCGGCTTCAGCGGCGGCGCCAATTGCGACCTTGCGATCGAGACGCGCCCCGGCAAGGAAGGGCAGATCATCCAGCACGGCCCCACCGACGCGCCGGACGGCATCGCCCGTCCGCTCGGGACGGCTGCCTCCGACCGCTTCGTGCGGTCCGCGGTGGCGGGCCGCTGGCATAGCGCCATCGAGATCGGGGCGCGCGTGTTCAAGGATTTCCACATCGGCTATCTCGGCGGGGAGTCGGTCCGTGCTCCGTTCGACGGCATCGTGCGTGGCGTCGTGCGCGACGGAACGGAAGTGCCCGCCGGCGTGAAGCTCCTCGAAATCGACCCGCGCGGTCGCGGCGCCGAGTGGACCGGGCTCGACGCCCGGGCCCTTGTCATCGCCAAGGCGGTGAGCCGGGCGCTGTCCTTCCGCAGCGCGCGGACCACCGACGTTCCGTCCCATCCCTATCTGGTGAAATAAGTCACTCACGCCTTTCGCCAGCCCCAACGAAGGGCCGATGTCATGATCGACCTGCTGCCCAATACGGATGTCATCAATTTCGGCGAGGTGTCGGACGCGGTGAACGCGCTGCTCCAGCAGGGCGTCATCGCATATCGCCGCGATCGCCAGCGGGCGGACGAGCTGTTCCGCCAGGCGCTCGCCACCGCGCCGGCCGAGCTGCCGGTCTATTTCTGCCTCTATAAGATACATACCTATCAGGGCAATCTCGACGAGGCGGAAGCTGCGGCCGAGGGTGGCCTGAAGGAGGCGGCGAGCCAGGCCGGCTGGGACCTGGACTGGCGGCGGTGGGAGCCCCATGACATCCTGCCGGATGGGCCGGGCCGCTTTGCGCTCTATACCTTGAAGGCGCTGGCCTTCATCCATCTGCGCCAGAGCCGGCCGGAGGAGGCGGCGGAGAAGCTCGAGGCCCTGAAGGTCCTCGACCCGACCGGCGCCGTCGGGTGGCCGGTGGTGGCGGCGCTCGCGGAGGGGCTCGACTGAGGCGTGCCGGCGTAACAGGGCCTCATTCCACCGGGTGGGCTTGCCGTTGGCATTGCACTTGCTAATGGAATGTATGACGAGGGGGCAGGAGGCAATGGGCAAATGACTCAGCCAAGTGATCACGGCATTGCCGCTCCGACCACGATGATCTTCCATGGTGAAGTGCGGAGCTTTGACGAATTCGGCGAAGATGAGGCGGTGTTGATGGAATCCATCATCGCTGCCCTGCGAACGGTGAATGACCCTGAAATTCCGGTTAACATTTACGATCTCGGTCTGATCTACCTCATTGAGGTGAAGGATGGCGGGGTTGTCGAGATCGACATGACGCTTACCGCTCCGGGCTGCCCGGTCGCCGGCCAGATGCTGGGCTGGGTGCAGGAGGCGGTTGGCGTCGTTCCGGGTGTTTCCGACGTGAAGATGAAGCTTGTGTTCGATCCCCCGTGGGACAAGTCGCGCATGAGCGACGAGGTCCAGCTGGAGCTGGGACTGATCTGATCCCATCGAGGGGCTTCGACCCTAGAGGGCGATTCAAGGAAGAGAACGCGTTGCCCGATCAGCTTGCGATGCAAGTTGATCGGCGCGTTCACTAGAAATGGCCGGCCAAGCGCCGGCCGTTTCCGTTTTGACGGGGTGGTGGGCGGCGTCAGCCCAGGAACTGCGCAGCGAAGCGGGCGCGCTTCTCCTCGGTGTCCAGGCCCTTCGACAGGGACCATTTGTTCTGCGCGAAGAAGTCCTTGACCGCCCGGGTCACCTCGGCGCCGCGCACATACCAGCGTTCCACCCCGTCGGGGGAGATGAGGGCAGGGCCGTCCGTGCGGTGCACGCTCGCATCCTCAAGCCAGAGCTTGGTTTCGGAATACAGGAACACGCCGGCCTTGCGGGAGAGGTCGTCCCGGTTTTCCTCGCTCACCACGATCATGTCGGCCATTTGCGCTCTCCTTGCCTGAATCGTCCTCAAAACCAAAAAAGAGAACGCGCACTCCGATCGGCGCGCGCTCTCGCCTGCCGCCCGCGTGTCAGTTCGGGAGGCTTTGCGTCACGCCCAGAAGGGCGAGATTGTAGCCTTCCTCACGCAGGACCCGCTGCACCACAGGCCGCGCCAGCATGCGCCGGTAGTGGGCCGAGATGTTGGGCGGCAGCTCCATGCCGGTCTTGTCCGCCCAGAATTCCACATAGAAGAGGATGGGGTCCGCGGCGGAAAAGCGATCGGCCACATAGTCGCGGCCGTCGAGCGCCCGGTCGAGGATGGAGAAGCCCTGGCTGACGATGTCCCGGCCCAGCGTCTCCACCTTTGCGCGGTCGGACGGGCTGGCGGCGAAGGTGGGCGTGGAGAAGATGCGCGCGAAGCCCTGGCCGTGCACGGTGGAAACCACATAGACCATGGTCTCCAGCGCCCGTGTCGCGGCATCGGCCTCGGTGGGCCAGAGCCGGCCCCGTCCGCGGCTGAGCGCGAGCCAGTAGGCAATGGAGACCACCTCCGTGAGGGCGCTGCCGTCCGGCCGCACCAGAGCGGGTATGGTGGATTTGGGGTTCACCGCCACGTATTCCGGCTTGAAATGGTCCCCCGCCGGAAGGTTCACGATATGGGCCTCGAAGATCTCCTCCAGCTCCTCCAATATGATGTGGATGCCCGTGGAGCAGGAGCCGGGCGTCATGTAGAACTTCATCGCGGGCATCGGGTGTTGCTCCTCGCGCGGCTTTTGGTGCGGCGTTGGCGCGGCTCTTGGCGCGGCGTTTGGCGCGCTGCGTCGCGCAGCCGTTTCGGCAGCGGGACGGCGGTCGGCATGCTTCATGCAAATATCGGGGCAGTTCGGGAACTGGCCGCCCGCCGGGCGGAAAGGCCTGACAGTCTGTTTCATTTGCGACAGGGGTCGGCACCTGGGGCTGGATCCGATCAGGTTCAATGGACCTGGGGGCCAGCCGCTCCAGACTTCGGGGCAGAATGCGGAGAATGTCGGATTGCGATGCAACCCGCGCTCCGCGTGCTCCAGGAGGCCGGCGCGTCACGGGCAGGGCGGGAGCGGGAATGTCTGCCGACGAGATCGACGTTTATGCCATTTGCGAAATTGACGATATTGCCCTGGGTGAGGCCAAGGCGTTCGATCTCTCCCGCGTGACCGAGGAGGGGGAGGCGCGGCCCTTCCGCATCGTGATCATTCGCACGGGAGCCTCGGATTTCGCGGGCTATGTGAACGCCTGCCCGCACCAGGGAACCTGGCTCAACATCGGCGGCGGTGAATTTTTCAACAAGGACGGCACGCGTCTGCGTTGCGGCCGCCACGGCTCCCTGTTCGATATTGAGAGCGGCGTCTGCGTGGAAGGCAAGTGCGAGGGCAAGCATCTTGAGCCCATCGCCCTCGCCGTGGTGGGGGACGACGTGTGCCTGTGCGGCGTCAAGCTGGTGGAAGAGGACGTGCGGCCCTTCCCGTATGACGATTTCGACGACACCATGGAGATCATGATCTCGCCCGACTGAAACGGGCCGGGAGCGGTTTGGAAGACGATGTCCGGGGTGGAGACGGAATGACAGGTGATACGGGGATGACGGTGGCGGAAGCGGGCGAATGCCGCTTCTACACGACCTATACTGGGGTAAGGATGCCCTTCCGGCTGGTCGAGGCCATTCCGCAGGAGCAGCTGACCCATCGCAATACGTTCATCCGCGCCTATTTCGACGCGGATGGGGTGCTGACGGGTTTCGACAAGATGGTCTATGGCGAGATCGAGCTGGCGCACCGCTACCAGTATCACGGCAACGGCGCCCTGTGCCGGGCCGAGGTGACCATGGACGAGGAGACGGTGGTGCTCGCCTTCGACGAGGCCGGCGCGCCGCTGGGGCCGGCCTGAACATGGCGATGGCTGCGCTCACTTCAACGGGAAACGGGATGTCGCGGGAGGGACGGTCATGACGGTGGCACAACTCCTCGAGGCGCTCGGCAAGCTGCCGCCGGACGCGGTGGTGCTGATGGAAAGCGACGGTGGGCTCTCCCTCGTCTCTGCGCTCGATTTCGTCGAGGCCCAGGGCGCGGGCGCCCCGGCGGAGGTGATCCTCCTGCCTAACATGGACGAATAGGCGGGGCGTGGCCTTGTCGGCCAAGCCCCGATCCGCGAACCCTTTGCGCGAGGTTGACCCATGTCCGACACGGTCGAGGCGGTTACAATGTTCGAGCGCCTGGGCGGCGCAGTGGTCATCGACCGGCTGGTGGAAGCCTTCTATCACCGCATGGACACGCTGCCGGAGGCCGAGGGCATTCGCGGCATGCATGCTGACGACCTCTCCCAGACCAAGCAGGTGCTGAAACGCTACCTCACCGAATGGACCGGCGGTCCCAAGCTCTATTCGGTGGAGAAGGGGCATCCGCGCCTGCGCCAACGGCATATGGGCTTCGCCATCGGCAACAGCGAGCGCGACGCGTGGCTGCTGTGCATGCGCGGGGCGCTGGAGGAGACGGTAGCGGACCAGGCGGCGCGGGATGAGGTCTATGGCGCCATGGCGAAGCTTGCCGACTGGATGCGCAACACCGCCGGCAATCCCCACGATACGGTGGGCCACGCGGCGCGGCCCTGAGGGGCGGCCTGACGACGTGCGGTTGCCGCGCGTTTGGGGCCAGCTCGGCCGGGCCTGGGCGTCACCGCCCGCGCTGTGTGCCGCCGAAAAGCGTCAGGCTGGAAGGGGCCTGACCAGGGCTTGCGTTCGCGCCGGCTTGCGGCAAGCGACCTGAGGCCCGGTGGCGAAGCGCGTTTTTCGCACGGAGTGGTATGGGCTTCGCGCTAGAGCACGCGCCGATCTGCCTGCATCGCAAGCTGATCGGAGAACGCGTTCTCTTTCTTGCGTTTAGAGGGCGATTCACCGAGCAAATGGATTCCATTTGCTCGGACCGCGCTCTAAAGCGGGACGCCGAAGAAGTCCTCGTCCGAGCCCCCCCAGGCCTGGTGCAAGGCGAGCGCGCTGCGCCATTTCGCCATTTCCTCGTCGGAAGCGCTGCGATGGGTGATCTTGCCTTCCGGCTTTTCCGCCAGGAGGTAGGACTTGGCGTTGCGCAGGAAGCGGTTGAGGTCCTTGGTGTCGTTCGGGCGAACGACGCACCGGGGGGCCTCGTCGATGAGAATCGTCGTCGGGAGCATCGCCGAATCTCCTTGTCGCGGCTGGTGTAACGCGCGTGCTGTGTACCGCGGCTGGCATGCCGCGCTGGGCTGGAGCGCGCACCGATCAGCCTGCTGTGCAACCTGACCGGATCACGCGTTCAAGGCCATCAGGGATAGGGGCGGGCGCGGTGCCCGCCCGCTGCGTCAGAAGCCGTCCTGCTTCGTGCCCCAGGGATGGGAGCCCGGAACGAAAGCCGCCTTGATGCCGGCTTTCGCGATGTCTTCCATGGTCTTGTAGAAGGTGCCCTCGTGCACCAGCGTTCCGGTCTTGGTGGTGATTGCCACATACTTGGCCACCTTGTCCGTCTCGCACAGATAGCCACCGCCGGGATCGGAGACGCTGCGGGCGTTACCGTCCCAGTCGATGAAAAAACCGTCAATCGTCGACATGCCTTACTCCGCAGGTTTGGCGGGGCCTACCGCGGCGGCCCCGCTCCATGTCGCGGAGCAAGGTTCTTGCCAGACGCGGAGACGCGCATCCGGATGTCGGAGAGGCGACAGTGTCGCGGATCCAACAGCACTATGGCGCGCGCGTGTGCTTCGTGACATGCCGAATTGTCCAGCAATATGGATCACGAATATTGAAAATTCTGGCCGATGATCTAAAATGTGCAAGTTATTTTTTGATTTCGCCGGAGAGATGTTATGGCCGAATTGACCCGACGCATGGCGTCGTTGAGCGACGTGCAGGGCATCTGGGGCCTGCTGCGCCAGGTGTCGCCCGAGATCCCCTTCAAGCTGGAGGATGATCTGGAGCAGGAAAGCCTGCTGTCCGAGCTGATGGCGTGCTGCACTTCCGGCCTGTCGCCGGTGCTGGTGGACAATGAGAAGGGCATCGTGGGCGCGCTCCTCGCGCGGCGCGACGATTTCGAGTGGTGCTTCCGCAACAGCGAGGCCATCCACGTGGCTTATGCCGCCGTGGCGCCGGCGGTGCGCGAGGATAAGGTGCTGCCCGCCCTTCTCGGCGAACTGCAGGAGAAGAAGGTTCCGCTTCTGGCCAGCGTCAAGAGCGGGGAGCAGCTGGGCTTCGCCGCCGCGCTCGGCGAGCTGGGCTTCACCCATGAGGCGAAGGCGGAAAGCGGTTGGGGCGACCTTTACCAATGGACCCCGCCGCCGTCGGTCCACAACTGACAGAACGCCTGTTGTCTCAATGGCTTGGACGCCATGGTCATGAGCCGGCGGTCTGCCGTCGACTGGCCGGGGGTGGGCCGGATTGAAGCGGCCTGAACTCAGCGTGGACGGTCCGGGTGTGGCCCGGGCTGTTCGCTCAGGGTCCGTCTTCGGAGTGATCTGGAGCGTTTTCGAGCAAAGCGGATCCTGAATCCGCGCGCAGAAAACGCGTTCAGTCAGAAATTTTAAGCGATTTTTCCCTGAGTCGGGGCGCGCAGAAAGCGCTTTGACTTGGAAATAGAGAGCGCGTGCTCCAGGTCGTGGCGGGTTGCCGTCAGGGGAGACGCCGCCTGTCGCTAGTCGCAAGATGTGAGGTGGGGTCACCGGTCATATCGAGGGGCGTCGCATCGCAGCGGGGCTTTCGCCTGCCTGCGTGCCGCTCGGGAGGGGCTGCATTTGCCGCAGAGTTTGCGGGGGAGGCGGTCAGACGATGTCGTCGCTCTCCGGCCGCGCCTGTATTTCCGCTAGTGCGGTATCCACCACAGCCCGGCAGGCGACGAGGCGCTGGTGCTCCGCTTCGCTGATGGTCACCATTGCGCCGGGCGCATCGCCACCGGCCGGCGGCCGCCCCGCAAGGGCCGCTTCGAAAAGGGTGCGTTCCAGCTGAAAGATGCGCTCGCTCGCTCGCTCCAGATAGGGCAGGGGATTCGCCCGGACATTCTGCTCATGCAGGGCGTCGAGACTCAGCAGCTCCCGGAACCGCTTCTCCTTGCGCCGCTTTCCGGCGCCGAAATCATGCTCGATCACGCTCATGGTGGCCTCCCAGATGGCCTCCCGCCTGACGGGATCCGATGAAACGTTTTTGAGCTTGGACCAAGTCGGCAAATATTTCCATCCCAAATCGACAGAAAAACCCGCCCGAATCCGGTCATGGAATAGTTGATGTTCCTGGCTTTTGAAAGCGGACGCGGCCAAGAAGGCAGGCTTGGCGCATCCCGCGGCTCGGCGGGATGCGCTGGCGAGGCCATCCTCAGTCGAGGGGCGGACCCATGTCGTCGTCGGCTTTCTTCTTGCCCTTCTTCTCGGTCTTGGCCTGGGCGTAGGCGCCGCCATTCTTCATCTGAACGGGACCCTGGCCCACGACATACTGGGAGATCCAGAACAGGGTGCGCTCCTGCGCCTTCGAGGCCGCCTCGGCATTGTAGGCCGGGCCGGCGGCGTAGCCGAAACCGCGGGTGGCTTCGGGATAGGAGAAGGCGGAAACGTCGGGCCGGCGGGCACGGAACTGGATGATCTCCTCCTCGGAAATGAGCGGATCCTTCTCGGCAAAATGGATCAGGGTCGGAATGCGGCGCTTCTCCATGACCACCTCCAGGAGCCCGTCGGCATGATAGCCGATGGCGCAGGCGAGGCCGGAGACCTTGTTGGCGGCGAGATAGGCGAGGAAACCACCCCAGGAATAGCCCACGAGCGCGACCTTGCCAGCATCCTTCACCGTATCGACAGTGGCCTGGATGGCCTCGATCGGCCATTCGGTGCCAAGCTCGGTGGTGAGCGAGCGACCCTCTTCGTCAGCCGAGGCATCAAGTTCGATGTTGGACTTCACCTTGTCGAACAAGGCGGGCGCAACCGCGACATAGCCGGCGGCGGCAAAGCCGTCCGCAATCTTGCGAATGTCGGCATTCACACCGAACACGTCCTGCAAGACCACCACGGCGCCCTTGGGCGTGCCTTCGGGATCCGCCCGATAGGCGGAGAATTTCACGTCGTTTGCTGTGACTTCGATCATGGCATCCTCGGTTCTCGAGCGTCTTCTCGAACGGGGCAGGGGCGCTCGCTCTGCCATTCATCCACGACATTGCCATGCAGTTAGGATGCCAGAATCAGTGTCTGGCCTCTTGTCCATTCCGGAATATTACGGATGTGCCCCGGATGGATGGCGCGCGCCGGTGCGCTAGACTGCGACCGACTGTCAGTCGCGATGCTGCGGACAGGTTCAGCCGGCGGACCAGGCCGCCGGCTGAACCTGTCTCCCCCCTGCTTCGGGCCGGTGTCAGCTTGTGGGGGCAAGCCTCTGGCGGGCGACCTCGGCCACAGGCGGGACCGAATCTTCGGCCAGGGCGGGCAGAAACCGCGGGTCGATCCGTTCCGCGACGACGAAGCGGACGCGCATGTCGGGGTCCGCCACGAGGGGGGCGAGGCGCTCGGGTTCCAGATGCTCGGCCACCACGACCCGCACGAGAGGGTCGTCGTCATTGACCATGCGGGCGAGGTGGCCCTGGGGCAGCCGCCGCGCCACCACGCGCCGCACATCGGTTTCCGGATCGTGCATGAGATAGACCAGCGCGTCCGGAGGCGCGCGCCGAGCCGCGGCGATGCGCACCTGGTAGTCGCTATCGCCAAGCAAGGCCACGAGGTCGTTGCCCTCCATGCGCTCCGCGAGCGCGATCCGAACCCGGGCCTCAGGGTCGAACCGCATGTCCCTGATCCGGGCGAGGGGCAGGCGCGCGGCGGCGACGACCCGCACGTCCGGCTCCGGGTCATCCTTCAGCGGGGTGAGCAGGAACACGCTGGCGTGCTTGGCGGCCAGCGCGCGGACCTCGAAATAGGGATGATCCAGATAGCGCGCCGCCAGCGCTGCGTTCTGGGAGAAGAAGCGATCAATGCGCTTGCGCCGACGGTCGGCCACACAGATCTTGCCGAGGTCGCAGCGGCCTTCGGCGTGAATGTCCTCGTGGGGGCAATCCTGGCAGCGCAACGGGCGCCCCTGCCAGTCGAGGGCTTCGGCAGCGGTATCTGGCTCTCCGGCCATATATGCGGACATGAGCAGTCCTCCCGCCCCCAATCTAGGAGGGAAGGCGAAGCTGTGCCAGAGGGGGCCGCGCGACCGCATCCATGTCGCCGACACCCATCAAAATACCGCCTCCGGAATCGGCGCGAGCGGCCGATCCCAGAGGCGTATCAAGGTCAAGGGCGAAACGGGTGCCCTTCGCGCGGCAAGGCAATCAAAATGGGTCGAGCATCTTCCCTGAAACATCGGAAGCGGAAAATGCCCCCGGCGATCAGCCGAACTTGAAGAGCACGCCGTAGCCGCCGCGCGGATAGTTCCACTCGATGTCGCCCGAAGGCTCGCCGATGATGCGGCAGGTGCCGCACTCGACACAGCCATCGGCGGTGATTTCCACCTGGCCCTTGTCATTCATCTCGTAGCAGCGGGCGGGGCAGGCCGTGAGCAGGGCCTTGAGGGC
>NZ_JAIVFN010000033.1 GCF_030015065.1 Xanthobacter autotrophicus | reverse complement strand
CCCCCTGGCTGGCCTGATCGCCCGCCAGACCGCGGCCCCCCCAGGCCTCCCCAAAGGCTCAGCTCGCCATACGGTGTTCGGCGATATAGGCGAGCAGCGCTTCCTCCGTCATGGGACGGCCGAGGAAGTAGCCCTGCACCTCGTCGCAGGAATCGGCCCTGAGAATGTCGAGCTGGCTCTTCGTCTCGACCCCTTCCGCCACCACCTGCATGCCGAGGGCGCGGCCGAGCCCCAGGATCGCCTGGACGATGGCCAGCGCGTCCTTGGACTGGTCGAGGTCGCCGACGAAGCGCCGGTCGATCTTCAGGGCGTCGAACGGGAAGGTGCGCAGGTAGCCCAGGGACGAATAGCCGGTGCCGAAATCGTCCATGGACAGGCGCACACCCAGTTTCTTGAGGCTCATGAGGATGTCGAGGGCGTTCTCGGTATTCTCGATCAGCACGCTCTCGGTGATCTCAAGCTCCAGTCGCTCCGGCGACACCCCGCTGGCCTTCAGCGCCGCCTCCACCGTGTCCACCAGACCGCCGCTGCGGAACTGCACCACCGAGACGTTGACGGAGACGTTGAGGCCCGGCAGGCGGGAAATGGTGTCGCACGCCTTCCGCAGCACCCATTCGCCGATGGGGATGACAAGCCCGCTCTTCTCCGCGATGGGAACGAATTCGTCCGGGGTGAGCAGACCGAGCTGGGGATGGTCCCAGCGGATCAGGGCCTCGACCCCGCGCAGCTTCAGCGTGCGCGCGTCGCAGCGCGGCTGGAACAGGAGCACGAACTCGTCGGCGATGATGGCGCGCCTCAGGTCGCTTTCCAGCGACCGCCTGCCCTGCATCTCGTCGTTCATTTCGGCGGCGAAATAGGAGCTGCTGCCCGGCCCCTGTTCCCGGGCCTGCTCCAGTGCCAGCTCGGCGCAGCGCACGAGGCCGTCCGCATCCTCCGCGTCGAGCGGCGCGAGGGCAATGCCCATGTTGGCCTGCGGATAGGCAGCGGTGCCGGAGGGCAGGTCGATGGGCGCGTTGAGCGCCGCCTGGAGCCGCCGGGCGAGGCCGTCCACCGCCTTGGCGTCTCCCACGCCGGCGGCGACGACGACGAACATGTCGTCCTCGACCCGCGCCACCAGGTCGCGGTCGCGGACGCAACGGCGGATGCGCCGCGCGGTTTCGGCAAGGATCAGGTCCGCCGCAGCTTGGCCGAACAACTCTTTGATGTGGCTGAAATTATCGACGGCCAGGCAGAAAACGGCAAGCGTCCGCCTGGCTTCCTGCGGCGAACCGAGCGCGCCTGCAAGAAACTCGATCATCAAGAGGCGGTTGGGCAGGCTGGTCACCGGATCGTGCAGTGCAAGATGCTCCGGCTTCCAGGGTCCCCGCGCTCCATCGTCGGCGTCGCTCACTGATCACCCAATGCCGATCTTTGCGGTGGCCTGCGTGGGGACGCCCCCCGAGGGACGCCCCTGTTCACGGTCGACACACCCATCACTCCCCCCGGCCCTGTCCCGATCATCTTCCCGTCGGGAGAGCTGCCGTAGGGTGGCAGCATGGTGATCCCCACCCGGCCGGGTGGCAAGAGCGATATCGCTGCCTCGTCTCTTCCAGTCAAGGTTGTGTTTCACGTCCCCCGCCAAGCTCTCCCGCAAACCCGCCCGGAGGCACGACCGGATCGCCCTCGTGGATCAACCGAAACGGGTGGCACCCATCCGTTTCGAAAAGTTGGCCCACCAGATCAAAGAGTTGTGGTTCGACCTGCGCGCGACAGATGGGCTCCATCTGTCGCGGTCGAACCACTAGGAACGCGCCCCCGCCGCCGCGGCCTGGGCGCGAAGGTCGAGGACCACCCGCATCACGGTGGGATCCTCGCTGCCGGCGGTGACCTTGAAGCCCAGGTCCTCGGCCAGGTGCAGCATGGGCCCGTTCTCCCGGAGCACGTCGCCGAACACCTTGTTGAGGCCGCGCTTCCTGGCATGGGCGAGGATCTCGGTCATGAGCTGGAAGCCGAGGCCTTTGCCCTTCAGGTCCGAGCGCACCATGATGGCGTATTCGGCCGCCTCGTTGTCGGGATCGGCGATGATGCGCACGGCGCCGCAGATGTCCCCGTTGGGCTCCACAGCCACGAACGCCATCTCCCGGTCGTAGTCGATCTGGGAGAGGCGGGCCGCCATCAGGTGGGGGAAGTCCTTCACCGAGCCCAGGAAGCGCATGCGCACGTCCTGCGGGTCGGAGCGGTGGACCATGTCCACGAGGCACGGCTCGTCCTCCGGCCGGATGGGCCGCAGCACCACCTTAGACCCGTCGGTCAGCGCCAGCTCGGACACCTCGCTGGAGGGATAGGGCTTGATGGCGAAGCGGTCGGTGCCCTCCACCCGCGTCTCGTGCACCACGATGCGGGCGTCGAGGGCGATGACGCCGTCCTCGTCGGCGAGCAGCGGGTTGATGTCGAGCTCGGCGATCTGCGGCAGGTCGGCGAGCAGCTCGGCGATCTTCACCAGCGTCCCCGCCACCGCGGTCATGTCCGCCGGGGGATGGTCGCGGTAGCCGGCGAGGAGCTTCGCCACGCGCGTGCGCTCGATCATCTCGCGGGCCAGGACCCCGTTGAGGGGCGGCAGGGCGACGGCGCGGTCGCCGATCACCTCCACCGCCGTCCCGCCCTGGCCGAACAGCACCACCGGCCCGAAGGTCTTGTCGTAGGCGATGCCGGCGATCAGCTCCTGGGCGTGGGGGCGGCGCACCATGGCCTGCACCGTGAAGCCGGCAATCTGTGCCTCCGGCCGCTTCTCGGCCACCGAGGCGATGATGGCGCGGCAGGCTTCCTCCACCGCGGCCGCGCTGCGCAGGTCGAGCCGGACGCCGCCCACGTCCGACTTGTGGGTAAGATCGTGCGACAGCACCTTGATCACCACGGGAAAGCCGATGGCGGCGGCGCACCGGCCCGCCTCCTCGGGCGTCGCGGCGACGCAGGTCTCCACCACCGGAATGTCGTAGGCGGAGAGCACCGCCTTCGCCTCCACCTCGGAGAGGGCGCTGCGGCCCTCGCCGAGCACCTTCTCCACCAGCGCGCGCGCCCGCGCCCGGTCGGGGTCCTCGAAGGTCCGGGCCGGGGGCGTCTCCATGAGCTGGGTCTGGTTGCGCTGGTAGGAGACCAGGTGACCGAAGGCGCGCACCGCCTCATCCGGGGTCTCGTAGGTGGGGATCCGCCGGGCGGCGAAGCGCCGGCGGGCCCCGGCTGCGGCGGAGTCGCCGAGCCAGCAGGTCAGCACGGGCGCGCGCATGCGCGTCTCCAGCGCCGTGATCACCGCGTCGGCCGCCTGGCCGCTGTCGGCCACCGACGAGGGGCAGTTGAGCACCAGCACCGCGTCGGATCCCTTGTCGGCGAGCAGCGCCTTCAGGGCCGCGCCGTAGCGGGCGCCGTCGGCATCGTCCACGATGTCCACCGGATTGGCCCGGGACCAGGCCCCGGGGATGATCTTGTCGAGCGCCTCCGCCGTCTCCGGCTTGAGGGTGCCGAGGCGGCCGGGAATACCCTCCACCGCATCCACCGCCACCACGCCGGCGCCGCCGCCATTGGTGAGGATGGTGAGCCGGTCGCCGGTGAGCTTGATGCCGGCCGCCAGGGTGGACACCGCCTCGAACAGCTCGCGCAGCTCGTGCACGCGCAGCATGCCGGCGCGGCGGAAGGCGGCGTCGTAGACGAGGTCGCTGCCGGCGAGCACGCCGGTATGGGACAGGGCGGCCCGGGCGCCGGCGGCGCCGCGCCCGGCCTTGATGACGATGACCGGCTTGGCGCGCGCCGCGATGCGCCCCGCCGACATGAACTTGCGCGCATCCTTCACGTGCTCGACATAGAGCAGGATGGCGCGGGTGGTGTTGTCGAGGGCGAGATAATCGAGCATGTCGCCGAAATCCACGTCCGCGCTCTCGCCCAGCGACACCACATGGGAAAAGCCGAAGCCGCGCACATGGGCCCAGTCCAGCACCGCCGAGGTCATCGCCCCGGACTGGCTGACGAAGGCGACGTCGCCCTTGGCCGGCATCAGGTGGGCGATGCTCGCATTGATGTGCGGCCGGGTGGAGATGAAGCCGAGCCCGTTCGGCCCCAGCACGCGCAGCAGGAAGGGCCGTGCCGCGTCCAGCATCGCCTGGCGCTGCGCGGCGGTCTCGATCTGCTCGCCCGGCCCGTAGCCGGCCCGCAGGACCACGGCGGCGCGGCAGCCCTTCGCGCCGAGGTCGGCGATGATCGCGGGCACGCTGTCGGGCGGGGCGGCCACCACGGCAAGGTCCACCGGGATCGGAAGCTCCGCCACCGACGCATAGTTGAGCGAGGAGCGGATGGCGCGCTCCTTCGGATTGACGGTGAGGATCGGCCCCTCGAACCCGGCCTCGAACAGGTTGCGCGCGATCACCGCGCCGATGCTGCCGGGACGGTTGCTGGCGCCGACGAGGGCAATGGCGCGGGGATGAAACAAGGCGTCGAGATTGCGCGTGGTCATGAACGGCCTCGCTGCTGGAGCGGGATCCGGCCCGGCTGCATCGCAACCTGGCCGGATCCGGCTCGGGTGTTCCGCAGCGTCAACACGCTGCCGACCGCGCCCAGTTAGGCACGGGAACACCATGAGGGGAAGGCAGA
Organism: Xanthobacter autotrophicus; assembly: GCF_030015065.1. Classification (GTDB taxonomy): domain Bacteria; phylum Pseudomonadota; class Alphaproteobacteria; order Rhizobiales; family Xanthobacteraceae; genus Xanthobacter; species Xanthobacter autotrophicus_D. Next base: position 32,403 of record NZ_JAIVFN010000033.1, on the reverse strand, counting down.
CAGAAGACTGGGGCGCCGGGAATCAGCAGTGGCCGGACCGCACGAAACTGTCGCGCACGGCCTCGCTGAGCTGGTTGCCGAGGAGGGGTTTCTCGATGATGGCGACGCCTTGGGCGGTGGCCCGGTGGCGCACGTGCTGGGCGGGATTGCTGGTGATGAGGAAGGCCGGCAGGTGGACCTGGCGCCGGTCGAGCTCGCGCAGCAGGTCGAGGCCGTTCAGGCCGGGCAGATTGTAATCCACGATCATGCAGCCACCGGACAGGTCGGCCGCGAGCACGTCCTCCGAGCGCGCATAGGTCCGCACGCTGAAGCCATCGACCTCCAGCGCGAACTTCAGCGAGCTGCAGACGGCCGGATCGTCATCCACCACGTGGACGACGAAGGCGGGCGCCGCGTTGGACACGATCATCTGCCACATCCTTCCCACGACCCCCTCGTGGGTCCACCCGGCCGGAAGGGTCCGCGTGGTCGATTTATGTTCAGTCTACTTTGGGAGGAGGGATCCGGCGTTGCGTTAGATCAAGCACCGGCGCTGCGGCACTCCGGCTCGCCCCTCCGGCCTACGCCACCCCCGGCGTCAGGCCGGCCAGCAGCGCCATGCGCACCAGCTCGGACAGGCTCTGCGCCTTCATCTTGGTCATCACGTTTGCACGGTATACCTCTACCGTCCTAGGGCTGATGCCCAGCTCGTAGGCAATGGTCTTGTTGGCCTGGCCGGCCACCAGGCATTCCAGCACCTGGCGCTCGCGCTGGGACAAGGCGGCGATGCGCTCCGTCACCTGCTCGCGCAGGGCATCGTGCTGGTGGGCCTTCTCGCGCCGCGACAGCGCGGACTTCACCGTGTCCAGGATGGCCACGTCGTCGAACGGCTTTTCCAGGAAGTCGGCGGCGCCGAGCTTCATGGCCTCCACCGCCAAAGGCACGTCGCCATGGCCGGTGACGACGATGACCGGCACGGTGGAGCCCTTGTCCTTCAGGTGATGCAGCAGGTCGATGCCGGTCATGTCCGGCATGCGCACGTCGGTGATGATGCAGCTGATGGTCGGATCGGCCGCCGGCAACCCCGCTTCCACGAAATGACGCGCCGAGGGGTGCTCCAGCACCGTATGTCCGGCGGTGGCCAGCAGGAAGACCAGCGACTGGCGCACCGCCTCGTCATCGTCGATGACATGGATCACCGCGGAGACCCGAGCGTCAGTCATGAAGCGCCACCTCCTCGCCCACCGCGCGCAAGGTGAAGCGGAACACCGCGCCGCCCTGGGGATTGGGTTCGGCCCAGATGCGGCCGCCATGACCCTCGATGATGGTGCGCGAAATGGACAGCCCCACCCCCATGCCGTGCCTCTTGGTGGTGACGAACGGCGTGAACAACTGCGGGGCGTATTCCGCCGAAATGCCGTGGCCCGTGTCCGAGACGCTGATCATCACCATATCGTCCTCTGCCGCCTCGGTCTTCACCAGTAGCTGGCGCCGCGGCGTCTCCATCATTGCCTCCAGGGCGTTGCGCATCAAGTTCAGCAATACCTGCTGGACCTGCACCTTGTCGGCGAGCACGAGGTCGCACTTCGGGTCAAACTGAAAGCGCACCTGGATACCATGCTCTTTGGCGCCCACCAAAGCGAGGGCGCTCGCCTCCTCCACCAGCTTGGAGAGGCTTTCCACCCGCCGCTCGCTCTCCCCGCGGGAGACGAAGTCCCGCAGCCGCCGGATGATCTGGCCGGCGCGCAGGGCCTGCTCCCCGGCCTTCTCCAGCGCGCCCTGGAGCATCTCCACCTTGAAGCTTCCCGCATCCAGCAGCCGGCGCGAGCCCTTGATGTAGTTGGCGATGGCGGAGAGCGGCTGGTTCAGCTCGTGGGCGAGGGTGGACGCCATCTCGCCCATGGCGGTGAGGCGGGAGATGTGGACCAGCTCCGCCTGCAGCTCCTGCAGCCGCGCCTCGGTCTCCTGACGCTCGGTGAGGTCGCGGATGAAGCCGGTGAAGAAGCGCTCGGAGGCGGAGCGCATCTCGCCCACCGCCAGCTCCATGGGAAAGGTGGAACCGTCCTTGCGCTCGCCCACCACCACCCGGCCGATGCCGATGATGCGCCGCTCGCCGGTCGCCAGGTAGCGTCCGAGATAGCCGTCGTGATTCTGGCGGTGCGGACCCGGCATCAGGATCGAGACGTTCTGCCCCACCGCTTCCGCCGCCGTATAGCCGAACAGGCGCTCCGCCGCGCTGGAGAAGGAGCGCATGATGCCGCGCTCGTCGATCACCACCATGGCGTCGGGCACGGTGTCGAGGATGGAGGACAGGTGCGCCTCGCGCGCCAGCAGGTCGCGGTTGCGGGCCGCCGCGTCGAGCCTCGTGCGCCGCAGCCGCTCGCCCAGGATGGCGATGCCGAGGCCCACCGCAAGGAACAAGGCGAGCGTCGCGGGATCGAAGCCCGCATTGCCGGCGGTGGGGCTGCCTGTGCCCGTGGCCAGCGCGAGCGCCGCCCCCGCCGCGATGGCGACCGCCAGCGCGCTGCCGCCGGCGACGAGCCCGCGCCCGCTCACCAGCATCACCCCGGCGAGCTGGAGCATCAGCCCCTCGGCCCGGAACGGGGGGAAGCCCACGACGAGGCCGAGCCCGAGCACGGCAAGCGCCACCGCGCCGCCGACGAAGGCGTCGGTCCACGGCACCCGCCCGGCCGGGCGCCGTGCGGACATATTGGTCACCACGCTGTCCATTCCGCCTGCCATACCGTCCCTGGCGCCGTCACCCGATCGGAGCCGGCCCGTCCCTTCTGAAGCCACGCGAGGCAACTCCGTAAAACTACTTAAGGGCACCGACTTAAGTGTTCGATCCGAATTTTGCGATGCGTCAAGGCCGGTTATCCCTTTATCCAACGTGATGGAAGGGTAAACCGATGCCGAGCCCCGCCGCAGCGATCGCCCAGAAGGCCTATGCGCATCCCATGACCGCTCCGCGCTGGGGCGACGAGGCCGAGGCCCGTTCCCCCGTCGACGTGGTGGCCCGCCTCGGTGTCGTAGCCTCCTATGCCCGCAATGCCGAGATCTTCGGCGAGGATCAGGCTGCAGACCATCTCTATGTGGTTCTCTCCGGTGCCGTACGCATCTGCAAGCTGCTGGGCGATGGCCGGCGCCAGATCGAGACTTTCTGCCTCGCCGGCGACGTGTTCGGCTGGGAGATGGAGCTCCGCCACCGCTTCTCCGCCGAGGCCGTGAGCGAATGCAAGGTGGTGCGCGTGAAGCGCTCCCTTCTCTTCGCCCGCGCCGCCGACGACGCCGAGCTGTCCCATGCTCTGTGGGCGCTCACCGCCTCCGAGCTCGGCCGCGCCCAGGACCATCTGCTGGTGCTCGGCCGCAAGACCGCCCAGGAGCGGGTCGCCACCTTCCTGCTCGACATGGCGGCGCGCGCCGGCTCCGGCCAGGGCACGAACGGCATCGAGGTGACGCTGCCCATGTCGCGGCAGGACATCGCCGACTTCCTCGGCCTCACCATCGAGACGGTGTCGCGCACCCTGACCCATCTTGAGGAGATTTCGGCCATCGCCCTGCCCTCGTCCCGCCGCGTGGTGCTGCGCGACGGGGTGGCGCTGAAGCGCCTGAATTCCTGATCCGTCTTTTCCCCCGGCGTGCCGCAATCTTCATCTGCGGTGCACCTCCTTCGGCACGCGCTTCCGGGCGCGTGCCTTTTTCTTTTTGAGCCATGAAGAGCCGGCCGCCGCGCCGGCCTTAGAGCGCGATCCGAGCAAATTGAAACAATTTGCTCGGTGAATCGCCCTCTAAACGCGAGAAAGAGAACGCGTTCTCCGATCAGCTTGCGATGCAGGCAGATCGGCGCGTGCTCTAGAGCGCGATCCGAGCAAATTGAAACAATTTGCTCTGTGAATCGCCCTCTAAACGCAAGAAAGAGAACGCCTTCAGACCACCGCGGCGTGGCGCTTCTGCTCCGGGGCTGCGGCGCGGCTTGCCGCAAGGCGCGCATCGAACACGGCGCAGACCACGCGGGTGAAGGGGCGCGCGGCTTCCGGCACCTCCACCACCGCGCCGTGGCGAAAGGCGAGGCCGTCCACGATCAAGGGCTCCAGGGCGTGGATCTCGTCGGCGAAGAAGCCGCGCGGAAAGCCGTATTGCGCGCAGGCCGCATCGAGGTCCACGGCGAGGTCGCACATGAGCCGCTCGATGACGTGACGGCGCAGCCGGTCCTCGTCGCTGAGCGCGACGCCGCGCCCGATGGGCAGGGTGCCGGCCTCCACCGCCTTGTGCCACGTCGGCGTGGCGGGCAGGTTCTGCACATAGCCCTGCGGCAGCGCGCCGATGGCCGAGGCGCCGAAGCCGATGAGCACTGGGGCGTCGTCGGTGGTGTAGCCCTGGAAGTTGCGCTTCAGCGTTCCCGCCGCCGCCCGTTCCGCCATGGCGTCCGACGCGCGGGCGAAATGGTCGAGCCCCACCGGCACGTAGCCATGGGCAGCGAGCATGTCCGCCACCAGCTCGGCCTGCGCCAGACGCTCGGCAGCGCCGGGCAGCGCGTCTTCCGGGATCAGGGCCTGGTGCTTCTTCATCCACGGCACATGGGCGTAGCCGAACACGGCGATGCGGTCCGGATCAAGGCCGAGGGCCGCCTCCACCGTGCGGCGGACGGAAGCCTTGTCCTGATGGGGCAGGCCGTACATGAGGTCTAGGTTGAGGGCGGCGATGCCGGCCGCGCGCAGGGCATCCGCCACCGCCTGGGTCTCCTCGCACGACTGGTGGCGGCCGATGGCCTGCTGCACGGCGGGATCAAAATCCTGCACCCCGAGGCTGGCGCGGTTGAAGCCCTCGCGGGCCAGCGTCTCCACCTTGTCGGCGTCCATCACCCGCGGGTCGATCTCGATGGCGATCTCGGCGTCCGGGGCAAAATCGAAGGTCTCGCGCAGCGCGCCGAGGATGGAAGCGAAGTCCTCGTCCGCCAGCATGGTGGGGGTGCCGCCGCCGAAATGCAGGTGGGACAGCTTCAGTCGGCCCGGCAGGTGGCGGGCGACGAGGCCGATCTCCGCAACCAGCCGCTCGGCATAGGCCTTCACCGGGGTGCGGCTGCGGGCCACCGCCGTCTGGCAGCCGCAATAGAGGCACAGCTCGGCGCAGAAGGGCACGTGCACATAGGCCGACACACGCGCATCCCCCGGCACTTCCGCGAGCCACGAGGCATAGGTCGCGGCATCGACGGCGGGGGAGAAATGGGGCGCGGTGGGATAACTCGTATAGCGCGGCACCGGCTGCCCGTAGCGGGCGAGGAGGGTCGGCGCATCAAGCCGGGGGGCGGGGCAGAAGGCAGCTTGGGTCATGGCGGCGACCATGGGGCGCCGGCCCTTGCCCTGCCTTGATGTGGCGCAAGGGGCAGCCAATGCGCCACCCCTTGCCGCACCCCTCAATAGGACAGGAAGGCCCCGGCGAAGATGCCCTCCGCCCGCTCGTCCCCCGCCAGCTTGAAGCGATATTGCAGCGTCAGGTCGAGATAGGAGCGGGGCGCGGCATATTCGTCCTCGTTGAACCAGTAGCGCAGGGTCGCGCCCGGACCCGCGCCGAGGGCAAACGGCGTGGCATAGCCGGTGTCGTAACCGCCGCCTATGGCGAGATAGGGCCACAGCACCAGCCTGTCGGAAAGGGAATCGAGTCGCCAGGCATGGCCGTAGCGCGCCTCGAAGGTGGCGACCGTCTGCGGCTCCATCAGGAAGTAATTGTAGTCGGCATAGACCTGCCAGGCCCGCCAGTTGTCCACGTCTACCCTGAGGTCGGTGCCCTCGCTCTTGGAATAGGCGACGCGCAACAGCACGTCGTCGCGGGCATACTGGCCCACCGGGAACAGGTAAGACGCCTCCAGCACCAGGTTCTCGCTCTTGAACGGCTTCCACCGGGCGCCGGCGCCGCCCTGGACAGTATCGAAGCCGGTGGGGCCGCCGGCATCACTGTAGAGCGTGCCGAAGCCGCGCACGAACAATTCAAAGATGGAGCCGTCGCGATAGCCGATGCCCGGCGGGCGCCAGTAGATCTCGCCGCCGGCGCCGATGGTGTGGTTCGCACCCGGCGAGGGCGGCGCCAGATAGGAGCCGGGGGCGACGCCCACCGCGCCGTAGCTCACCGAGGCATAGGCGCCCCAGGTCCGCGTCAGTTCCGCCACCTCGCGGCGAAGGCCGAACAGATACTGCGGATCGAGCTTCAGCTTGCCCTCCCGCGCCTCGTCGATGGCGGACTTGAAGTAATCCACCGCCTCGGCGTTGTGATAGGTGCGCCGCGCCGTGTAGCCGGCATTGATCAGGTTTGTGCCGCGCAGCTGCCAGCGGCTGTTGGCTTCGGCGAAGTAGTCGTAGGCGAGTTCGTCCTCGCCCGCCTGGCTTGCCAGCACAGCGAGATCCACCGCCTTCATGCCGCGCAGGGCACCATTATTGTAGGCGGAGAGGAAGAGCTGGCGCGCCTCCTCCTTGCGCCCGAGCTGTGACAGCACGCCGATGCGCGCCGTGAGCATGGCCATGCGCTCCTGCCCCGTGCGCGCGCCGGCGGCGGCCAGGGTGAAGGCCTGAAGAGCCGCCTCCTTGTCGTCGAGAGCGAGAGAGGCGAAGCCGACCCGCGCCTGCACCTCGTAGCTGCCCTCGCCCCGATAGGGCGCGAGGGCGTCGAGGGCGATGGCCGGCTGCCGCGCCGAAAGAGCCGCGTCGGCAAGGCCGAGGCGCACCTGGCGCACCTCGCCGGCCGGCAGGCGGCCGGAGGCGAGGGCGGCACGGAAATCCTGGATGGCGCCGGTGAAATCCCGCGCCCGCATGCGCAGGTTCGCCCGCTGCACCAGCAGCGTCGCATCGCGCGGGTTGCCGGCAAGGAGGCGGTCCGCCACCGCCTCCGCCTCCTGGTAGCGGCCCGCCGAGGTGAGGGCGTTGAGCAGCAGCACCTGATAGGTCGTGTTGCCCGGTGCCGCATCCACCGCGCGGCGCGCCTCGGCGATGGCGGTGGCGTAGTCGCGCCTGCCGAAGGCGGCATAGGCGGCGCTGGCTGCGGCATAGCCGGGCGCGGCCGGGTTCAGGCCCGCCCCCGCCACCTGCATGGACTGGCCGGCGAAGACCGAGCAGATGACCCCGTAGGACGTGGGCTGGCACAGCACCACGGGCTGCACCAGGGCCGGGCGCGCTCCGCCCGGCGCCTTCATCAGCGCGTCGGCCTGCTTGCGCAGCGGCACGATTTCCTTGTTCCTGTCCGCGTCGAGGGGCTCAAGCAGCTTCAGCGCGTCGGCGGCCTGCCCGGCGGCAAGCGCCGCATTGGCGGCGATGAAGCGGAAATTCAGGTCCTCAAGATCGGTCAGAACGGGGCTCGCGAGCGCCGTGTCGAATTCCTTGACCGCCTCGTCGCGCTGGCCGAGCTTCTGCAACAGGTAGCCGCGCAGCACATGGGGCAGCGGCTCGCGCGGCGTGTCGGCGACCGCACCGGCGGCGGCGGCCTCCGCCTCCTTGACCTGACCTGCCGCCATCAGGGCGTTGATGAGCACGATGCGGAACACGAGGGCATCCGGCGCCCGCTCCACCGCCTGCCGGGCGAGGGCGACGGCGGCCTGCGCCTTGCCGCGCGCGATCTCCCTGATGGCCTGTTCCGCCAAAGGCTCGGCGAGGCGCTTCTCGTTGGCGGCGCGCAGGGCGAGCAGGGTCGGGTCGGTGTCGCCCTGGGCGATGGCATCGCGGATGGCGCCGTCCAGCTCCTTGAACTTCTTCGCCCGCTCCAGCGTGTCCACCAGCAGGCGGCGCCAGGTGGGATTGGCGGGATTGTCCTTCAGCGCCTCGCGGATGCGGGTCTCGGCGAGGCCGTCATTGCCGTCGCGATAGGCGTTGAAGGCTTCGAGCGCGGCATCGTAGCCGGGGGTGTCGGAGACTCCGCCGCCGGGGGGCGTGGTGGCGGGCACGAGGCTGCACGCGGGCCCGTAGGGCGTGTCCACGCACTTCTGGTAGGGCACGGGCAGGGACTGGAACGCCTTGTCCGGCAACAGTTTCGGATTCTTCTCCTGCGCACGGGCGACGCGCAGCCGCGCCGCGACCGCCGCGTCCTGCGGCTGCACCGGCTCCAGCAGCCTGACGGCGCGCTGGGGATGGCCGGCGGCGATGGCGGCATCCGCCATCACGAGGCGCACGTCGCGCGCGGTGGGGCCGGTCAGCACCTCATCCTTGAGCGCGGTGTCGAAATCCTGCTCCGCCTCGGCGATGCGGCCGAGCCGCTCGCGCAGATAGCCGCGCAGGGTGCGGGGCAGGAAGGAATGGGGATCCACCTCCACCGCCGCGCCGGCGGCCTTCTCCGCCGCCTCGATCTGCCCGTCCGCAATGAGGGCGTAGACCAGCAGCATGCGATAGCTGAGGTCGTCCGGCACCAGCGCGATGGCCTGCTTCGCCGCCGCCACGGCCGCCTTGGGATTGGCCGCCTCCAGCGCCTTGTTGGCCGCGAGCGAGGGCGTCTGCGCCAGGATCCTGCTCTGCGCCCGCACCCGCGCCACCAGGGTCTGGTCGGCGATGCCGGCGGCAATGGCCTCGTTGCCGGTGGCCACGGCCTCGGCGGTCTTGCCCTGCGCGTCCAGCGCATCCATCAGCAGCAGCCACAAACGCGGCACGTCGGGCCGCAGCTTCAGCGCCTCGCGGGCATAGGCAACCGTCTCCGCATATTTCTTGTCGCGCTGGGCGACATAGGCCCGATCGGCCGCGGCCCAGGCCGCGCCGGTCAGTTCCGGCGGCTCGGCACGGGCCGGCATGGCCCCGGCGAGCGCCCCGGCCGCCACCGAGGCGGCCAGCGCGGCGCCGAAGGCCGCGCGCCGGCGGCGCCGCGGGTCCCGGACTGCATGGAGGGAGAGGGCCGTGCGGAGAAGAATCGCGGTGGTCATGGCGCCACCGTCTCAGGGATTATTTAAGCCGGGGTTAACCTTAAGAGACACGGTGAATGGAATACTTCGATAAATACTTCGTTTACCATATCGGCTGACGGCGACCCGCTCCGGCACCCAAGAAACACTCTGCTCCGACAACGGGTGCGACGCGCCCCGCGAAGGGTCTTAACTCGGCGTTTACTTCCCGATCGCCGCGCCCATGCGCTCGCGCCAGGTCGCCGGGCTCATGAGGGAGGGCGCATCCCACTGGTCGGCGGCCTGCGGGCCGCTGTGGAACGGCCCCTCGTTGAACTGCCACACCAGCACCTGCGGCGGCGCCTTGGCAAAGTCCGGCGTGCCCACGGACTGGAGGAAGGTGACCCACGGGCCCACATTGCCCGGGTTCCAGGTGAGGGAGACCGGCCGGTCGAGGGCGTTGGAGAGCTTCTGCGGGAAGCCCAGATAGGGCTGCACGAAGCTGTTGCCCACCACCTGGACCGGTGCCGGCCCGCCCTCCAGCAGGGAGGCCTTGGCGGCGGGCGGGGTGCGCACGGTGTAGAGGTCGGGGCCCACCTGCTTCTGCTGGTCGGGGGTGAGGAAGCGTTCGGCGAGGTCGCCCAGATGGCGTTGGGTGACCCATTCGCCCAGCTTGTCGCCGCCCGGATTGCCCGCGAGCTTCGGCACCCTGGCCTTGATGGCCGCCGCCACCGCGTCCGCAGCGGCCTCCGCCGACCAGGCGGTCCAGTGGTAGTCGGCCCGGTAGAAGCTGGTCTGCCGGCCGGTCTCCACCGCTTTCAAAGCGGGGCGCAGGTCCAGCGTGTCGATGCCAGCCTTCTTCAGCTCGTCGAGGATGAAGTCGTATTGGCCCGCCACGTCCGCCGACAGGCTCGCGCCCTCCGGCAGGCGCGCCTTGTAGAAGCCGGCCTTCAGCGGCACCACGAGGGTGACGAGGGTGACGCCCCGCGCCGCGAGCGCGGCCTTCGCGTCCCGGATCAGCCCCACATTGGCGGTGATGCCGGCCCGGTCCAGCACCGTCAGGCTCTCCCAGCCGGGAAACAGCCAGCCGTCCTTGCCGATGAGGATGGGCGTGCCGCCGGACGCCGTCTGGGCCATGGCCGGGGCCGCCGCCGCGACCGAGAACACGGCGCCGAGCGACATGAGGCCGCCGGCAATCACCCGGCGACGATTCAGGAAGAGGCGAAGCGTCATGTCCTGTCTCCCAGATGGCGAAGCTCGGCCTCGGTGAGGGGCTGGGTCAGAACCCGCATGGGAAATTCCCACACCACGAGGCGCACGCCGTCGAGCATCTGCGGCGTCGCGTCGAGGATGTCCAGAAGCGCGCCGGCAAAACCGGACCCTTCCCGGCTCTTCTGCGCCACCTCCCGGCCCGAGGCGGCCTGGAGGCGGTCGGCGAAACCCGAATTGAGGGAATAGGACGAGCCGGCCAGAAGCACGGAAGGCACCGGCACGTCGTCGAGCAGCCCGCCCGAGCGGGCGATGGCCGCGCGCACCTCGCTCACCTCGTCCGGCGCGGGGCCGGACCAGGGCCAGGAGCGCGACAGCCCCGCAAGGCGCATGAGGTCGCCCACGCGGGACGCGGGCGCGCTCTCCTTCAAAGTCACCCCGGTGTCGCCCGGCCCGAGCCGCCGGGTGATCGCTTCCGCGAGGCGGCGGGCGGCGAAGCTGGCGCCGGCCCCGTTCCAGTGGGTGTCGGTGCGCAGGACGGCACCCTTGGGCCAGCCTGTTGCAATCTCCACCTGATCGAGCCCAAGGGCCGCGCTCGCCGCCTGCCACGCCCCGCGCCGCCCTCGCGCCTGATCGGCGACCGCAAGCCCGCACAGCCCATCGGCGGCCAGTTCCGCCTTGTCCGGCACCGGCAGCACCACGAGGGCGATGTTGCGCCTCGCCATTTCGTCGCGGATGCGGACGGCGAGGCGGGCGCGGGCGGCAAGGTTCCCCTCCCCGCCCTTGGTCTCCACCAGCTCTTCGGCAAGGAACAGCCAGCCGGGACAGCCGGCCCGCACCTGCGCCCCGGCATCGCCGAACAGGCGATAGGCGAGGCCGGAGGCGAGGTCGTCGAGGGCGGGCGTCTTGGGCAGGGCTGCCACCACCGCCTTGTCGAGCACGGCGGAGAAGCGGCCGTCCAGCAGGTTGCGCCCGGTGAAAGCGGCCGCCACGTTCGCCCCGCCCGCGCCCGCAAGATGCGTGACGACGCAGCCGAGGCCGGCGAGCATGAGGGCCAGGAAGGCGAGGGTGGCGAGGGTGCGGGCGAGGGGCGTCATGGGGCGTCAGAACTGGAAATAGAGGAAGGGCACGACGATCCGTCCCTGCAGCACGAACAGCGCGAACAGGAACAAAGGCAGCGCCGTCCACGCCCGCAGCGCATGGCCCGGATCGGGGGCGGAAGGGTCGATGCGCAGGAGCTTCGGCAGGTAGATAAGGCCGATGCCGAGGGCGAGGGCCACCAGTTCCAGCGGCCGGATCGCCGCCCCCATGGCGGGCGACAGGGCAAGCCCGTGGGCGCCCGCGAGGCCGGAGAAGATGCGCCCCGCCTCGTCCCAGCTCTGGGCGCGGAACAGCGCCCAGCCGACCATGACGAAGGCGAGCGTGAGCATGTGCCCGATGAACGGCCCGGTGCCGGGCAGGCGCGCATTCCGCCACACCCGCCCGACCATCAGGCCGAAGCCGTGCCACAGGCCCCAGATGAGGAAGGTCCAGCTCGCCCCGTGCCACAGGCCGCCGAGCCCCATGGTGACGAGCAGGTTCATGGAGACGCGGGACGTGGAGCCCCGGTTGCCGCCCAGCGGAATGTAGAGATAGTCGCGCAGCCAGGTGGACAGCGAGATGTGCCAGCGCCGCCAGAAATCGGCGAGCGAGGTGGCGAGATAGGGATTGTCGAAATTCTCCGGAAACTTCAGCCCCACCATCAGCCCGAGGCCGATGGCCATGGCGCTGTAGCCGGAAAAGTCGAAATAGAGCTGGAGCGTATAGCCCGCCACGGCCAGCAGCACGTCCGCCGTGGTCGGCTCGGCGATGGCGTAGCCCGCATCCACCAGGGGGGCCAGCGTGTCGGCGATGAGCACCTTCTGGGCGAAGCCGAGCATGAAGCGCTCCACGGCGAACATGAATTCGGCGCGGTGGAAGGTGCGCGCCTTCAGCCTCTGCGCCACCCATTGGTAGCGCACCACGGGACCGGCCACGAGGTGGCCGAACATGGACTGGTAGGTGGCGTAGTTCACGAACGAGGGCTCAGCCGCGACGGTGCCGCGGAACACGTCGGTGGAATAGGAGATGGCGCCGAACACGAAGAAGCTGAGACCGATGGGCAAAAGCACGTCCTGCCAGCCCCACACCGACGCGCCCAGCGCCCCGGCCGAATGGACGAAAAGGTTGGCGTACTTGAACCAGACGAGGGAGGCGAGCGGCCAGGCGATGGCCACCAGCAGCGCCCGCCGCCGCGCCGCGCCGTCCGCGCGGGCGATCCACAGGCCCGTGGCCCACGACCATACGGCGATGGAGACGATGAGCGGCAGGAAATCCGCCCGCCACCACGCATAGAACAGCCAGGAGAAAGCGAGGATGGCAAGATTCCGCGCCGCCCCCGGCGTCAGCGCGTAGACGATGAGGAAGACCGGCAGGAACAGGAACAGGAAGCTGTCGGAGGCGAAGACCATGGGGACTCAGGGCATTTTCAAGCGAAGTGGAGACCGGCCCGCGTGAAGAAAATGCAGTGAATGAAAAGTCAGGAGCATTTTGGTGAACCCGTGTGAGCGCGAATGGCGCCGGCCTCGTCAGTTGCCGGCGCCGCGATAGGGCTCCGTCTCGTCGCGCTGGCCGGCGAGCACCGGGCCGGAGGCGCCCGGCAGCAGGAACAGGCTGTAATGGTCCCCGGCCTTCAGCTCCGGCAGGGTCAGGGGGCCGGAAGCCGCCGCCCCGCAGGTCGCGGCAAGGATCGCCGCGATGGGATTGATGGCGCGCTGGCGGGTGGTGTTGGGCGCCACCGCCTCGAACACCATGGGGCCGCCATCGGCCACCGCCACGGCGCCGTCGCAGCCGGGCACGAGATTGTAGAAGCGCAGCTGGGCCTTGAGGTCGTTGCGGCCTTCGGTGGAATCGGCAATGACCACCGCCGGTCCGCTCGCGGGCACCACTACGGTGGAGAAGGCGTCGGCCGCGGGCACCACCTCCCCCGCCACCGGCCGGCCGTCGATGCTCACGGCGAGCGGCGCGCCGCCCTTCACCACGCGGTAGATGGTGGCCGCGTCGCCCGCCGCCACCGGCGCCGCCGGCCCCGTGCCGAAGGCGATGGGCGCGCCGCCGCGGGCAAGGTCGAGGACGCGCACATAGGCCGAGCCGGCCGGAGGCTTCGGCGCATAAAGCCGTGTCAGCTCCTGCGCCTGCGCACCCTGTCCGGAGAAGGCGAGGACGAGCGCGCCGAGGCCGGCGGCGATGCCGCATGCGGCGGCTCTCGTGACGCGAATGGAAACAGGCATGCGCGGACCCCTGACCAGCCTGGAGCAGGTTCGAGCGGCGCCGGCACGGACCCGGGACCGCGCCTTGCCCTCGAACGCTAAGACAGTTAGGCCCTGCGCCGGCGTGAGACAACCGAGCCGCCCGTCCATCGCCGTCTATGGTTACGCGGGGCGACCGGGGTTCCGGCACCCGCTGTCACCCCTCGTATTTCTCCAGGAACGCCGCGATGGGGAGCGCGCGGAAGTCCGGCAGCGCGGCCTTGAGCTGCGCGTGGCTCCAGTCCCACCAGCCGAGCGCCTGGAGGCGCGCGGCGATGTCCGCCGGAAAGCGCTCCTTCACCACCCGCGCCGGCACCCCGGCAACGATGACATAGGCCGGCACGTCCTTCGTCACCACCGCCCCCGCCGCCACCACCGCGCCGGTGCCCACGCTGCGCCCCGCCAGCACCACCGCCCCGTGGCCGATCCACACGTCATGACCGAGGGTCAGCCGCTGGTCGCGCCGCCACTGGAAGAACTCCGCCTCGTCCTCTTCACCGGGAAAATAGGCGGAGGCGCGGTAGGTGAAATGCGCCTGCGAGGCCCGCCAGGTGGGATGGTTGCCCGGATTAAGCCGGGTCATGGCGGCGATGGAGCAGAACCTGCCGATGCGCGCATAGGCGATGTCGGCATCGTTCACCACGTAGGAATAGTCGCCCATCTCCACTTCGAGCAGCTTGGTGCGGGCGCCCACCTCGGTGTAGCGGCCGAGGGTGGAGGCCCTCACCTGCGCGGTGGGATCGACGAGGGGGGTCTCCCCCAAAACCTTCACCGGCCACCCCCGAAGGGCAGGCGCCGCGCCAGGCGGAAGCGCGTGCCGGGCGCCTCCTGCACATAGAGGGCGAGGTCGGCGACGGTCAGCGGCAGGTCGGCGCCGCAGGCGTGGAACGCATCCGCGAGGGCGTTCATGGCATGGCCGCGCTCCGCTTCCTCCAGCGGGCCGGTAAGCGTCATGTGGAAGCGGAACTCGTCCAGCACGTAAGGGTAGCCGTAGGCTTCCAGATAGCCCAACTGGCGCGCCGACAGGCGATCCGGCCTGCGCCGCGCCAGGTCGGCGGGCGAAAGCCGGGCCCGGAACCCATCCAGCTCGGTGACGCACGCGGCGGCGAGGTCCGCGAGCTTGGGTGCCGGCACCGCCGGCACGAGGGCGACGAAGGGGCCGATGGCGCGCACCTCGAGGGGCGGCATCTCGAACGGATGATGACCGGCGGCGCAGGCCGCGGCCGCAGCTTCGAGATCCGACAGCGTCACGCCCTCCGCCAGGCGGAAGGGCGCCTTCAGCGTGCCGTGGAAGCCGTAGCGCCGGGGCTCGGCGGTGGCCTTGTGCCATTCTTCCGCGTCGAATCCGGCGAGGTCGGGAAAGGCGGGCTCGATGCCGGCCTCCGCATCATAGCCGAGCACGCAGGAGCCGAAGCGCCACAGGGCGCTTTCGGCCGGCGGGGCGAGATAGAGGGCATAGCGCGGGGCGGTCACGGTGGCGGCACCTCCTGGCGCGTCACGGGCGGCGGATCAGCGGGACAGAGCGCCGCAAAGATCAGCGCGGAAGGAACGGGTTGTGGGCCTTTTCGTCGCCGATGCTGGTGACAGGACCATGACCGGGCAGGCAGACCACGTTGTCGCCGAGCGGCAGCAGCTTGCCGACGATGCCGGAGATCAGGAGGTCCGGATCGCCATAGGGAAAGTCGGTGCGCCCCACCGAGCCTCGGAACAGGGTATCGCCCACGATGGCGATGCCAACCGGCCTGTAGACGAAGACGAGATGGCCCGGCGTGTGCCCCGGCACGTGGAGGATGTCGAGGGTGAGGTCGCCCACGCTCACGGTTTCGCCCTCGCTCAGATAGCGGTCGGGCGTCACCGCGCGGGCATCGGGAATGCCATATTTAGCCGCCGCGGCGGGGATGTCGTCCATGATGAACTGGTCGGCCTCCCCCGGCCCCTCCACCTTGACGCCGAGGCTTTCGGCCAGTTCGGCGGCGCCGGCGGCGTGGTCCACATGGCCGTGGGTCAGAAGGATCTTCTCCACCGCGATGCCGGTCTCGGCGATGGCGGACCTGATCTTGTCGAGGTCGCCGCCGGGATCAATCACCACGCCCTTCATGGTCCTGGTGCACCACAGCAGCGAGCAATTCTGCTCGAACAGAGTGACGGGGACGACGGCGATCTGGATCGGCTGCATGAAGGGCTCCGCTCAGGCGGGCGGGCGGCGCCCGGCTCCGGTCAGGTGGAAAGGTCCGGCACGGCGGGCGCCGGCGCAAGATGGCGGGCGCATGCATGTGCCATGACGGGATGAATGCGGTTCACGCGCCCATGGTCAAGCCCGCGCGGCATCCGCCCCGGGTCGGGGCCGCCCGGATCAGTCGCCGTCGCCGTGGGACCGGCGGATTCGCCGCACCACCGACCACACGCCGAGCAAGGCGACCGGCACCGCCAGCGCGGTGGCGAGGCCCACGTCCAGATGGACGCCGAAGGTGCGCGCGTCGATCCCGCTCTCGTGGATGCCCTCGGCCATGTGGTGGAACAGGCTGACCACGTAATAGGAGATGGCCGCCACCGAGAGGCCCTCCACGGTGCGCTGCAGGCGCAGCTGCAGGCGGGTGCGCTCGTTCATGGAGGTGAGCAGGTCGCGGTTCTGCTGCTCCAGCTCCACATCCACGCGGGTGCGCAGCAGGTCGGCGGCATTGGCGAGCTTGCGGGCGATCTTCTCCTGCCGCTCCTCCACCGCGAAGCAGGTGCGCATGGCGGGGGCCATGCGGCGGTCGAGGAATTGCTGCCAGGTGGGAAAGCCCGTCACCGGCACCTCGCGGATGGTGGCGAGACGCAGCCGCACGATCTCCATATAGGCCCGGCTCGCGCCGAAGCGGAACAGGGCGCCGGCCGCCCCCGCCTCCAGCTCGGCGGCGAGCGCCACCAGCTGGTCCAGCAGCCTGTTGTTGTCCACGAGGCCCTTGGTGCAGGTCATCTCGGTCGCCGCGGTGGCGAGCCGGGCCTCGATGCGCGCCACTTCCGGCGACAGGCGCTGCGCCTCGGGCAGGCCGAGCAAGGCGAGGGTGCGGTAGGTCTCGATCTCCAGCAGCCGCTGCACCAGCGCACCGGCCGCGTCCGGCCCGAGGCCCCGGTTGCGCACCAGGATGCGCACGAAGCCGGAGGGGTCGGCCATGAAGTCGGTGGCGATCTCGGCAAAGCCGTCATTCACGTCGGCGCGGGCGAGGCTGGAGCGGTCGAATACCTGGTCGAGGAAGAAATCCTCGGCAGTGTCGGGCACGAGGTGGAGATCCACCGCCACCAGAAGCGGCCCCGGCTGCGGCACCTCGCCGAAGGGGCTGGCGAGGGTTGCCGCCGGCGGCTGGAACGGCAGGCCGCCGGGCTGGATGCCGCTGGAGGGCAGATCCCAGGTGTAGGTACAGAACTCGGCGTGGCTCTCCCAGCGCAGCTCGGCGCCGCCGAACGAGACGTGGTGATACTTGGCGCCCTGGGCCGGGGCGGGAAGCCCGCGCGCGTTGCACAGGGCCGCCACGGCGGCGCGGTCGGCCTGGGCCGTGGTCGCATCCAGCAGGAAGGCGGCATGCAGCATGCGCCGGGGCGCCTGTGCCGGCGCGAACGGGCGCGCATGCAGTTCGCGCAGCACCTGCGCGCGCAGGGGGTGGGCGTGAAGCGCCCGCCCTTCGCCGATGACGAGATCCGCCTCGTCCCCCGTGCGCCCATTGCCCATCGCGCCCGCTCCCTGATCGTTTTGTCCGTGCTGGCACGGCGGCAGTGCGCGATCAAGGCATGCGTGCCGGTTCAAGCGTCGCACCGGGGGACCGGCGCTGTCGGAGGCCTTCCCCTCGCGACCGCGGCCGGAGGCGTTCGCCCCCGGCCCCGACGCATCTCACAGGTGCCGCAGCACCCGCGCGGGCGGGACGGACAGCGCCCGCAGGGTGCCGCCCAGCCCGACGCCCACCGTAACGACCAGCGCGCCGATGACGGCCCCGGCTGCCGCCGGCAGCGAGAAACTGAAGCCGATATCCATCACCTGCGTCACCACGCCGAAGGCGGCAAGGCTGCCCGCCGCCACCGCCACCAGCGCGGTGGCCAGCCCCAGCCCGGCATATTCGAGGCCATAGGCGAGCATGAGCCGGCCCCGCGTCGCCCCCAGCGTCTTGAGGATCACGGCGTCATAGATGCGGCCCTCGCGTCCCGCCGCCAGCGCCCCGGCCAGCACCAGCACCGAGGTGACGAGGGTGACGAGGCTCGCCGCGCGGATGCCCAGCGACAGGTTGTCCAGCATGCGCTGGGCCTCCTCCAGCGTCTCCTTCACCCGCACCGTGGTGATGGCCGGAAAGCGGTTTGCCACCGCCTTCAGCAGCGCCACCTCCCGCGCCGTGTCGCCGCCATCGGGAAAGGTCAGGGTGGCAAGCACGGTATGCGGCGCCCCGGCGAAGGTGGAAGGCGAGAACACCATGACGAAGTTGATGCCGAGCCGCTCCCACTTCACCTCGCGCAGATTGGCGATGCGCGCGGTGATGGGGCGGCCGAGCACGTTCACCGTCACCGTGTCGCCGAGGGCGAGGCCGAGGCCCTTGGCGAGCTCGGCGTCGAAGGAGACGAGGGGCTCGGTCTCGTCGCCGCTCCACCACTGGCCCGCCACCACCCGCGAGCCCTCCGGAACCTCGGCGGCACTGGAGATGCCGCGATCGCTCTGGAGCACCCAGGCGGCGTCGGCGCGCGGCTTCACCTCCTCGGCGGGCGTGTCCTTCACCCTGGTGATGCGCCCGCGCAGCATGGGCACCGCCTTCACCTCGGCGCCGGGAGCCGTTGCCGCCAGGAAGGCGCGGAAGTCCGCCTCCTCGCCGCTCGGCACATCCACGAAGAAGAAGCTCGGCGCCGCCTGCCGCAGGGGACCGGCCAGCTCCCGGCTGAGGCTCGCATCCACAAGGGCGATGCCCACCATCAGCGACAGGCCGAGCCCCAGGGACAGCACCACGGAGGGGGTGAGCGCCCCCGGCCGGTGCACGTTGGCGAGGGCGAGGCGAACCATGGCGTCGCGCGGCCGCGGCGCCCGGCGCGCCAGCGCCATCAGGCCGGCGGCGACCCCGCGCAGCACCAGGAACACCAGGGCCGCGGCCCCGATGAAGACGGCGGCGGCGCGCCGGTCCTCGGAGGTGGCGAGCGCGAGGGCGAGCAGGGCCACGCCGATGCCCGCCACCGCAGCCGCGGCGCGAAGGCCGATCCTCGGCGCCGGCTCGCCGATGCCGTCGCGGAACAAGGCGGAGACCCGCGCCTGCTGCGCCCGCGCCAGCGGGATGAAGGAGAACAGCGCCGAGACCAGCACGCCATAGAGCGCCGCCAGCGCCAGCGCCGCCGGATCGATGCGCGGCTCCAGCGGAAACGGCACCAGCGCGCCGATGGCCGCGCTCGCCACGAACGGCAGAGCCGCCCCCAGTCCCAGCCCGAGGCCGATGCCGAGCGCCGCGATGAGACCGATCTCGGCGGCATAGGTACGGAAGATGTCGCCCCGCGTCGCCCCCACGGCCTTCAGGGTGGCGATGACCTCCCGCTTGGCCGACAGGTGGCTCGACACCGCATTGGCCACGCCCACCCCGCCCACCAGCAGCGCCGTGAGCGCCACCAGCGCCAGGAACTGGCTGATGCGCCGCACGTTGCGGGCGAGCTGCGGGGTGGCGCCGTCGCGGGTGCGCATCTCGAAGCCCGCCGCGCCGAAGCGATCCCGCGTCCCGTCCATGAAGGCGGTCAGCGCCGCCGGCGACGGATCCGCCAGCACCACGCGATAGCTCCGGCGCACGAGGCTGCCCGGCTGGATCAGATGCGTCTGCGGCAACACCGCCTGCGAGACCAGGAGGCGCGCGCCGAAGCCGATGCCGGAGGAGAGCTTGTCGGGCTCGCTCTCCAGCACCGCGCGCACCTCGACCATGGCGTCGCCGAGCAGCAGGCGGTCACCCACCTTCAGGCCGAGCCGGCCCAGCAGCACCGGATCGACCGCCGCGCCGTAGAAGCCGCCGCGCTCTTCGAGCACCTCCGCGAGCGGCGCGGGCGGGCTCAACGCCACCTGCCCCACGAGGGGATAGAGGCCGTCCACGGCCTTCACCTCCGCCAGCGCCGCATCGCCGCCGGCGGTCCGCGCCATGGCCCGCAGCAGGATGACCGCATCGAGGGTGCCGCCGCGCACGAGGGCGGCCAGTTCCTCGGCGCTTGCCTCCCGCTGCACCAGGGTGAAGGCGGCATCGCCGCCGAGGATGGCGCGGCCCTCCCGCTCCAGCCCCTGGGTGAGGGCGCCGGCGAAGGAGCCGATGCCGGCAATGGCCATCACGCCCAGAACCAGGCAGCCGAGGAACACGCCGAAGCCGCGCCGCGCCCCGCGCAATTCGCGCAGGGCAAAGCGCAGGGACCGGGGCAGGGATCGCGGCAGTCGGGGCGAGGCGGCGACGACAGCCGCCATCACAGCGCCTCCGCGCCGGCGCGCGGCAGCGCCGCGCTGTCATCCTTCACCACGCCCGAGTGCAGGGCAAGCACCCGCTGGCAGCGCCGCGCCAAAGCGGTGTCATGGGTGACGAGCACCAGCGTGGTGCCGCGGGCGCGGTGGATGGCAAAGAGGAGGTCCATGATCTGCCGGCCGGTGGCCTCGTCGAGATTGCCTGTGGGCTCGTCGGCCACGAGGATGGGCGGCTCGGGCGCCAGCGCGCGGGCGAGCGCCACCCGCTGCTGCTCGCCGCCGGAGAGCTGCCCCGGATAATGCCCGGCGCGGGCGGAAAGCCCCACCGCCTCCAGCTCCTGCGCGGCGCGAGCGAAGGCATCGGCGCGGCCCATGAGCTCCAGCGGGACGGCCACGTTCTCCAGCGCCGTCATGGTGGGGATGAGGTGGAACGACTGGAACACGATGCCGATGTGCCGGCCGCGAAAGCGCGCCAGCGCATCCTCGCCGAGGCGGGTGATGTCGGTACCGGCCACGGTGACGCGGCCGCAATCCACCCGCTCCAGGCCCGCCATCACCATGAGCAGGGTGGACTTGCCGGAACCCGAGGGCCCCACCAGCCCCACCGCCTGCCCCGCCCCGATCTCGACAGAGATGTCCTTCAGGACATGGACCCGGGCCGCCCCGCTTCCCAGGGACAGGTCCACGTGCGACAGCGCGATGGTGGAACGCGGAGAGGACACATCATCCATGCCTGAAAATGCCGTGGCTCGAAACAACGGGAAAGCGAAGGTCGCGGCCGGGACGGGCCCGCGCGCCCCTTCACGCGTCGCCCCCGGGAGGTTCGCGGGGGCGCCCGGATTTGAACCGGCATTTAAGGCGCTGGCGGGGCTGCTGGCCGTGCTCGCCCTGTTCACGTTCGCGTCAGGGCGTGCGGAAGGGGCCGAGACGCGCCCGGTGCGCATCGTGGCGTTCGGCGACAGCCTCACCGCCGGCTACGGCCTGCCCGCCAGCGCCGCTTTCCCGGCCCGGCTGGAAGCCGCGCTGAAGGCGAAAGGCCTCGACGTGAGGGTGGAGAATGCGGGGGTCTCCGGCGAGACATCGAGCCAGGGCCTCGCCCGGCTCGACTGGTCCATCGGCGCCGGTGCCGACGCGGTGATCGTGGAGCTGGGCGCCAACGACATGCTGCGCGGTCTGCCGCCCGAGACCACGCGCAAGGCGCTCGCCGAAATCGTCCAGCGGCTGAAGGCACGCGGCATCACCGTGCTGCTGGCCGGCATGCGCGCCGCGCCCAATCTCGGCAAGCCCTATCAGGACGCGTTCGATCGCATCTTCCCCGAACTGGCGGCGGCGCACGGGGTGCTGCTCTATCCCTTCTTCCTCGATGGGGTGGCGGGGCAGAGTGCCCTGATCCAGCCCGACGGGCTGCACCCCAATGCCGAGGGCGTCCAGCGCATCGTCACGGGCATCCTGCCCAAGGCCGAGGAGCTGGTGGCGCAGGCCCAGGCCGCGAGGGGACGCTGAAGGAACCTCGGCTCCCGCCAACGGGCATGTCTGGCGGAACTTAAGCCACTGAGATTCCGTAAGCTATGGAGCCATGCCGGCGCCGGCCCATCTTGGAAGCCATGCGGCGCAGGGCGAAAGGCCAGCCATTCTGACTAATTTTTCAGCATTATTCGCACCGTCGATTGGCACTTGACCAATCCGTAATCATTCAACTAAATTCCGCCGCTTTCCGCGGGGGTCGCCCGCCCGTTTGTTGCGTTGCGTATCCATTTTGCAGTGAAACAAGAGTGAGATAGCCAATGGTTCGGGAATTTGAATATCAGGGCGAGACCTTTCGCGTCACCGCCCACGGCATTCATGGCCACGAGGAAATCTTCATCGTTCATATTGAAGAAGACGGCGTGGAAGGCGCGGAAATCTCCATCGACCGCATGACGGAAGAGAACGACACCAGCGCTCCCATCGAGGAGATCCTGGTGATGCTCTGCGACAAGCTGATCCCCCAGAACGAAATCCAGGTCCAGAACCCCGCCGCCCCCTTCGCGTGGCGCGAGGGCAACGTGGTGTTCCAGGTCCATGACGGCCTGCAGGACATCAAGCACGACTGATTCTGTCCCCACCGGTCCTTGACCGGCGCCGCCGGCGCGACCCGGCCACAGCGCATCCGGACCAGACGAAAACGGCCGTCCCGGAACTTCCGGGGCGGCCGTTTCATGTGAAACAGGGTTAACCGGACCTTGCGCCGCGGCTTGAAGCCCAGGCCGCGGCGTGGCGCTAGAGCGCGATCCGATCAGATTGAATCAATCTGATCGGTGAATCGCCCTCTGAGTTCAAGAAAGAGAACGCGTTGCCCGATCAGCTTGCGATGCAAGCTGATCGGCGCGTGCTCTGGCCTATTTCCTCGCGGGCGCGGCGGCGGCCGGCGCAGGAGCCGGCCTGGCGGGCACCTCCACCACGCTCTTGCGCGGCGGCAGGAGCTGAAGCGCCTGCACCACCTGGCCGGCGAAGCCGTTGAGCAGCTCGTTCTGGTCCGCCACCGTGCCTGGCTGCGCCGCCACCACCCGGCAATAGGACGCAATCAGCGCATTGGCCACGTCGGCCGCGCGCGCCTTCGGGTTCTGCTGGTAGAGGGTGGTGGCAAGGGTGGAGACCGCATCGCCGGCCATGGGCGGCTTCGGCGTGCCAAGCGCCTTGGTGGCGGCGGCGGACAGGTCCGCCGGCACCGCCTTGCCGTCATCCGCCGGGCAGGCAAGCTTGCCCACGAGGCTCTTCGGCTCCTTCAGGACGAGGCCGGGACCCACCGGAAGCGCCCAGGCGATGGACTGGGTATCCACCGGGCCGGAGACGGTCCGACGCGACACCTCCAGCGCCGCCTGCAGGGTGAAGCGGCGCAGCTCCGCATATTTCTGCCAGAGCGGCGCGTCGCTCCTGGCCACCACCGGGCAATAGGCGGCGGTGAGCGCATCCACCACCGCACCGGTGCCGGAATTGCCGGAGGCGGCGTTGTAGGCGTCCACCATCATGGGAATGGAGCGCTGGCCACCCGCCATCATGGCGGAGAGCGCCGCCACCGCCTTGGGGTCCGGCCCGTCCGAGCCGGGGGCGCCGCCCACGTCCGGGCAGGTGAAGGCGGAGGCCGCCTGGGTGCCGTAGTCCGGCACATGGGCGGTGGCGCGCCAGGCCGCCACCATGGAGGCGGTCACGTTGGGCGCGGCGGTGTTGCCCCAGGAGGTGCGCACATAATTGGCGAGGTCCGCCACCTGCTGGTCGTCGAGCCGGCCGGCGAAGGAGGGCATGGCGCCATAGGTGCCGCCCGTCGGCAGGCCGCCGAGCACGGCCATGACGATGTTGTAGGGCTCGGCCGCCACCACCGCCGGATTGCCGGCCAGCGCCGGCACCGTGTCGCCACGGCCCGCGCCCTTGTCCATGTGGCAGACGGCGCAATTGTCCACGTAGAGCGCCGCGGCACGGCTGTAGACGGCGGCCGGCAGCGGCGAGGCCGCCTGCGGGGCGGGCACGTCGCGCGGCGGCGGCGAATCGAACAGATAGGTGACGATGGCGGCGCGGTCGGCATCGGTGAGGAAGCCGAGCGAATCATGCACCACTTCGGCCATGGGGCCGAACACCGAGGTCTTGCCCGGCGCCGAGCCGGTCTTGAGGAAGGTGGAAAGGGTGTCTGCGGTCCAGCCGTCCTTCTTCAGCGCGGCGGTGGCGATGTCCGGCGCCCAGAAGCCGTCCACGTCGGCGCCGAGGAAGTGGGCCTTGCCCCTGGTGGCGCCCATGATGTTGCGCGGGGTGTGACAGTCGCCGCAATGGCCGAGCGCATTCACCAGATAGGCGCCGCGGTTCCATTCCGCGCTCTTGCCGGCGGTGGGGGTGAAGCGGCTGTCGTCGAAGAACAGCTCGCGCCACGCCAGCATGCCGAGGCGCACGTTGAACGGGAATGCGAGCCCGTTCGCCGGCGGGGTATTGGGGATGGGCGGGATGCGCCGCACATAGGCCCACAGCGCCTTCATGTCGTCGTCGCTGATCTGCGCATAGGCGTCGAACGGCATGGCCGGGTAGAGATAGGCGCCGTCCTTGCGGATGCCGTTGCGCACCGCATCCACGAACTCAGCGTAGGTCCACAGGCCGATGCCGGTGGAGCGGTCCGAGGTGATGTTGGGCGAGTAGATGACGCCGAACGGGGTGTTCAGGCCGAGCCCGCCGGCGAAGGGCTTCGCCTTGTCCCCGGTATGGCAGGGCATGCAGTCCGCCGCCTTGGCGAGATATTCGCCGCGCGCCACGAGGTCGGCGTCCTTGGCCGCGTCGGGCACCTGGTAGGTGGCCATCTGCGCCACGGCCGGCGCCCCGGCGCAGAGGAAGGTGGCGGCCGCCAGCGCGGCGATCCTGCGGGAAACCCCTGAAGCCCTGGCCATTCTGCCCCCCGTCGAATCTTGTTCTGATGCTCTAGCTTGGACATCTTACAAGATAGCGACACGGATGCAGCCCGGTCTTTCCCGGATGCCCCGCCGGCACCGTGGCCGGCGAGTTGCCCGGAAGGGCCCGCTTTGCCACAAAGGGGCGCCAGAGAGGAGCGCGACCGATCCGACGGATCGCGCCCGTTGGGGACACCATGACCGCGCCCGCATCGCCCGCCGCCACCTTCCGCGCCATCCCGGTCGAAGACCTCTCCCCGGCCGAGGCCGCGAGCGAGCACAAGGCCCTGGCGCTGGAGATCACCGGCCACGACGCCGCCTATTACCGCGAGGACGCCCCCGTCGTCTCCGACGCGGAATACGACGCCCTGAGGCGCCGCTACGAGGCCATAGAGGAGCGCTTTCCCGGTCTCAAGGGCGAGGACAGCCTGTCCGAGCGGGTGGGCGCGGCGCCTTCGGAAAAGTTCGGCAAGGTCACCCACCAGGTGCCCATGCTGTCCCTCTCCAACTGCTTCTCGGACGGCGAGGTGGAGGAGTTCGTGGCGCGGGTGAAGCGCTTCCTCAACCTCGGGCCGGAGGACGAGGTGGCC
Source organism: Xanthobacter autotrophicus (assembly GCF_030015065.1). Lineage (GTDB taxonomy): Bacteria > Pseudomonadota > Alphaproteobacteria > Rhizobiales > Xanthobacteraceae > Xanthobacter > Xanthobacter autotrophicus_D. The sequence continues at coordinate 7,621 of NZ_JAIVFN010000033.1, read as the reverse complement.
TTCACCTGCGAGCCCAAGATTGATGGCCTGTCCTGCTCCCTGCGCTATGTGGGCGGCCGGCTGGAGGTGGCCGCCACGCGCGGCGACGGCAGCCAGGGCGAGGACGTGACGCAGAACGTGCGCACCATCGCCGACATTCCCGCCCGCCTTTCGGGCGCGGACGTGCCGGACATCATCGACGTGCGCGGCGAGGTCTATATGGCCGGGGCCGATTTCGAGGCCCTCAACGCCCGGCAGGCAGCGGCGGAGGACAAGGTGTTCGCCAATCCGCGCAATGCGGCGGCCGGCTCCCTGCGCCAGCTCGACCCCGCCATCACCGCAGCCCGGCCGCTCAAATTCTTCGCCTATGCCTGGGGCGAGGCCTCGTCTCTGCCCGCCGAGACCCAGTTCGGCGTGGTGGAGGCGTTCGCCCGCTGGGGGTTTCAGACCAACCCGCTGATGGTGGTGGCGAGGGACGCCGCCGGGCTCATCGCCCACTATCGCGCCATCGAAGAGCAGCGCGCGCTGCTCGGCTACGACATCGACGGCGTGGTCTACAAGGTGAACAGCCTGGAGCTGCAGCGCCGGCTCGGCTTCGTCTCCCGCTCGCCACGCTGGGCCATCGCCCACAAGTTCCCGGCCGAGCAGGCCACCACCGTGCTGGAGGATATCGAGATCCAGGTGGGCCGCACCGGCGCCCTCACCCCGGTGGCGAAGCTCGCCCCGGTGACGGTGGGCGGCGTGGTGGTCTCCTCCGCCACCCTGCACAACGAGGACGAGATCGCCCGGAAAGACGTGCGCATCGGCGACACCGTGGTGGTGCAGCGCGCCGGTGACGTGATCCCCCAGGTGGTGCGGGTGATCGAGGACAAGCGGCCGGCCGACGCCCGCCCTTACGAATTCCCCACCCTGTGCCCGGCCTGCGGCTCCCACGCCGTGCGCGAGACGGATACCAAGACCGGCAAGGTGGACGCGGTGCGCCGCTGCACCGGCGGCCTCGTCTGCCCGGCGCAGATGGTGGAGCGCCTGCGCCATTTCGTATCGCGCAACGCCTTCGACATCGAGGGGCTGGGCGAGAAGCAGGTGCGCGCCTTCTACGACTGGGGGCTGATCGCCTCCCCCGCCGACATCTTCACTTTGGAGGCGCGCAACGCCCGCTCGCTGCAGCGGCTGGAGAATCGTGAGGGCTGGGGCAAGACCTCAGCCGCCAACCTGTTCGCCGCCATCGCGGCCCGGCGCACGGTGGCGGTGGACCGCTTCGTCTTCGCGCTGGGCATCCGCCATGTGGGCGAGACCAACGCCAAGCGCCTCATGCGCCACTACGGCACCGTGGAGGCGCTGGAGGCGGGCGCGCTGGCGGCGGCGATCCCCGGCGAGGGCCACCCCAAGGGCAACGACGCCTGGCAGGAAATGCTCGCCATCGACGGCATCGGCGACGTGGTGGCGGAAGCCGTCATCGAATTCTTCGGCGAGCCCCGCAACCGCGAGGTGGTGGCCGCCCTGCTGAAGGAGGTGACGCCCGAGCCCATGGAGCGGATTGCGGCGGCAAGCCCGGTCTCCGGCAAGACCGTGGTGTTCACCGGATCGCTGGAGAAGATGACCCGCGACGAGGCGAAAGCCATGGCGGAGCGGCTCGGCGCCAAGGTCTCGGGCTCGGTGTCGGGCAAGACCGACCTCGTGGTGGCGGGCCCCGGCGCGGGCTCCAAGCTGGAAAAGGCGCAACAGCTGGGGGTGCAGGTGATCACCGAGGACGAGTGGTTCGAGCTGGTGGGGTGATCGCCCTCACCCCTTGACGCCTCGCCTTCGAGCGCCCATTGCTCCCCCACCAGCCGGCCGGGCGGCCGCGGTGTGAAAGCATCGAGGAAAGTCCGGGCTCCACGAAGACACGGTGCCGGATAACGTCCGGCGGGGGCAACCCTAGGGAAAGTGCCACAGAAATCAGACCACCCGCGAAGGATCCTCGGGTCCGCGCGGGCCAGGGTGAAACGGTGGGGTAAGAGCCCACCGCGCGACCGGCAACGGGAGCGGCACGGCAAACCCCACCGGGAGCAAAGTCGAATAGGGACGGCACGGGAAACCACCCCTGTCTTCGGGGCGCCGTCCGGGTTGACTGCTAGAGGCGCCGGGCAACCGGCGTCCCAGAGGAATGGTCGCCACGCGGGCGCGAGCCCGCCGTACAGAACCCGGCTTACAGGCCGGCTGGTGCACTCCCCCTGTCCCGACGCGATGGGCCATGTCCTTGTCCGTCATCAGCCATGCATCTGGCGCATGGCAAGCGCCGAGGCTCCCGGGTGAAAACGGGTTGGCCTGCCGCAGGGGTGCGGCCATAAGGCTTAAATCCCACCCTTTCGGTGTTGATTCACCCGCACGGCCCCGCACCGCCCCATGACCAAGCCGCCCCCCGCTCCCCTCACCTTGCACGGCATGTTGCACGGCGCGCGCGAGACCATTCCGCTGATGCCGGGGCTCGCCGCCTTCGGCATGGCCTTCGGCGCCGCCTCGGTCCAGAAGGGCTTTTCCTTTCTGGAGGCTGTCCTGTCGAGCGGCCTCGTCTTCGCCGGCCTCGCCCAGATGGTGGCGCTCGAAGGCTGGCGCGAGCACTGGACGCCGGCCGCCCTTCTCGCCCTCGGCCTGCTCACCATGACCGTCAACATGCGCCATGTGCTCATGGGGGCGTCCATGCGGCCCTGGCTGTGGTCCGTGCCGGCCTGGAAGGTCTACCCCTCCCTGCTGCTGATGGCGGACAACAACTGGGCCGCCGCCATGCGCTACCATCAGGAGGGCGGCAACGACGCCGGCTATTTCGTCGGCTCGGGACTGCTCACCTGGGTGCTGTGGATGATCTCCACCGCCGCCGGGCACGCCATCGGCGGCGGCATTCCCGATCCTAGGGCCGTGGGCATCGACCTCGTGGTGCCGGCCTTCTTCGTCGCCATGCTGCTGCCGAACTGGAAGGGCCGCCGCGAGGCGGTGGGCTGGGGGGTCGCCGCCGTGGTCTCGGTGGCGGTCTCCTTCGTGCTGGCGGGCTGGTGGTTCATCGTCATCGGCGCTTTGGCCGGCGCGATCGCGGGCGGATTCACCGACGATGAGCGTTGATCCGCACACCTTCGCCGCCATCTGCGTGATGGCGCTCGCCACCGCCTTCAACCGGTCGGCGGGCTTCTTCCTGATGCGCCTCATCCCGGTGACGCCGCGGGTGCGGCGGGTGCTGGACTGCCTGCCGGGGGCGGTGCTGGTGGCGCTGCTGGCGCCCGGCGCGGTCCATGGCGATGCCGCCATGCTGGCGGGCCTCGGCGCCGCCTTCCTCGCCGCCAAGCTGACACGCAGCGACCTTCTCGCCGTGGTGGCCGCCATGGCGACGGCGGCGGGCCTGCGCGCCCTGGGGATCTGAAAGCCGGTCTCTCAAAATAAAACACCGGCGCGGCAAAGAGCCGGCCGGCGTTCGACTGTTCCCGATGGGTCCCTTGAAAGCCTGTCCTCGAACCGGGCGATCAGCCCGGCGCGCCGGGCTTGGCGGCCGCCTGGGTGCCGGGCGCGGACGGGTCGGAGGCAGGGGCAGCCGGCGCCGCGGGAGCCGCTGGCTTGGGCTTCGGCTTCGGCTTGTTGGTGATGGAGCGCACCTGGCTGATCACCTCCTCGTGCAGCCGCGGCGCCTTTTCGATGTTGAAATGATCAATGGAGCCGATGGCGTCGAGGTTGCGGTTCACGATGTTGCCGCGGAATCCGGGACCGGCGGTCAGGCGCTTACCGTAGCCGTTGGTGGACTGGTAATAGTTGACGAAATAGCCCAGCGACCGACCCACCTGGGTCACGCCCACCGGATCGAAGGTCACCACCAGCTTCGGCGGCGCGCCAAGGGCGGTGAGGCGCTCGGCCATCTCGACGGCGGCGTCCGCTCCCAGCGAATGGCCGACGATGACGATGGGCGCGTTGCCCGAGGCCCGGCTCTCGGCGGCGGCGGCATCGGCGAGCTGCTGCCACTGTCCGTATTCATGCACGGTGGCCGGAATGCCCCGCGCATTCATCTTGGCCGCCAGATCGTCCATGCCCAGCGAAAAGACGTTGGCGAGGCCGCGCAGCAAATAGACATGTCCGCGATTCTGCTGCGCCAGCGCGGGCTGGGCGGCACAAATGACGACAAACGCTGCAAGCAGCGCCTTGGCGAAGCGCAAGCCAGACTTCATGGTGGCACCGTCCTTGATGGTGACCCGAGTTCTGCCGCCAAAATCCGGGCCGGGCAACTGCGGATCCGTTATCCGGCACACAACCGCGAGCGCCGGCATCATTTTTCACCACCCCGTGGCCCGCCTGCATCAGGCCTGCGCACCGGACGACCCAGCGTTAATTCGCATGGCAGGTAAGAAGCAACTACCGGCCTCGCACATAGGTTGCATACTGTGATGCTTCGACTAGAATTGCCGTAAGGCGAGGGTTCAGGGCGTGAACGCATTTCCCACAGGCTCGATCATTCGACGGGATGGAGATCGCTTCCCCCCCGATCTGCCGGTCGTCGCCAATCTCAGGCTGGACACCGAGCCGGAGCGCGTGCGCATCACACGGCGTCCCGGGCCGGACGCCCCTGATTCGCGGCCGCCCGGCAGCGTGCTCGTCGTGGCCGCCCTGTCGGCCGTCTCGGGTGCCGTGATGGGCCTCGTCTTCGGCGGGCATCTCACCGTGGCCACCGCCGTTCTCATCAGCGTCCCCGTCGGCGTCGCCGTGGGCATGTGGGTGCGCGGACTGACCAGCTGACGGCGCCGCCGTCACCCCGCCTCCACCACCAGAAGCGGCGCGCGGGACAGGCGCGCGAGCAGGCGCGTCATGTCCGCCCGGCGCAGCGCCACGCAGCCCTCCGTGGGGCGAAACCCCTCCCGCGCCAGATGCACGAACACCGCCGATCCCCGCCCCGCCACCCGCGGCCGGCTGTTGTGATCGAGCACCAGCACCAGATCGTAAAGCGCATCGTCGCGCCACATGCGCTCGTGGGAGATCCCGCGGGCACCCCCCATGGGCAGGAGGACGGGACGATTGTAGCGCCGGTCGGCAGCATCGTCGCACCAGCCATCCCGCGGGCGCAGCGGCCGGCAGGGCAGCCGCGTCACCGGGCGTGGCCCCTGGTCCGGCCGGTAGAGGAGGCGCTGGATCCGCCAGCGGCCGGCGGGGGTCCGCCCGTCTCCCTCGCGCTTGTCGAAGGCGATGCCGGAGCGTCCCAGCGCCACCGGAAAAGCCCGCCCGCCGCACCGCAGGAGGCCGAGATGGCGCGCGCCCGGACGCCGCCGCACCGTGATTTGGGAGATGCCCACAGGATATCGCTTTGTCATGACGTAATGTGATACCCCCCGCCCCGTGCTGATGGATGGAAATTTGCGTCAAGCCATGGGCATGCTGTACTTGCGCGATTCGCGCGCCCGCAAGGGCGCAGGAGGAATTGGATGGCCAATGCGTGGAAAATCCTGGTGGTCGAAGACGACCCGGAGCTGCGCGACGCCCTGATCGAGCAGCTCGCGCTCCAGGACGAGTTCGAGCCGGTGCCCGCCGAGACCGCCGCCGCCGCCATGGAGCTGGCGAAGAACGGCGCCATTGATCTCGTCATCATGGACGTGGGCCTGCCCGACATGGACGGGCGCGAGGCCGTGCGCCTGATGCGGCGCGCCGGCTTCAAGGCGCCGATCCTCATGCTCACCGGCCACGACACCGACAGCGACACCATCATGGGCCTCGAGGCCGGGGCCAACGACTATATCATCAAGCCGTTCCGCTTCGCCGTGCTGCTGGCCCGCCTGCGCGCCCAGATGCGCTCCCACGAGGCGAGCGAGGACGCGGTGTTCGCCATCGGCCCCTATTCCTTCCGCCCTGGCGCGAAGCTGCTCGTCACCGAGCGCGGCTCCAAGATCCGCCTGACCGAGAAGGAGACGGCGATCCTGCGCTACCTCTATCGCGCCGGGAAGACGCCGGTGCCGCGCGAGACCCTGCTGCAGGAAGTGTGGGGCTACAATTCGGGGGTGACCACCCATACTCTGGAAACCCACATCTACCGCCTGCGCCAGAAGATCGAGCCCGATCCCTCCAACCCCACCCTGCTCGCAACCCAGGCCGGGGGTTACAAGCTCGTGCCCTGAGCCCTGGAATGCGCGCTCCCCCGCCAGACGACCCAACGGGCCGTCGGCCCAAGAAGTGAGGAACCCCCTGCGGTGAGCATCGAGAAGGACATCGCGCTGCTGCGGTCAGTCGCCACCTTCGACATGCTGAACGGCGAGGCGCTGCGCCTGCTGGCGGCAGACGCACGCACACGGACGCTCGCGGCAGGCGACACTCTGTTCCGCATGGGCGAGACGGCGGATTGCGCCTATGTGGTCGCTTCCGGGCGCATCCGCCTCGTGGACGACCACAAGGCCGGCGCGCCGCGCCTGCTCAAGGAGGTCGGCCCCGGCACGCTCATCGGCGAAACCGCGCTCATCGTGCCGACGCCGCGCCCCGTCACCGCGGTGGCCGCCGGGGAGGTCGAGCTGCTGTCGATCCAGCGCGCCGCCTTCGTCGCCTTGCTGGAGCGCTTTCCGGACGTGACGGCGAAGATGCGGCGCGCCATCGCCAAGCGGCTGGAGGATACCATCCGCGCCCTCGATTCGGTGCGCCTGAAACTCGAGGACCAGCGCGCGCGCCAGCGCCGCCGCCGCTGAAAAAGGGCCGCTTGCCGCGCCTCGTCAGGCGAGGAACAGCCCTGCAGCCGCCAGCACCACCACCACCGCCAGCGGCGGAACGCGCCAGACCGTCAGCAGCAGGAAGCCGGCGAGGGCCGCCGCGAAGTCGGGCGGCCCGAACACCGCGCCGGTGAACACCGGGCTGTAGAGCGCCGCCCCCAGGAGGCCCACCACCGCCGCATTGGCGCCGCGCATGGCGGCCTGGGCGCGGGCGCGCCGCCGCAGCTGGTCCCAGAAGGGCAGCATGCCGGTTACCAGCAGCAGGCCCGGCAGGAAGATGGCGCCGAGCGCGATCGCCGCCCCGGCGATGCCGTTGGGGGGAGGCCCCATGGCGGCGCCGAGATAGGCCGCGAACGTGAAGAGCGGTCCCGGCACCGCCTGGGCCAGGCCATAGCCGGCGAGAAAGGTGGAAGTGGAGACCCAGCCCGGCGTCACCACTTCCGCCTGGAGCAGAGGCAGCACCACGTGCCCGCCGCCGAACACCAGCGCGCCGGAGCGGTAGAAGGCATCGAACAGGGCCAGCGCCTGGATGCCCGTCGTCGCCGCGATCACCGGCGGCACCACCAGCAGCGCCGCGAACAGGATAAGCAAAAGCGCGCCCGCGCGCCGCGAGAGCGGCACCGGGAGGACCGGCGCTTCCGCAGGGGATGGCATGTCCCGCGCGGGCGCCGCCTCCGCGCACAGGACCAGCCCGGCGAGGGCGCCCAGCGCGATGGCCGCCAGCTGCCCGAAGCCGCCGCCGATAAACACCACGAGGGCGAGCGCGGCGAGGGCGATGGCGGCGCGGGGGCGATCCGGCGTCAGGGTGCGCGTCATCCCCCACACCGCCTGCGCCACCACGGCCACGGCCACGAGCTTGAGCCCGTGCAGGAGCCCCTCGGCCCCGGCAAGGCTGGCGGCGCCGAGGGCGCAGGCGGCAAGCACGATGGCCGACGGCAGGGTGAAGC
>NZ_JAIVFN010000032.1 GCF_030015065.1 Xanthobacter autotrophicus | reverse complement strand
TGATGAAATGCACGACACCTGCAGACGCGGAATCTCGCGATCCTGGACCCGGCCGTTGGCCATTCGCGGGCGTCAAGGCCGTGAAAATGGCCATTTCTATATAAAGGTGAATAACGACCGATAATGCGTGTTCTCGATCACCTCGAGCGGATGGCTGACGGAGTGCGCTAGGCCGTCGAGCCGCAGTGTCGTCGGCGGCTGCGATCTCTTGCAGCAGTTGCGCAAGGGCGGGGTGGGCTCAGGCCGCGCCGGAACTGTGCTCTTAGATGCTGAGGTCGCAGCCGGCCGAGGGAAGTTCGACTTCCTGCGCTTCCGCGGCCCGTTCGTCCGCGGAAACACGCACATAACCAATTAGCCGGCCGAGAGGCCCGTCGAGAAGCTCGATTTTCCGGTCGCCGGCCAGTGGAGTGCCTGAGAGGCTGTCGATTGGTGGATTTCCAATTGCCTAGGATACGGATAACCGATCGGTTGGGAGCGAGAGGCGAGCGCGACATAGATGGAGCAAATGCTTGCGCTCAACCTCATGTGAGGCTATGTATGGTCTCACTTGAAATGGAGGCCATGATGCTTGCGTTCACGGATGTCGCCGACGTGCTAGGGCTTCCCGCGAAGGAAGCGGCGGCTCGTTCGCCGTTCGGACTGATCGCGCGCATCGAAGATGGCTTGCCGCTCGGAGCGCTCGAACGTGTGTCTCAGCTTCTGGCGCCAGGCGATGCCCACTTCAAGTACAGGCTCGTCCCCAAGGCGACCTATGAGCGGCGCAAGGCATCGCATCGCCTATCTTCGGATGAAGGCACGCGTCTCGCGCGTCTGGCACGAGTGTGGAGCCTCGCCTTGGAGGTCTGGCAAAGCGAGGCGGAAGCGCGCGCTTTCCTCTTCAGGCCGCATCCAATGCTCGAGGACAAGCGCCCGATCGATGTCGTCATCCAAAGCGAGATCGGGGCCGAACTGGTCCTCGATACCCTCGGCCGCCTGAAGTATGGCAGCGCTGCGTGACGGTGCAGATCCTCGACCGAACGTTGTCGAGCTTCAGGATCGGTGATCCGAACGGTTCCTATTCAATCTTCGACGCGACCGGCTCGACCATTGCGCCGGGGCGGTGGAACACACCCAGCAGTCCGTTGATCTATACCAGCCAGCACTATTCGACAGCCTTGCTGGAGAAGCTGGCGCATGGCAGCGGGCGGTTGCCACCGAACCAACACTATGTCGAAATCACCTTGCCAAGAGGCCTGTCCTACGAAGTTTTCTCGCTGCCGGCGCTTCCGGGCTGGGACAGCATGCCCGCGACGGTCAGCAAAGTGTTCGGGGAACGCTGGTGCCTGGAGAAGCGCAGCGCGATCCTGCTGGTGCCGAGTGTTGTTGCGCAGCTTGACAGCAACATTCTCATTAATCCGGCGCACTCCGAGTTCAAAATGATCGAGGCGAGCCTGCATCAACCGGTCTTTTGGGACCGACGTTTGTTCGGGTCGTAAGAAGGGGGAGCTATTCCCTGCGGTTGAGATCCTCCACATGGCCTGCGATTGCTATTACCTTCTAAAATGGAGGTGTTTGCAAACAGGTTCAGATCGAGATCGCGCCAAGGGGTGAGCCATGCTCCCGCAGGAGCGTCTGCAGGTCGAGGCTTTTCCGGCCAGCACCGGCCGGAGAAGTGTCTCCAGTGTGATGCGTAAGTCCGCCGCGTGTTCGCCGAGCTCGAGGCCACGATGTAGTCGCGAGCGCGGTTCGCAAGTCGTTCGAGATGCATCGGCGGAGGAGGGGAGAGGCTCCGTAGGGACTGGATTGTTCATCACCGCCGAATTCGGAAGCGGGTCCTCTTCGTCCCTCAACCTTACTCCGTCATCGCGTAGAGGTGGCCAACGGCCGGCTCGCCGCGATCCTGGCGCACCAGTGCGGAACGGATCCAGATAAGGCGACGCTCGCTGAGGCCGGGACCGTGCGGCTGGCGCCGCCAATGGCTGCGCCGCCAATGCGCTGCGACCTCGCGCCCCGGCAAGCTGGAGTCCGGCGCGCCATCGGCAGGGATTTCGACCGCACCGGTGTGAAAATTGAGCCTGCGGACCGAGAAATAGCCGTCGTCCGCGAGACGGCCAACCGCGGTTCTAAGGCGCTTGGGCGTGGTGGCGTTGGCAATCGCGTCGACAAGAGTGGAGGGGGCTTGCTTCGGCCATTCGGGCGCGCCGAGCGCAGGTTCCGTCGATAGCAGGCAGAGAGCGTTACAAAGCAAGGCGAGTACGTTGCTGGCGGTGGGGAGTGCGGCCTGATTGAACAAGGCCGCGCGCTCGTAACCGGAGAGGTGCGGGCTGCTGATTGGAAATCCGTCCTTGCGGACGTCATCGACACCTTCGGCGAGCCGGATATCGCCCAGATCGGTTTGCCCGAGCAGTGCTACCAACTGAGGCGGGAGCCAGAAGGAATTGCGTCCCCCGGCGGCGAAGGACACGAGATGGGCGAGGGTGCTCACCGTATCGACGGCCGCGTCCGTGCTCTCCGGTCGCTTCTCAAAGGGGAGTTTGCCCAGCGCTTGATTGTAGGCGGTCATGCCGGCGTCGGCGATGCGCTGGAAGGCGTCGGAACTCAGCAACCCGTTGCGGCAGTGGTGGACCTCCCGCCGGATGATCGCACGCGCTGCGGGCAATTGGCGCAGGAAGCGCATCGGGTGCAGATCGTCGGCGTCGAAGGCCATTTGGGTCGTCTTTCCAGAGGGTGTGCGCCGAGATGATGCCCGATAGCCGCGCGGCCTGACATCGTGCAGATGCTCTAGGCATCCGTGGAGTTTTAGGAACTCCAGCACCCGGGCCGCCGCCTGCATTCGCTCCGCAACCGGCTCGGTATCCCGACGAATGTCACCAAGTTCTGTGGGCGGTTCATCAGGTCAGGCCCTATCGCCATCGACATGGACACTGGCCGCGTCGCCGTAAATGCCGCGGCCTGACCGTTTCGGGGTTGCTCGTTTGCGCGCTCATTGTGCTCGAGCCGCTACAATCTCAGACATCGTTCTGTGGCTGAGGCACGACGAGTCCCAGCCGGCGCGCCTGGTCCAGCAGCGATCTCACGGAAGAAGCAGCCCACTGCCGCCCGCCGCGCGGCGTGCGCTCGCGCATCCGCTCGAGCTGGGCGGCGATGTCGCGCAAGCTGAGATCCGGGTCGGCGATGGCGATGCCGGCGACCAGGGTCATCAGCCGATCCTCCGGCGGCCGCCGCGGCGCGCGCCGGAGCAGCTCCGCCTCCGCCAGCCGTTCCTGCACCAGACGGTGGACGGCGCGCCGCAGCTTCTCGATGGTCCAGTTTTGGCCACGATGGTTCAGCACCCGCACCACGTCGTCCCAGCTATGCTGCGGCCGCATGCGGCGCACGATCGGCAGCCACGCCGACGCCGAGGCGATCAGGTCGCCGACATAGACCTGCTGGCGCGCTTCTGAGGCGGCGCGGATCGCCTCCGGCCGCCGCGCGCGCAGGCCGGGATTGCCGGCCAGATTGCCGCGCGCCTTGGCGGCCTTCATGCCAGCCTTGGTGCGCTCGGCGATCAGGGCGCGCTCGAGCTGGGCGACCGCGCCGAGCACCTGCAGCGAGAACATGCCCTGCGGCGTCGAGGTGTCGATCGGGTCGCGCAGCGAGCGGAAATGCGCCTGGCGCGTCTCCAGGTCCTCGATCACCGCCAGCAGGTGGCTGACCGAGCGGGCGAGGCGATCGAGCCGCACCACGACCAGGACGTCGCCGGCGCCGATGTCGCGCATCAGCTTGGCCAGCACTGGCCGGGCGCGCGAGGCGCCGGAGCCGTGCTCCTGATGGATGATCTGGCAGCCGGCGGCGCGCAGCTCGTCGACCTGGGCGTCGGTTGCCTGCTCCTCGGTGGAGACCCGGGCATAGCCGATCAGCCGCCGCGTCGGCCGGGAAGGGGAGAGATAGGGGCTGGCCATGGCGGCTCCGGAGGGCGATTCCACCCCCTTTGTACAATCAAGACAGATTGGAGGAAACGGTCCTTTGCAGGCGTGTTTTATCGACTGCGTGAGATGGCCGTGAAGACCGGTCAGCCACTCGAGATGGGCCGAGGGTCATCCGGAGCCCAGAACGGCCGCCTACGGCCTTCTGTGCGGGAAATAGGCGATTTCAGGGTGTTTGGAGACCCGCGTGGGTGTCGGCCGGGCCGGAAGGGGCTGATTTTCCGGTCTGAGGGGCGTCGGGAGGCCTGCGGCGGCACTGGCAATCCATCGATCCCGGCCGCCCGGTCCGCTCAATGAGAATGAGGAATCCGTTCATCCAAGGCGAGCGGGGGCAAAAAACGACGGGTTTCCGGGCCGTTCCAGCCGTCTCGGCCGAGCGACAATGGCCATTTCTATATAAAGGTGAATAACGACCGATAATGCAAGATTATCGGATGTTTTTATTCGACGACAGGGCGTGCGGTTAAATGTGAAAATCGTGGCAATAACCGCACGTTCGCTGTACCCTGCCGCCCATGAGAAGGCCCGATTCGACGCCCGCTCCCACCGTCATGCCGCCGGCCGTACCCGGCTGGGCCGTGCCGCGCGCGCCGGTCGCCGACCCGGTCGAGGCCGCCTTCCTGGCTGGCGCAGCGTTGAATTCCCTCGACAATCTGGTGCGAGCAGAGCCGCCCTGGGCCGGCGCCTGGCGCCAGCGGGTGGCCCTCAGCGCGGCCGCGAGCGTCGCCCGCCTGCTCGGCCACCACGAGGATGCGGCGGCGCTGCGCGATGCCTGGCACCTGCGCCCGCCCGGCGCCGATCCGGGCCCCGCCGGGAACCTGCTGGCCGCCTGGCGGCGCCTGGCCTCCCGCTCCCCGATCATTGACGTCGACGGCGTGCGCTCCCTCGCCAATCTGCTGGGCCTCGCCTGGGCGCCGGCGTTCGAGCGCCTGCCGGAAGCGATTGGGGCGGCCGCGGCTTCCGGCCGGCCGGCGCCGCTCGCCGCCGCTGCGGTCGCCGGCGCGGTTCCCGCCCTTGGACCCGCGGCCGAGGCGCTCGCCTGGTGGCTCGCGGACCTCGTTTTGGCTGCGCGCCTGCACTGGCCGATCCCGGTGCCGGTGCTTGCCACCCAGGTCCACGCGCCAGTGCTGCGCGGCGGTCCGGGCGGTCGCCGGCATCGGCCGGGAGGGGAGGGGGGCGAGCTGGCCCTGTGCCTCGCCGCGGCCGCCGGCGCGGCGGAGGCCTGCCGCCTTGCCGCCGAGATCGGCCGCCGCGCCGATCGCCTCGCTGTGGTGGCGCCGAAGCTGCGCGCCAAGGGGGCGGGGGAGGCGGTCCGGCTGCTGCTCGACGACGATGCGGTGTCGGGCTCCCTGACGACACCCTCGCTGTCGCGCTGGGCATCGCGCCGGCTGTTCGAGCGGCTCGCGACGCTCGATGCGGTGCGCGAGCTTTCGGGCCGGCCTACCTTCCGGCTTTACGGGCTCTGACCATGGCCCGCCGGCGCCGCGCCACCACGGGTCTCGACACCGAGCTCGCCGAGCTGCCAGCGGAGCTACGCTGGCGCGAATGGATGGCCCGGGTCGAGGCGGTGCTGTTCGCCGCGCCCGGGCCCGTCGACCGGGAGCTGCTGGCGCGCGTGGTCGGTCGGACCTGCAGCATCGAGCTCGTCATCGAGGACATCCGCGAGGCCTTGCGCGAGCGCCCCTACGAGCTGGTGGCGGTCGCCGGCGGCTGGCAGCTGCGTACCCGGCCGCGCCATGCCGAGGCCATCCACGCCGCATTCGGCTCAGAACCCGCACCCGTTCAGCTGTCCGAGACCGAGATGCTGGTGCTGGCCTCAATCGCCTACCACCAGCCGGTGACCCGCGGCGCTCTCGGCGAGATGATCGGCAAGGCGGTGAGCCGCGATGTTATCGCCGCGCTGCGGGCGGGGGATTTCATCGGTCCCGGGCCCCGCAGCCCGCAGCCGGGCGCGCCTTACACCTACGTGACGACGGCGGGTTTCCTGTCCCACTTCGGGCTCGACACCCTGCGCGACCTGCCCGACATCGAGGCGCTCGAGGACGCCGGGCTGCTCGACACGGTGCAACTGCGCGCCGGCGGGTTCCCCCTGCCGGGCGACGATGAGGACGATCTCGGGCCCGAGAATGGGGAAGACGAGGAGGGAGATTGAAGGCGCCATGAGAACGCAGCCATTCACCAGGCCGACGATTGTCGCGGCCAACGAGTTCCTCGCCGAGTCCATCCGGACGCACACACAGATCAACAAGATCGTGCTCCGCCTGGGCCTGGAGACGGAGATCCCGGACGACACCTCGCTTGGAATCGAAAAGAAGTGTGATCGGCTCGGTCGGACCATACTCGATCGCGTGTCCGTGCCGGTGGAAACCCTCGATGGGAGGTTCTCGCTGGCCGAGGCCTTTGTCCGCGAGGCGGTAAGCTTGGCCGAGCAATCATCCTCGAGCGCCCGCCAGAGGAATCTGTTGCGCGGGCTGGCACGCGACGGCTATGTCGTGGTCTGGGGCGGATGGCGCGAGGCGCCCAATCTGCGGGCCGCCTTGCCCGAAGAGGTGGATCTGCCGGCGGCTGATGACGAGGTCCGGGGATTGCTGAAGCAGTTCGGTTTCACGGTGACGCTCCGACATCTGGATCAGGCCATCGAGGCGCACACGCGCGGCGACTGGGAGGCCGCGAACGCGCAGTTGCGGACGTTCCTCGAGGGGCTGTTCAACGACATCGCCCGCTCTATCAACCCGTCCAGAGCGGCCCGGCTGCAGGAGGGCGCCAACATGCGGCAGATGCTGGCGGACACCTCCATCGAAGGCCTCTTCAAGATGCTCCACACCGATGGATCGCACCCCGGCCTGTCCGACGAGGATCACTGCACGTTCCGCCTCCACGTCGTGCTGGTGACCGGGCGGACCTTTCTTCGGCGCCTGCAGCAGGGCGGCTGTCCTCGCTCCCGCCTGGCTAGGGTTACGGCTGAGGCGCGCAGGTGACCGGCACAGTAGTCTCGAACGGCGTGCCCGCAATGGCGGACAGCACGTCGCTCCTCTGCGCAGCGGGACCGCACTGGATCTCGAGAAGCTGGATGTCGCAGAAATCGTTGTGTTGGCCAATTGGCAGCGGCCAGTATCGATTCTGGCCGTCAAATTCGGTCTCGCCTCGGCCTCCTGGGTATCTCATTATGAGCAGCCGCACCTCATTTTCCCGATGAAGCGTGGCCGGCAGATAGAAGGCGCCGATCTTCGACACCGTCCACGGCACAAAGGGTGGCTCACCCTCGGCTGCAAGCGTGCTGTTCCGTTCCGTCAGGAGCGTGCCTGCGGGTGGTTCATACTGAATCTTCCGCAGCTCGGCGCGCGAGGGGTTCACCGAGAGCTTCAATCGCACTCCGGTGCCGCCCAGCGCAAAGGCGCGCCATAGTTCGAATTCGTCACCGCCACCCGGACATGTCAGCGAAATGTAGAAGAGGTCCTTGGACAAGGTCTTGAAGTACGGCTCACTATCCGCTGAATCGAGGTAACCTTTCAGCCGATGCTTGATGGCGAAGGGTTCGAGCTCACCCTGATCAATGCGCTTGCGGACCCAATGGAGGCGCAGGTGCCCCGTCTTGGCAATACCCTTCAGCGAATCGGCGGGTGTAGTGAAAAAGCTCCGCTGGCTGTGGTGCGTGCGGAAACATGTGGTTGAGGATCGCGTCACGCCACCGCTTCGTCGTCCTTCCCAAGCGCTGGATCGTCGAGCGAACGCTGGCCTGGATCAGCCGCTGCCGCCGCCTCGCCAGGGACTATGAACGCCACACCCGGAAAGCCGCAGCCTTCATCCGCCTCGCCATGATCCGCCTCATGCTCAGGCGCCTGGCCTTAAGCCAATGATCAGGAATCAAAACTTCCCGGATCGGCTCTAAGAGCCGCGGCCCGTCGTGCCCGCGAAAGATCATGTCCCATCTGGCTTGCTGTCGTCCAGCGTTGCCCATTCCGCGCGCCTACCTGTCGGTGGCAGGTCGCGCCCCGCGCCCGAGCGCAGGATGTGTGCCTTCGCCAGCATCTGGGCGCTCACCGGCGCGGTGAGGAAGAGGAACAGCGTGATGAGCAGCTCATGGACGGAGAAGCCGCCGCGCACCGCCGCAAAATAGACCATGGAGGCGATCAGCAGCGCGCCGATGCCGAGCGTCGTCGCCTTGGTCGGGCCGTGCAGGCGGCGCATCATGTCGGGCAGCCGGGCAAGGCCCAGGGCTCCCACGAGCAGGAAGAATGCGCCGATGAGGATCAGCGCCGCGACCAGCGCCTCGACGAGGGGATGCATAGGCGTCTCCTATTCGATGACGTTGCCGCGCAGCAGGAACTTGCAGAAGGCCACGGTGGTCACGAACCCCACCATGGCGAACAGCAGCGCCGCCTCGAAATACATGGCCGTGCCGTAGGCGATGCCGCCGAGCACGATGAGGGCGATGGCCTCGATCACCAGCGTGTCGAGCGCCAGCACGCGGTCGGTGGCGTCCGGGCCGACTGCGATGCGATAGAGCGTGAGCGCAATCGCGAGGCAGATGGCGCCCCCCGCGATGGCGATGGCGGAGGCGATCATTCGAAGATCCTCTTCAGCCGGCGTTCGTAGCGGGCCTTGATGGCGGCGACCGTCGCCTTCGGGTCGCCGGTATCGAGGCAATGCACCAGAAGTGCCTTGCCGTCGGCGGAAAGGTCCGCGCTCACCGTGCCCGGCGTCATGGTGATGGTGCCGGCGAGCATGGCGATGGCCTCGGGGGTCTCAAGGTCGAGGGGCACGCTCACATACCGCGTGCGCAGGCTCTCACCGCGCCGGAACAGGATCAGCTTCGCCACCTCGATGTTGGAAACCACGATGTCCCATAGCACCACGAGCGCGTATTCCACGATGGTGAGGGGCGCCTTCAGCCTCGGGCGGCCCGGCCAGAAGGGCGCGGTGAGCAGGGGGATGGCGAGGCCGAGGATCAGCCCCAGCACCACCACGCCCGGGGTCACCTCGTTCATGAGGAAGACGAAGACGAGGGTGACGAGCACCGTGAGCAAGGGATGGGGGAGGAGGTGCGCGCGCATGTCAGTCTCCCCCCGCAAGGCGCACGTCCGGCCCCAGCACCGCGCCGATATAAGCGGAGCGGTCGAGGGCCTGCCGAGCGGTGAGCTGGAGCGACTCTGTCATGGGGCCGGCCGCCAGCGTCCAGGCGACCATGAGCCCGAGGAGCAGCACCACCGCGGCCAGGGGCAAGGGCGGCGGCGGCCTGGTTTCGGATGCCGGGCCGCTGGCCCAGAACAGCACCGACCCCGCCCGTGCGAAGCCGAAGGTCATGATGAGGCTCGCGGCGAGGATGAGCCCCAGATCCAGGGCCAGATGGTGGCGGCCTGCGTGGCCTCCAGGATCATCACCTTGCCGAGGAAGCCGGAGAGTGGCGGCAGCCCCACGAGGGCGACGGCCGCGAGGAAGAACAGGCCGCCCAGCAGCGTCTCGCCGGCCATGGCGGGCGCCGGCACCAGCCGGTCGCTCGCCGCGCCCCGCTGCTCCTGCACCAGCCCGGCAATGAGGAAAAGGGCCGCGCCGGCGAGCGTGGAATGGACGAGATAATAGAGCCCGGCCGAGAGCCCCGGGGCGTCGAACAGGCCGATGGCGACGAGCAGCGTGCCCATGGAGGCGATGACCGCGAAGGCGGAAAGATCGCGCAGGGTGCGGCTGCCCACCAGGCCGATGGCGCCGACCACCAGCGTCACGAGAGCCGCCGGAACGACGAACGGTGCCGCCGCCAGCGCCAGCGGACCCGCGCCGGCGCCGAAGACGAGGCCGTAGATGCGGATGATGGCGTAGGCGCCCACCTTGGTCATGATCATGACCAAGGCAGCGGCGGGGGCCGAGGTCCCGGCATAGGTGGCCGGAAGCCACCAGTGCAGGGGCACCAGCGCCGCCTTGGTGGCGAAGACGAGGAAGAGCAGCAGCGCCCCCGCCTTCAGGAGCCCGGCGTCGGCCTCGGCCACCTGCGGCACCTTCACGGCGAGGTCGGCCATGTTGAGGGTGCCGGTGACGGCGTAGATCAGCCCCACGCCGACAAGGAAGACGACCGAGGCGAGCAGGTTGATGGCCACGTACTGGAAGCCCGCTTTCAGCCGGCCCGGGCCGCCGCCATGCAGCATGAGCCCGTAGGAGGCGATCAGCATCACCTCGAAGAATACGAACAGGTTGAACACGTCGCCGGTGAGGAAGGCGCCGTTGATGCCCATCAGCTGGAACTGGAACAAGGGATGGAAGTGCCGCCCCCGCCCATCCACGCCCCCGGCGGCATAGACCACCACGCACAAGGCGAGCAGGGCGGTGAGCAGCAGCAGGGTGGCCGACAGCCGGTCGAGCACCAGCGTGATGCCGTAGGGCGCCGGCCAGTCGCCCAGCCGGTAGGCGCGGACCGTGCCGTCCGATGCCTGGGCGAGGAGAAAGGCGGCGATTCCCACCAGGAGGAGCGTGACGCCGATGGAGACGATGCGCTGGCGCTTGAGGTGGTGGCGCAGGGCCAGGACCAGGAAGGCCGCCGCCATGGCGGGCAGGATCACCGGCAGGATCGTCATGTGGTCCAGCGGCGCGGTCATGCCCCGCCTCCCGCGTCGGTCCGGCGCGGGACGTCGAGGGTGCTGTGGTCGGAGCCGGTCTCCAGATAGCCGCGCAGCGCCAGCACCACGATCAGCGCCGTCATGCCGAAGGAAATGACGATGGCGGTGAGCACGAGCGCCTGGGGCAGGGGATCGGTATAGCCCGCAGCGTCCGGCGAGATCACCGGCGGGCGGTCGATGGCGAGCCGGCCCATGGCGAACAGGAACACGTTCACCGCATAGGACAGGAAGGTCAGGCCGAGGATCACCGGGAAGGTGTGGGCGCGCAGGATCAGGTAGATGCCCACCGTGGTGAGGATGCCGATGGCGGCGGCGACGAGAAGCTCCATGGCTCAGCCCTCCCTGCCGGTAGCGCCGGAGGCTGCGCGTTCCAGCGGCACGTCCATGGCGTCCTTGCCCTCGGGCGCCGGATCGATGCGGCGGGCGACGCGGGACAGCTGTGCCAGCGACAGCACCATCACCCCCACCACGGTGAGGAACACGCCGAGGTCGAAGGCCATGGCCGAGGCCACCTCGAACGTGCCCACCACGGGCCAGTGCAGATAGCCGAAGGTCGAGGTGAGGAACGGCCGGCCGAAGGCGAAGGCGGCGATGCCGGTCAGCCCGGCGATGGCCACGCCCGCGCCGATCATGGATTGGGAATCCACCTTCATGCGCTCCGCCGCCCAGCCATAGCCGGAGGCGATGTATTGCATGATGAGGGCGATGGCGACCACGAGCCCGGCGACGAAGCCGCCGCCGGGTTCATTGTGCCCGCGCAGGAAGATGTAGGCGCCCACCACCAGCGACAAGGGCAGCAGCACGCGGGTCGCCACCACGAGGAGCAGGGGATGGGCGTCCTGGGATTCGACCCGGGGCAGCATCGCCTTGATGCGCCGAACCGCCGCGCCTTTCAGTGTCGGATCGAGCAGGGCGTAGATGGCGAGCGCGGCGATGCCGAGCACGATGATCTCGGCGAAGGTGTCGTAGCCGCGGAAGTCCACCAGGATCACGTTCACCACATTGGTGCCGCCACCGCCGGGCTTGGACTGGGCGAGGTAATAATCGGAGATGGATGTGCCGTCGCGCGTCAGGACCGCATAGGCGAGGCCCGCCACGCCCAGCCCGGCGAGGCCGGCGACGGTGCCGTCGCGCCAGCGCACCGCCCGGCTCTCCTCCCTTGGCGTCGCCTTCGGCAGGAGGTTGAGGGCGAGCAGCATGAGGATGGTGGTGACCACGTCCACCGAGATCTGCGTCAGGGCGAGGTCCGGGGCGGAGAATTGCAGGAAGGCGAGGGCCACCACCACGCCCACCACGCCGGTGAGGATCAGCGCCGTCAGCCGTTCGCCATGGAACAGCAATACCGCACCGCTGGCCAGGACGAGGGCGAGAAAGGTGGTCACGGCGGGCGCGGTCACGGGCAGGAGAGGGCGGGTGCCGGCGCCGTGGGTGGCGCTCCAGAAGCCGTAGCCGCCGACCGCGACCAGCGTCGCCACCGTCACGCCCATGTAGCGGGTGAGTGCCCCGTCATGCAGGGCGCCGAGGCTGCGCCGGCACGCCACCACCAGGGCGCCGGTGGCCAGCTCGAACATGGTCTTGGCGTCGAGGCGCGGCAGGCGCGCGCGCACGCCATCGGCCCGGCGGAAGGCGAGGACCAGCGCCGCGCCGCCGGCGAAGGCCAGAAGGCTCATGAGGAGGGCCGGCGTGATGCCGTGCCACAAAACGAGGTGATAATCCGGCAGCGGCCCGCCGATCACCGCCCCGGCCGTCAGCGCCACCAGCGGCCCGGCCACGGGAGCGGGAAACAGGCCGATGGCGATCACCGGCACCACCAGCACCGCCACGGGCAGCCACACACCGAGCGGCGAGTCGTGGGGATGGTGCGGATAATCGTGCCGCGCGGGGCCGAGGAAGGTGCCGATGGCGAAGCGTGCCGCATAGGCCACCGAGAAGACGGCCGCCACCGTCGCCAGCACGGGGAAGAGGAAATCGAGCCCCAGATAGGAGGTGTGCGCCGCCTCCTCCAGCATCATCTCCTTGGAGAGGAAGCCGTTGAACAGGGGCACGCCGGCCATGGAGGCGGCGGCGATGAGCGCCAGCGTCCCGGTGATGGGCATCAGCGCCATGAGGCCGCCGAGGCGGCGGATGTCGCGGGTGCCCGCCTCGTGATCGACGATGCCCGCGCTCATGAACAAGGCCGCCTTGAAGGTGGCGTGGTTGATGACGTGGAACACGGCCGCCACCGCCGCCATGGGCGTGCCGAGGCCGAGCAGCATGGTCATGAGACCGAGGTGGCTCACCGTGGAATAGGCCAGTAGGCCCTTCAGGTCGTTCCTGAACAGGGCGATGGCGGCGCCGAGGAGCATGGTGGCGAGCCCCACCGGCGCGACGATGAGGAACCAGGCGTCGGTGCCCGCCAGCACCGGCCACAGTCGCGCCAGCAGGAACACGCCCGCCTTCACCATGGTGGCCGAATGGAGATAGGCCGAGACCGGCGTCGGCGCCGCCATGGCGTGGGGCAGCCAGAAATGGAACGGGAACTGGGCGGACTTGGTGAAGGCGCCCGTCAGCACCAGCGCCAGCGCCGGCAGATAGAGCGGCGAGGCGCGCACCATCTCGCCGCGGGCGAGGATGTCCGTGAGCTGGTAGGAACCCGCCGCCTGCGCCACCAGCAGCAGGCCGGCGATGAGCGCCAGCCCGCCGCCGCCGGTGATGACCAGCGCCATGCGGGCGCCCTGCCGGGCCTCCGCGCGCTTGGTCCAGAAGCCGATGAGCAGGAATGAGGTGAGGCTCGTCAGCTCCCAGAAGACCAGCAGCGCGATGACGTTGTCGGACAGGACCGCGCCCACCATGGCCCCCTGGAACAGGAGCAGGTAGGCGAAGAAGCGGCCCATGGGATCCTCGCGCGACAGATAGAAGCGCGCGTAGACGATCACCAGCAGGCCGATGGCGAGGATCATGGCCGCAAAGAAGAAGCCGAGCCCGTCCGCGAACACGGACAAGGAAAGGCCCCTGGACGGAACCCAGGCCACGCCCGCCATGGGGACCGCGCCGGAGAACACCGCCGGCGCGTGGGAGAGGAGCAGAGCGAGGGCGAGCAGCGTCACGGCGCCCGTCGCCGCCGCGCAGGTGTTGCGCCCGGAGCGGATCACCAGCGGCGGGATCAGGGCGCCGAGGAAGGGAATGAGGATTACGAGAAGCAGTGTCACCGTCGGATGCCTCGTCACGCCTGGCTTTGGTCAGGTGGATGAGGCTCTGCGAGCCCCGGTGGAATGTGGCGGCCCTGTTTGGCCGAAGCGCTCCCGATATGGTTCAAGGGGCGCGGGCCGATGGCCCGGCTGCCGCGCTAATGGTACAGGAAGATGCAGGATTTCGGCGCGCCAATGAGGCTCTGCGTCGTCGATCCGAAGAGGAATTCCTTGAGACCGCGATGGCCGTAGGCGCCCATGACCAGAAGCTCGGCCTGGCCATGGGCGGCCTGCACGCCGATGATCTCCGCGGGGGGCTCCGCGGAGCCGATAGGGCGCGGATCGGCCTCGTATCCATGGAGATGGAGGTAGGCCGAGGCTTCGCCAGCCAGCCGCTCCGCGGTCTGGAGGTTCGAATCGACGGAGGAAACTTGCACGCGACGGCCCTTCCAAGCGCCGATCAGCACGAAGAGCTGGAGCGCGCGCATGGCCGGCAGGCTTCCGTCATAGGCGATGAGGACGGAGCCTACGGAGGGAAGCTGATCCGGGCAGACGAGAACCGGACGCGGGGTCGTGAAAAGCAGCTGATTCAAGGTGTCGGAGTTCCGCTCGCGCTGTGTGCCGCGAAAAGTGACATCGTGACCGGTGACAACAAGATCGGACGTCGCGCTTGCGGCCGTCACCTGTTCAAAGGGATCGCCGTCGAAGCTGATGCCTTTTGGTACGATTCCGTCGTTGGCACACTCTCTCTCAAAGGTTTCCGCGACACGCCGGCGCGCCTTCTTGGCCTGAGCCTTGAGGCCCGTTTCCATCTGCGCGTGATACGCCGCACCGCCGATGGTGCCGGGCATGGGAGCTTCGATGAATGACAGATCAACTCCTGACACTGATGTGATCTGGGCGTCCTGCGCCTTGACGAGCCGCCGGGCATATGCGCTCGCCACGGCACTGGAGGTGCTCTCGCCGAGCAGGACCAGCACGTTTTTCAGCATCGAAGGTTTCCTCCGCGGATCGTCGTCCCCTGGATAGACTGTCAGCCATCTCTCCGAAAGCTACGCTTTCAGCCTTCTACCACGAGACGCAGCGTCACGCAGAGCCCGGGGTGTGTCACGGCGCGCGAGATGCCATCCTCGCGCAAGGGTCCCTCCCTTTCATGCGTGCCGCGCGCCCCACGCGGCAGCAAGCCGCTTCTCCGCCTCCACGATGACCAGCAGCGCAACGCCGACCGCAACGATGGCCATGCCATCGCCAAGCGACACGGGACGGCTGCCGAAGACCGCCTGCATCGGAGGCAGATAGGTGAAGGCGAGCTGTGCCCCGACCACGGTGGCGACACCGGCCAGCACGGCCCGCGTGCCGAGAAGCCCTTGCCAGGTTAGCGAAGTGCCATGCACGTAGCGGACACTGAACAAATAGAAGATCTCCAGCACGACGAGCGTGTTGACCACCATGGTGCGCGCCGTCTCGACCGACAGTCCACGGGACGTGGCCCAAGTATAGATGCCGAACGTCCCGGCGACCATGAGGGCGGACACGAACAGGATGCGCCACAGGAGGCGGCCCGAGAGCAGCGCCTGGCGGGCGGGGCGCACGGGACGCCGCATCGCCCCCGGTTCCGTCGGTTCGAAGGCGAGGGTCAGGCCAAGCGTGACAGCCGTGATCATGTTGACCCAGAGGATCTGCACCGGCGTGATGGGAAGCGTGAGGCCGAACAGGATCGCCAGGATGATGGTGGCGGCCTCGCCGCCGTTGGTGGGCAGCGTCCAGGCGATCACCTTGGAGAGGTTGTCGTAGACGGTGCGCCCTTCGCGCACGGCGGCGACGATCGAGGCGAAATTGTCGTCGGCGAGCACCATCTCGCTGGCTTCCTTGGCGGCCTCGGTGCCCTTTCCGCCCATGGCCACGCCGACATCCGCACGCTTCAGCGCTGGCGCGTCATTGACCCCGTCGCCCGTCATGGCGATGATCGAGCCGTCCAGCTGGAGCGCCTCGACAAGGCGGAGCTTATGCTCGGGACTGGTGCGGGCGAAGACGGTCGCCTCCAGGGCGTGCCTGCGGAACGAGGCATCGTCCATCCCATCGAGTTCCTGGCCGGTCACGCTCTTCGGATCGTCGCCAAGGCCGAGTTGGCGCGCGATGGCGCGTGCCGTCGCGGCGTGATCGCCGGTGATCATCTTGACGCTGATGCCCGCCGCCTTGCATTCGGCGATCGCCGCCACCGCCTCCTGGCGCGGCGGATCGATGAGCCCCACCAGACCGAGCAGCGTGAGATTTTGAGCGACCTCGGCCGGCGAAATCTCCTGTGTGCCCGCCTCCAGGGGGCGCCGTGCGATCGCGATGACCCGCTGGCCACTTTCGGCGAGGGCATCGATCCGGTTGTGCCAGAGGCGGTGATCGAGCGGCCGCTCGCCGTCGAGCGCCGCCACATGGCTGCACATGGCGAAGATGCGTTCGGGCGCGCCCTTCACGTAGGCGACCACCGGCGGCTGCGCGTTGCCGGCATGGAGCGTCGCCATGTAGCGATGCCGGGAATCGAAGGGGATCTCATCCAGGCGGGGGAAGCTGGTCCGGACGGCCGTCGGTTCGTGCCCGGCCTTGATCGCCAGCGAGAGCAGTGCCCCTTCCATGGGATCGCCGTCGACCAGCCAGTCCTCGCCGCGTTGGCGCAGGTGAGCATCGTTGCAAAGGAGGGCGGCAAGCGACAGATCCACCAAAACCGGATCACTGGCGGGATCGAGCGGGGCGCCTGCCTTGATCCGGAAGCCGCCCGTGGGCGCATAGCCAGCGCCCTCGACCTCGATCTCTCGGTCGGCGGTGACCACCATGCTCACCGTCATCTCGTTGCGGGTGAGCGTGCCGGTCTTGTCGGAGCAGATCACCGAGACGGAGCCCAGCGTCTCGACGGCGGGCAGGCGCCTGACGATGGCGTTGCGGCGCGCCATGCGCTGGACGCCGACGGCGAGCGTGACCGTCATCACCGCGGGCAGGCCCTCGGGGATGGCCGCGACCGCAAGGCCGACCACAACCATGAACGCTTCGTCCAGGTCGTAGGCTCGGGCGAGCGTGGCATAAGCGAACACGAGAGCGGAGATGCCGAGCACGGCAATGGTGATCTGGCGGGCGAACCGGTCCATCTGCCGGATGAGGGGCGTGGTCAGCTGCGTCACCGCACCGATCATGGTGCTGATCCGCCCGAGCTCGGTGGCGGCGCCGGTTGCCACGACGACGCCGATTCCCTGTCCGCCGGTCACGAAGGTGCCGGAGAAGGCCATCGACAACCGGTCGCCAAGTGCGGCGCCGGCATCGACGGATTGAACCGATTTGTCGACGGGAACGGATTCTCCAGTGAGGGTCGCCTCGTCCACCCTCAGGCTGCGCGCCCTGAGGAGCCGCAGGTCCGCCGGCACCCGGTCGCCGGCCTCGAGCATCAGGATGTCGCCAGGAACGACCGCGTCCGCTCCAACCGTGACACGGCGGCCGTCGCGGATGACCGAGGCGTGCGGGTCGATCATCGCGCGGATGGCATCAAGAGCCTTCTCGGCGCGACCTTCCTGAACAAAGCCGATGATCGCGTTGATAAGTGTGACGGCAAGGATCACGAGGGCGTCCGTGCCATGTCCCATCGCCGCGGCCAGCCCCGCTGCGGCCAGCAGGACATAGATGAGGAGATTGTGAAATTGCAGCAGAAAGCGCGCGAGGGGACTGCGCGAGGTCCCCTGAGGCAGGCGATTGGGACCATAGGCCTCAAGGCGACCCGTTGCTTCGCGCTCGGAGAGGCCATCGATGGTCGTGCGAAGCGCGTCGAGAACCGCATCGGGCGCGAGGGCGTGCCAGGCTGAGTCGGGTGCGACGTCGGGTGAGGCCGGTGGTCTATTCACATCAAGCACTTCACTCGTTTTGTGCATGCCGTCTCGCTCCGTCAGGACGATCGGTGACGCGATCACCGTCCCTCACTTGAGAAGCGTCGGTGGGACGTCGCGATTGCGACGGCTGACCGGTCACTTCAGCGTCTTCCATATCACGCGAACCGACAACACTCGGCGACGGCCTCCGAGGAGCCGATCGCTTTGTGGGCTGACGCTGCCTGCGATGCGCCTGGCTTTCTGCGGGGTCGCGCTCCCTGTGCCGCCGATTTGACTGTCGATGGGTGTAGGCGGCGGGCGCCTTGCGGGAAGCGGAGCGCCCGTGGCCGGCCATCGCGACCAGATGAGTTTGTGCTCGCCCTTGTCGCGCTGGACGAGGGAGGCGTAGGCACGGGGTCGTGAAGGACGGATCGTCGCCGCGTCACGCCATCTCTTCACGTTGCGGCAAATCCGACGGATGGTACCGTTCATGTTCTCGATAATGTTGGTGCAGGCGAGCGATCGACGCAACTCGGTCGGCAGGTCGAGGCGGGTGACGATGAGGATCTCGTCGAGGCCCTCCAGGATGCTGGCCGACACGCCCGGGGCCTCGCGCTCGAGGCGACGGGCGAGATTGCGGATCAGCTTTTCGGCCATGTCGGCGTCATCGAGTTCCCAGGCTTGGCGAAGAGCCCTGCGCACCGAGGCATGCAGGGATTTCGGCAGCCGTTCGGTGATGTTGCGGGCCTTGTGGACCTGACAGCGCTGGATCGGCGCCCTTCGCCCGAAGCTGTTGCGGATCGCGTTCGACAGGGCGCGTGAGCCATCAATGATGAACAGGCGACAGACGGAGGGATCGAGGCCGCGGCCGACCATGTTGTCGGGCAGGGCCTGGCAGACGGCGGCGTTCTCGCTCGCCCCTTCCATGACCCCGAGCGGGTGCTTGTCGCCGTTGCCGTCGACGCCGACCGCGGCCAGCAGGATCAGGTCCTGATCGATATGAATACCGTCGATCTGGATAACCAGCAGATCCAACGGGGAAAGGTCGGCGGCCATCCACGCCTTCATTTTTTCGGCCGACAGCGCCACGAAGCGACGCGACACCGCCGATTTGGTCACCCCGGCTCGGTCACTGCGCCGCCCCTCGTCATCGCCGGCTGGCACGTGGACTCGCCGGTGGAACGCTGTCTGCTCGTCCTCGCCATCGCCGTCCTCGTGGCGCTCGGCGCCGCGAACCTGGTGCGGGGCAATCTCGGCCGGCAATGGATGGCGATCCGCGACATGGACATCGCGGCCGAGATCATCGGCATCCGCCCCATGCAGTCGAAGCTGACCGCGTTCGCCATCTCCTCCTTCATCCTGGGGCTCGCCGGGGCGCTGTGGGCGTTCGTCAACCTGCGCTCGTGGGAGCCCTACGCTTTCTCCATCGACCGCTCGTTCCAGCTGCTGTTCATCGTCATCATCGGCGGGCTCGGCTCCATCATCGGCTGCTTTTTGGGGGCGGCTGTGAAAACGCGCCGAAGTGGACCCCGGGTGGGATAAGGGACAACCCGTTGATCTGGTTCGTTAACTTAGCAGATAATGGGGGTCCCGATCGGCGCCGATCGGGACCCCCATCGGAATGAAATCGTCGGCCAAATCAAAGTGTTACGGCTATATGAGTTGGGGCGCTGCTTCGATGCTTATTCATACCAGGCCTCACCGAGACCGGAAGATGGTGACAAACGGCGGTCTCCGGGGCTGACGACACTATCTCCTTGATTTTATTCTATAATGTTGATTTCTGCGACTCGCGATTTTCCCGTCCTGACAGGAGTTCGATCGAGGCATGTCCCATGAAGCGAGCGCCAGCCTTTTGCACATTGCGCGACTGTCTCTGTTTTGATACACTCACCCAAATGGAGCCTGCGACCTCAAAGCCGATTCATTTTCTTGGTGACAGCCGCGAGGTTCTACGAAACTTCCCAGACGACGCACGCTGTAGCGCGGGCGTTGAACTCCGGGCGGTGCAAACGGGCCTCGAACCGTCCGACTGGAAACCCATGAAGACGGTCGGGGCGGGCGTTAGGGAAATAAGGATCAGAGAGGCATCAGGCGCGTTTCGCGTGATCTATTTGGCGACGTTGCCGGATCGGGTGCTTGTGCTTCATGCATTCCAGAAAAAGACGCAACAGACTGCACAAAAGGACATTGATCTAGCCGCGAAACGGCTGAAAACTTGGAAGGCGGAACAATGAACGCCGAAATTGTGAATGTTGAAGTCTTCGATAGCGTCTTTGACGCGCTGGCCGATACGCCGGCAGAGGCGGCGAATCTGACGGCGCGCGCTGACCTGCTGCTGGGCATCCGCGAGCGGGTCAAGTCGTGGAACGTGCCGCAGGATCAGGCTGCGAAGCGCCTCGGCCTGACGCGGCCCCGGCTGAACGATCTCCTGCGCGGAAAGCTCGACAAGTTCTCGCTGGACGCCCTGGTCAACGTGGCGACGGCGGCGGGCTTCAAACTGCATATCCAGCTCGAGGACGCTGCTTGAGAAAGCATCCCCCTCGCCGGCAATGCAAAGCCGAGTCATCGTTATAAGCGATGGCCTACGATCATTTCATCGCCCAGACCTATCTCAGAGGGCGTTTGAGAAGGATTGAACGAACCCGCTGACGCGGGAGTGGCGCGTGCATTGGCTTGAATGGCTTCCTGATGGGAAGGTTTGTTTGCTGAGACCAACCCCTGACCAGGAGACCATCCCATGGCTGAAGCCACGGCAGCGGTAAGCCCGCTGCGCCGTCGCATGATCGACGACATGAGCTTGCGCAACCTGTCGCCCGCGACGCAACGATCCTATCTGCATGCGGTGGCGAAGTTCAGCCGTTATTTCGGCCGGTCGCCGGATCGGATGGGGCTGGAGGACGTCCGTGCGTTCCAGGTTTATCTGGTGTCGCAGGGCATTTCCTGGCCGGCGCTGAGCCAGACGGTCTGTGCGTTGCGTTTCTTCTACGGCGTGACGCTGGACCGGGCGGAGATCCCGGACGTCGACATCGCGATCTACAAGCACCCGCCGCCCGTTCGCCATCACGATCTCGATCCGGCCGCTGCCGTCCGCCATCAGCGGGCCGGTCGCCGCCGCGACCTCCGGCACGATCACAGCCGGAACAAATCCTGCGCTCGAAGCCGGACCAAACCGCCCGGCCCATTACGGAATTTAGGCAGCCCAACGTCTGCATCACGGTCCTGAACAGTGCGAGCCCCTGAACCACGATGGGCTGGAGGCGGGATGGTAAGGTTCGCCTACCACCCCGCCGTGCCTGCTCCCATCAGGGCTCGGAGCAGACCTGGAACCTTAACGTGTGGTGCCGGGCGATACCAGTCGCCATCGTCGGGATGATGTGGGCCAGGGCAAACCGAACGGCGCTCCGACAAGCCTGCCGCGGTTCCTGTCGACTGATACACTGCGATCTCAGTCATCTTCAACAACGGCGCGCTGCGAGAACGCAAAATCCTGTAACTCTGTTGATTTCCACTGAGAGTTGACCCGGTAGGCACGGATTTTTCCATCGAGAAGTGACCCATGTTTTCACCACGTCTCACGCGGCATCGCGGGGGACAGCGGAGTGATCGACATGGAGTTATTGAGCGTCATCCGACGCTGGCATTATCGGGATCACCTCTCGATCCGGGATATCTCCCGCCGCACCGGCCTTTCGAGGAACACCGTGCGCAAGTACCTGCGGGCGGACAGCGTCGAACCCCGGTTTCATCTTCCCGAGCGGTCGAGCAAACTCGATCCCTATGCCGACAAGCTCGCGGCGATGCTGCGGGTCGAGAGCGGCAAGTCGCGCAAGCACAAGCGTACGATCAAACAGCTGCACGCTGATCTGGTGACCCTCGGCTATGAGGGGTCGTACAATCGGGTCGCGGCCTTTGCCCGGGACTGGAAGGCTGCCCGGTTGCGTGAGCAACAGACCAGCGGCCGCGGTACTTTCGTGCCGCTGGCCGTTGTGCCGGGCGAGGCGTTCCAGTTCGACTGGTCGGAGGATTGGGCGATCATTGCCGGCGAGCGCACCAAGCTCCAGGTCGCCCATGTCAAGCTGTCCTACAGTCGGGCCTTCACGCTTCGAGCCTACCTGCTCCAGACCCACGAGATGCTGTTTGATGCCCATAACCACGCCTTCCGGGTGTTGGGCGGCGTGCCACGGCGGGGCATCTACGACAACATGAAGACGGCCGTCGACAAGGTCGGCCGCGGCAAGGAACGCCAGGTCAACATCCGCTTCTCGGCCATGGTGAGCCACTTCCTGTTCGAGGCGGAGTTCTGCAACCCCGCTTCCGGCTGGGAGAAAGGGCAGATTGAGAAGAACGTACAGGATGCCCGTCGTCGGCTCTGGCAACCCCTGCCGAACGTCCCCTCCCTGGAAGCTCTGAACGACTGGTTGGAGACCCGGTGCCGGGAGTTGTGGTCACAGACCGGGCACGGCTCGCAGCCCGGCTCGATCGCCGATGTCTGGAGCGAGGAGATCCGGCACCTGATGGCGGTGCCGCGGCCGTTCGACGGCTTCGTCGAGCACGCCAAACGCGTTTCCCCGACCTGCCTCGTTCATCTGGAGCGCAATCGCTACAGCGTGCCGGCCTCCTTCGCAAACCGTCCGGTGAGCCTGCGGGTCTATCCCGACCGGATCGTCCTCGTCGCTGAAGGGCAAGCAATCTGCGAGCATCGCCGGGTGTTCGCTCGCTCTCATGATCGTCTGAGCCGGACCGTCTATGACTGGCGGCATTATCTGGCCGTCGTCCAGCGCAAGCCCGGTGCCCTGCGCAACGGCGCGCCGTTCGCTGAGATGCCGCCCGCGTTTCGATCCCTGCAGCAGCACTTGCTCAAGCGGCCATGCGGTGACCGCGAGATGGTCGAGATTCTGTCCTTGGTCCTCCAGCACGATGAGCAGGTCGTGCTCACGGCCGTAGAGCTCGCCCTTCAGGCCGGCGTGCCGACCAAGACCCACATCATCAACCTGCTGCACCGGCTGATCGACGGTACGCCGCTGAGCACGCCAACGATCCCGGCTCCCCCCGCCCTCACGCTGACCACTGAGCCTCAGGCCAACGTCGAGCGCTATGACGCCCTGCGCCGAGCCAGGGAGGCGCGCCATGCGTCATAATCCAGCCAGTGGAGCCATCGTCATCATGCTGCGCAGCCTCAAGATGCATGGCATGGCCCAGGCCATCACGGAGCTAACGGAACAGGGATCACCGGCCTTCGAGACCGCCATGCCGATCCTCGCCCAACTCTTGAAGGCCGAGACCGCCGAACGGGAGGTGCGATCGACCACCTACCAGCTCAAGACCGCGCGCTTCCCGGCCTATCGCGACCTCGCCGGCTTCGACTTCGCCAGTAGCGAGGTCAACGAGGCGCTCGTCCGCCAGCTCCATCGCTGCGAGTTCCTCGACGACGCACACAACGTCGTCCTGATCGGCGGTCCAGGTACCGGCAAAACCCACATCGCCACGGCTCTCGGAGTCCACGCCATCGAGCATCATCACAAGCGGGTCCGCTTCTTCTCCACCGTCGAGCTCGTCAACGCCCTCGAACAGGAAAAGGCCCAGGGCAAAGCTGGACAGATCGCCGGCCGCCTCGTCCACACCGATCTCGTCATCCTCGATGAACTCGGCTATCTGCCGTTCAGCGCCTCCGGTGGCGCCTTGCTCTTCCACCTGCTGAGCAAGCTCTATGAGCGCACCAGCGTCATCATCACCACCAATCTCAGCTTCTCCGAATGGGCCACGGTCTTCGGCGATGCCAAGATGACCACGGCCTTGCTCGACCGGCTCACGCACCACTGCCATATCCTGGAGACCGGAAACGACAGCTTCCGCTTCAGAGCCAGCTCGGCCAAACCACCTAAACCCTCAAAGGAGAAGCCCCGAAACTTGACCGCAACCTGACCCAAGACCACCATCACCCCGGGTCACTTCTCAGTGGAAATCCAGGGTCACTTCTCGCCGGAAATCAACAGTCCGAAGCCCTGATCGAGCAGGATGCCTGGTTCGCGATCGGCCTTGCGGTTCGGGTTCTCGCAAAACCGCAGTTTCATTTGGGATAACAGTACCCGCCCCCCTTCCACCAGCGATGATGTAAATCTGATCGCGTTGCCCTTGCAACGCAGGGCGCGCGAGCGCGGCAACAGCGTCTTCATCGACGGGGTGAGATGGGGCCGGTTTTCTGGACAGGGTGTTAAGCTACTCCCGACCTGAAGGACTGGTACGGGAATGAAGACGACGAGGAAGCGCTACAGCGCGGATTTCAAGGCGAAGGTCGCGCTGGAGGCGATCCGGGGTGACCTTACACTGGCGGAGTTGGCGGCCAAGCACGGCGTGCACCACACAATGATCGCGTCCTGGAAGCGGCAGGCCATCGACGGGATGGCGGGCACGTTCTCCGGGGCTGGCGATGCGGCCAAGAGTGCCAGCGAGAGCGAGTTGGAGAAGCTGCACGCCAAGATCGGGCAACTGGTGGTGGAACGGGATTTTTTAGCGAAAGCCTTCGGTCGATGAGCGTCGATCGGAGGCGGGCGGTGGTTGAACCTGCTCACCATCGTCTGTCGATCTCGGCGCAGTGCCGCCTGCTACGGATCAGCCGCTCATCCTATTACTATGCGCCGGTGCCGGAAACGGACGAGACGCTGGCGCTGATGACGGTGATCGACGAGACCTTCATGGAGAGCCCGTGGTACGGTAGCCGCCAGATGGCGCGGCACCTGCAGCGTGCAGGTTATGAGGTTGGTCGGCGCCGGGCGCGGCGACTGATGGCGAAGATGGGCCTGACGCCGATCTATCAACGGCCGCGCACGAGCGATCCGCACCCGCAGCACCGGGTCTATCCGTATTTGCTGCGCAAGCTGGTGATCGAGCGGCCAAACCAAGTGTGGTGTGCCGACGTGACATATATCCCCATGCGCCGGGGCTTCCTCTACTTGGTGGCGATCATGGACTGGGCAACCCGCAAGGTGCTGGCCTGGCGGCTGTCGAATACGATGGACGCTGGCTTCTGCGTCGCGGCGCTGGAGGAGGCGCTGGCCCGTTTCGGCAAGCGGGAGATCTTCAACACCGACCAGGGCAGCCAATTTACGTCCCAAGCCTTCACCAGCGTGCTGCGCGACGCCGAGGTCCGCATCAGCATGGATGGCCGGGGCAGATGGATGGACAACGTCTTCATCGAACGCCTTTGGCGATCCCTGAAGTACGAGTGCGTCTACCTCCACGCCTTCGAGACCGGCTCGGAACTGCGGGCTGGCCTTGGCCGGTGGATCATCTATTACAACACCCAGCGTCCGCACTCGAGCCTGGCCGGGAGAACCCCGGCCGAGGCCTATCGGCGGATCGGACAAGCAGATCATGGGGGGCATGCCCCCCATGATCTGATCATCAAACAGGCGGCATGAACGACAACCGGGATTAGCTTAACTTAGCCGCCAAACTGTCCAAGAAGCCGGGACCACCTCATTCCAAATGCGATCGCCCTGGGCTGGGAGCCGATAGTACTTGGAAAAACCCGAAGAAACCGATATGTGGCATCTTTTGAACCGTATCAGCTGAGTATCGGATGGTCTCCCTGCATTTGCTTTTCGTTGTCCCCTCAGCACCCGAGAAAACACCATGACATCACCTTTATTGACCGGACAGCATGTTCTGCGCCTGACCGGATCGAACTGCAGGCTGGCGGCCGTTTTCCTGTTCGCCTGTTGCGTCACGGCCGGCGCGGGCGCGCTGCCAGCCACGACTGATGGCGACGCTGACGAGATCGACCTGACGGAAATCGTGCGCCGTCCGACCATTGGCAATTACCGCGGATATGCAGAGTTCAAAATGGCCCGTTACGCGCAGGCTCGCCGCATCTGGGAGGCGCTGGATGCCAAGGATTTTGGCGAGGCGGCGTTCAATCTTGGCGTCCTCTACGAAGACGGACTGGGCGTCCGCAAAGACATCCCGCGTGCGCTGGCCTACTATCGCCGCGGTGCTGACAATGGCAGTCCAAAGGCGGTGTTTCGACTCGGCATTGTTTACTGGCTGGGCACAGCCGACATTCCCCGCAATGAAGCGCAGGGACGACACTATTTGGAACTGGCTGCTGCGGCGGGCGACCTTGAGGCGGCGCAATACCTGAACGCGGCTTCGACGGATACGCTGGTTGGCGTGGATCGCGCGCTGGCCCAAGGTCAAGCGGCCGAGGCGATCGGCTTACTCAAGGCGGCGGCGCAACAAGGCAATCGCCGAGCCCAGACCCGCCTGGGTTGGGCCTATGAAGCCGGACGCGGCGTCGAGCGCGATCTCGCTCAAGCCGCCGTCTGGTTCAGCAAGGCGGCCACGGCGGGCGATGGCGAGGCGATGTATGCGCTGGCCGTGATGTACGCCACCGGGGCCGGTCAAACCAAAGATCCGGCCGCTGCCGATGCCTGGCTGCACAAGAGCGCGGCGACGGGCTATGCACCGGCCATTGAGGACCTGAAAACACGCTGACGGCCGCCGCCATCACGCAGCCGCCAGCCCTGCCCGCTCAGTGAACGTGATCGTCTGGTGACGGCAGCAGGCGTGGCTCGGTGTTGATCAGATCGATCTGGCGCAGCAGAAAATCGATGTCCCGCCAATCCCCACCTTGCGTGGTGACCGCGTTGGTCGACAACCAGCGCGCGCGCATATTCGCCGGCAAGGTCGCGATGATCTATCCGCAGGTCAACAAGGAGACGCGCACCACCCGCGTGCGTGTCGAACTCGCCAATCCCGACGGGATCCTGCGCCCCGACATGTATGTCGATGCCGACATCGCCACCGGGGCCGCTGCCTCGGTCGTCACCGTGCCAGCGAGCGCCGTGATCGACAGCGGCACGCGACAGGTCGTGATCGTCGACAAGGGCGAGGGCCGCTTCGAGTCTCGTCCGGTCAAGCTCGGCCGCCGGGACACGGACTACGTCGAGATCCGGGACGGCGTCGCGGCGGGCGACAAGGTCGTCGTCGCGGCGAACTTCCTCATCGATGCCGAAAGCAACCTCAAGGCGGCACTGAGCGGCCTCAACGGCGGGGATTCCAAATGATCGGTCGCCTCATCGCCTGGTCCGCGCGCAATGTGATGCTTGTCCTGATCGGTGCGGTCTTTGCCGTTGCGGCCGGCGTCTACGCCGTCAGGACCTCGCCGCTCGACGCCATCCCAGACCTCTCGGACGTGCAGGTCATCGTCTATACCGAGTATCCTGGCCAAGGGCCGCAGGTCGTGGAGGACCAGGTCACCTATCCGCTGACGACGGCGATGCTGACGGTCCCGAAGTCGAAGGTGGTGCGCGGCTTCTCCTTCTTCGGCGTCTCCTTCGTCTATGTGATCTTCCAGGACGGCACCGATCCCTATTGGGCGCGCAGCCGCGTCCTGGAATTCTTGAATGCCGCGGCACAACGCCTGCCGCAGGGCGTGACGCCCAGCCTCGGCCCCGATGCGACAGGCGTCGGCTGGGTCTACCAATACGCCGTCCTCGCCAAGGATCGCACGCTGGCGGAGTTGCGCTCGCTTCAGGACTGGACCATCCGCTACGGCCTCGCCAAGGCGGAAGGTGTCGCCGAGGTCGCCAGCGTCGGCGGCTTCGTCAAGCAATACAATATCGTGGTCGACCCGCAGCGACTGCGCGCCTTCGGCATCCCGCTTCAGAAGATCCGCGAGGCCGTCCGGGCGAGCAACATGGACACAGGCGGCCGTTCCGTGGAGCTCTCCGAGTTCGAGTTCATGGTCCGCGGCCGCGGCTATCTGAGAGGTATCGGCGATCTCGAGCAGATCGTGCTCAAGAGCGATGGCGGGACGCCGGTGCTGCTGCGCGACGTCGCCCATATCGAGCTCGGCCCCGACGAGCGGCGCGGCATCACCGAGCTCAATGGCGAGGGCGAGGTGGCGAGCGGCATCGTCCTGCAGCGCTTCGGCGCGAACGCGCTCGACGTGATCGAGAACGTCAAGACGCGCCTTGCCGAGATCATGCCGAGCCTGCCCAAAGGCACGGAGATCGTCCCGGTCTATGACCGTTCGCAGCTCATCGACGCCGCGATCGAGACACTGAAGGGAACGCTCATTGAGGAGAGCGTCATCGTCGCGCTGGTGTCGATTGTGTTCCTCCTGCACGTCCGCAGCGCGCTGGTGGCGATCCTGATGTTGCCGGTCGGCGTGCTGATGGCCTTCGTGGCGATGAAGCTGCTCGGCCTCGGCTCCAACATCATGAGCCTTGGCGGCATCGCCATCGCCGTCGGTGCCATGATCGACGCCGCCATCGTGATGATCGAAAACGCTCACAAGCACCTTGAGCGGGCGCCGCCCGACAAGCCCCGCGTCGAGGTTCTGATCGAGGCGGCCAGGGAGGTCGGCCCCGCGCTGTTTTTCAGCCTTTTGATCATCACCGTCTCGTTCCTGCCGATCTTCACGCTGGAATCGCAGGAGGGCCGGCTGTTCGGGCCACTGGCCTTCACCAAGACCTTCTCGATGGCGGCGGCCGCGCTGCTCTCATTGACGCTCGTGCCGGCGTTGATGGTGATCTTCGTCCGGGGGCGGATCGTCCCGGAGCACAAGAATCCGATCAACCGCTTCCTGATCTTTGTCTACCGGCCGGTCATCCACGGCGTGCTCAAGGCCAAGACGCTGACGATCCTCGTCGCGCTCGCGGCGCTCGGCGCCTCCTGGTGGCCCGCCATGCAACTCGGCTCGGAGTTCATGCCCAATCTGAACGAGGGCACGCTGATGTACATGCCCACGACATTGCCGGGCATCTCGGTCACCAAGGCCGCGGACCTTCTTCAGACGCAGGACCGCATCATCAAGTCCTTCCCCGAGGTCGAAACGGTCTATGGCAAGGCCGGACGCGCACTGACGGCGACCGATCCGGCGCCGACCGAGATGTTCGAGACCATCATCAACCTGAAGCCGAAGGATCAATGGCGGCCGGGCGTCACCATCGACAGCCTGAAGGCCGAGATGGACGCCGCGCTCCAGTTCCCCGGTGTCTCCAATGCCTGGACCATGCCGATCCGGGCCCGCATCGACATGCTCTCCACAGGGATTCGCACCCCCGTCGGCATCAAGGTGTTCGGCACCGACCTGACACAGATGGAAGCTGCGGCCCGCCAGATCGAGACCGTGGTCAAGACCGTTCCCGGCACGTCGAGCGCCTATGCCGAGCGGGTAATCGGCGGCTACTATCTCGATATCGTCCCGGATCGCAGCGCGCTCGCGCGCTACGGGCTCATGATCGGTGACGTACAGGACGTGATCGCGACGGCGCTCGGCGGTGATGCCGTCACCACGGCGGTCGAGGGGCGCGAGCGCTATAGCGTCAACATCCGCTATCCGCGCGACTTCCGCAGCGATCCGTCCTCGATCGCCGGCAACGTGCTGGTGCCGTTGCCGAACGGAGGGACCGTGCCGCTCGGCGAGGTCGCCAAGGTCGAACTCACCCGGGGCGCCACCTCGATCCGCACGGAGAACGGCCAGCTCGCCATCTACATCTATGTCGACATCCTCGGCCGCGATCTTGGCGGATATGTCGCCGAGGCGCAGCGCGCGGTCGCAGGCCAGGTCGCGTTCCCGGCCGGGACCTATGTCTCCTGGAGCGGCCAGTTCGAATATCTGGAGCGGGCGGAGGCGCGACTTAAGATCGTCGTGCCGGTCACGCTGCTGATCATCTTCCTGCTGCTCTATCTGAACTTCCGCCGGATCACCGAGACGGTGATCGTGATGCTGTCGCTGCCGTTCGCGCTGGTCGGCGGCCTGTGGCTGATGTGGTGGCTTGGCTTCAACATGTCGGTCGCGGTCGCGGTCGGCTTCATCGCGCTCGCCGGCGTGGCGGCGGAAACCGGTGTGATCATGCTGATCTATCTCGACCACGCCTGGAGCGAGGTCGGCACCAAGGTCGCGGCAACAGGCCGGAGCTTGACGCGCGCCGACCTCCATCACGCGATCATGGAGGGCGCCGTTGAGCGTGTGCGACCCAAGATGATGACCGTGGTGGCCATCATGGCGGGCCTGATCCCGATCCTGTGGAGCACCGGAGCAGGTTCGGAAATCATGCAGCGGATCGCCGTCCCGATGATCGGCGGCATGGTCTCCTCGACCCTGCTGACGCTGATCGTGATTCCGGCCATCTACGGACTGGTCAAGGGATGGGGGCTGACCTCGAACGCTGCAGCGGTCAGGTCGGAGTCTGTTGCCGGCCAACTCGCGGCCGAATGAGACGTGCACCGGAGCAGAATCGGCGGCCCCAGTCCAAGGGCCTCGCGAAGGGACGAGTTCTCGTGACGAGAGAATGCCTCGGAGCTTGTTTGGAAATTCAGAAGGGCGATCTCCGCGATTACTTTCGTCATGCTCGGCCTTGTGCCGGGTATCCACGCCGAATCGCTTGGTATAACGTGGGGAAAAGCTTTTCCGGCCGCCCGAGACCTACACAGTGGTTCTCTTTGCGCCCGGCGGGCAGTGCGTGTTCGTGCGCTATCGTGGGGCGTAAGCCTGCCGCGGAGCGCAGGGGATCTGATCTCGAACCACCAGTGGAGCGCGGCCCATGACGATTTTGGAGACCACCATCACCTGCCCGCACTGCCGCACGGCATTCAAAGAAACGATGCCGACGGATGCCTGCCAGTATTTCTACACGTGTCGGGCGTGCCGCGCTGTACTGAAGCCGAAGCCCGGAGATTGCTGCGTCTTCTGCTCCTATGCGGACGTGCCATGCCCGCCGGTTCAGGACGATCGATCCGATTGCTGCAGGTCCAAACCCTGAGATTCATCCAGGCACATGTCGACCGCCATCGACGAATGCACCTCGCTGACCCGACACTTTCGGTCACGCGGTAGCGGCATTGATACAGCGTGCTGCCGATTTTTCAGCGCAAAGGGTCCATGATCGAATTTTCAATGCCGTCCCGGGTTGCTGGCTCACTGTGATGATGAAAACGTCTTCTCATCAGGAAATCGGTCCATTGATCGTGATCAAGGCGAGCTTTTTGGGAAAGAGTATCGTGATATAATTCGTAAAAGAGGGACTCGAGCTGACCTATGATCAGAGCGTGGCGCGCGATGAGACAGGCAAAGTTGCTGTCGACCTTCTTGGTCGCAGTAGTGATGCTGTTCGCGCCCTTAACCACCGCCATACCTTTGCAATGCCACGATGATGACGGTCCCGCGCTCGCGGCGCATGCGACAGTTTCGGATGCCGCGCAGCATGTCGTCGCCTCCGGTCATGTCGCCCACCCCGACGCGTCATCGCAGGGCATCGACCAAGAGAAATGCTGTGACTTCGCCTGCGGCGCCCATGCCATCGCTGTCGACAGCATGAGCGAAAGCGTCCTTGATCTCCCCTTCATCCGGCGGCACTTCGACCGGACCAGTCAAGTCGCCCGCGGGTTGGCGGTTTCCCCCGGCCTTGAGCCCCCTCGTTTCCGTGCCTGATTACATCTGAGCCGCCTTTCCGTCTGGGGAGGCCGCTAGATCATGGCATGCGCCGAGAGGCGCGTTCAGGCCATGTCGGCTTCGCTCCGACAGGAATACGAGCACATCACCATGAATCGTCGGGACTTTCTCGGTCAGCTGATGGCCGGCAGTGCTGCGCTTGGTGGCGCGCAGGCTGCGCGATGACTTCTACGAACGGGAGTTCGAACAGGTCTACGGCGCGAAACCCGTGTTTCCCGCCTTCCATGGACCCCTTCCAGGAACACCCCCGGGAAGCGGCAGGACGGACGCTGGCATGCCATCGTGATGCTCGCGGACGAGTTCGAGACGCAGCGAAGCGGCATGTGCCGCTTCGCGACAACAGGAGAAAGCCGACCATGACGACGTTTCGCAAACTGATGGTGGCAAGTGCGGTGTTGATTTTGGCCGCACCGGCCCTTGCCGAAGACGCGCACCACCCGACCGGCGCGCAGCCGACCACTCCGCCGGCCGCTTCTCCGGCGTCCGACGCGCAGCAGGGCATGATGGGGGCGGGCATGATGGGGATGATGGGAGGAGGCTCCATGGGCATGATGGGCCAGATGATGGCCCCGGGGCGCATCGAGGGCCGGCTCGCGTTCCTGAAGACGGAACTCAAGATCACCGATGCGCAGCAGCCAGTGTGGAACGCGTTCGCCGACGCGCTCCGCGCCAATGCCCGCGCCATGGCGGGCATGATGGGCGATAGGCAGGACATGATGATGTCGGCACAAGGCCCTGCGGCTCTGCCGCAGCGGATCGAGGCCCATGAGCGCCTGCTCACCGAGCGTCTCGAAGCCTTGCGTCGGCTGAAGGGCGCGCTGCTCCCGCTCTATGCCGCGCTCGACGACACACAGAAGCGGACGGCCGACCAGCTGCTCCTGATGGGGCCGATGGGCGCCATGTGAGCGCAGAGCAGATCGGCATGGTGTGATGCCGCAGGCGCGGAACCCCTGCTGCGACGGGGATCAGGAGCAGTCTGGGGCGGGTGCAGCATGCACCCGCCCCAGGGGCCAGGGAGGATGATGTCATGTCGATGCATCGCAATGCCGATTCTGTGCCCGGCACCGGGAACGGGCACCACGCGGACGGGCGGTCGCCGAGCTTCTGGCGCTCACGCGGGAGCCTCGTGGCCATCGGGTTCTTCCTTGCCGTGGCGTTCCTGCTGTTCTCGGAACATCGCGCCCACGTGCTCGGCTACCTGCCATTCCTGCTCCTGCTCGCCTGCCCCTTGATGCACCTCTTCATGCACCACGGGCATGGCCATCATGGAGGGAATGGCGCTGCGCCACGTCCCGGAGCGGATGCGCCTCCCCTACGTCGGGAAGGAGAGGTCCGATGACCGATACTCCCGCCTATGGACTCTTAGGTCTCGTCATCATCAATTCCGCGGTGTTCATCCTGTTCGCGGCGAGCTTCACCCGGCTGCGCACTACGCGCGATTGGCGATCGCTCGGCGCCTTCTCGGCCTTCATCGTCGCGCTTTTCGCCGAGATGTATGGATTTCCGCTCACCATCTATCTTTTGTCCGGCTGGCTCGGGCGGCAGTTTCCCGGTGTGGATTTCTTTTCGCACGATGCCGGACACCTGCTCGAAACCATGTTCGGCTGGCGCGTGAACCCGCATTTCGGGCCGTTTCACATTTTCAGCACCGTTCTGATCTTCGGCGGCTTCTGGCTGCTCGCCGCAAGCTGGCACGTGCTTTACGCCGCCCAGCGCGACCAGAGGCTCGCAACCAGCGGACCCTATGCCTATGTCCGCCATCCGCAATATGTCGCCTTCGTCGTCATCATGTTCGGCTTCCTTCTGCAGTGGCCGACCCTGGTGACGCTCGCCATGTTCCCGATCCTGGTGTGGGTCTACGTACGGCTCGCCTGGCGCGAGGATGCGGCTTCGCACGCCGCGTTCGGCGCCGCATGGGACAATTACGCTCGCACCGTCCCTGCCTTTCTGCCCCGGCTCGGCCTGTCGTCCGGCCCGAAGGTTTCCCGTTCCGGAGAGAATTCCCATGACTGAGCAAGACCCCCACGCGGGTCATCACCCGCATGACCCTGCCGGCCATCGGCACAGGGAAGCGGGCCCCGCATCGGCGCAGATGGACCCGGTCTGCGGCATGCAGGTGAGCCCGACGACGGCACAGCACCGCGCCGATCATCGCGGGAAGACCTATTTCTTCTGCTCCGCCGAATGCCACGCAAAATTCGAGGTTAACCCCTCGGCCTATTTGGTCACCGAGGCGGATGCCCCGGCTCCGGCCAGGGAGCAGCCCCAGGGCGTGATCTATACCTGCCCCATGCATCCGCAGATCCGGCAAATCGGCCCGGGCAACTGCCCGATCTGCGGCATGACGCTCGAACCGGAGATGACGACGGGCGAGACCGGCCCCAGCGCCGAGCTTCTCGATATGACGCGGCGGTTCTGGGTCGGCCTTATCCTCGCCGTGCCGGTCCTGGCTCTGGAGATGGGCGGGCACCTCACCAATCTCCACATGCTGCTCGGCGCACAGGCCTCAAACTGGATCCAGCTCCTGCTGGCAACACCGGTGGTACTCTGGGCGGGATGGCCGTTCTTCACCCGGGCGTGGCAGTCTCTGGTCACGCGGCATCTCAACATGTTCACGCTGATCGCCATGGGTACGGGCGTAGCGTGGGCCTACAGCGTGTTGGCGACCTTCGCGCCGCAGATCTTCCCCGCCACCTTCCGCGCCGCCGACGGCTCGGTGGCCATCTATTTCGAGGCCGCCGCCGTCATCACGGTGCTGGTGCTGCTGGGGCAGGTGCTGGAGCTGCGCGCCCGCGAGCAGACCGGCGGTGCCATCCGCGCCCTGCTCGACCTCGCCCCCAAGAGCGCCCGGCGCGTGCGCAACGACGGCAGCGACGAGGACGTGGCGCTGGAGGCGATCGTGGTGGGCGACCGCCTGCGGGTGCGCCCCGGCGAGAAGGTGCCGGTGGACGGCGAACTGATCGAGGGGCGCTCCTCGGTCGACGAATCCCTGATCACCGGCGAGTCCATGCCGGTCACCAAGGACGTCGGCGCGAAGGTCATCGGCGGCACGCTCAACCAGAGCGGCGGCTTCATCATGCGGGCCGGCAAGATCGGCCGCGACACCATGCTGGCGCAGATCGTCCACATGGTCGCCGAGGCGCAGCGCTCGCGCGCGCCGATCCAGCGTCTCGCCGACGAGGTCTCCGGATGGTTCGTGCCCGTGGTGATCGCCATCGCCGTCCTCGCCTTCGCCGCCTGGGGTATCTGGGGTCCAGAGCCGCGCTTCGCGCACGGCCTGATCGCCGCCGTCGCGGTGCTCATCATCGCCTGCCCGTGCGCTCTGGGCCTCGCAACCCCCATGTCCATCATGGTGGGCGTCGGCCGCGGGGCCTCCCTCGGCGTGCTGATCAAGAATGCCGAGGCGCTGGAGCGGTTCGAGAAGGTCGACACGCTGGTGGTGGACAAGACCGGCACCCTCACCGAGGGCAAGCCGAAGGTCACCGCCCTGAAGGCCGTGAACGGC
The DNA here is from genome assembly GCF_030015065.1 of Xanthobacter autotrophicus. Lineage (GTDB taxonomy): Bacteria > Pseudomonadota > Alphaproteobacteria > Rhizobiales > Xanthobacteraceae > Xanthobacter > Xanthobacter autotrophicus_D. The sequence goes on along the minus strand of NZ_JAIVFN010000032.1, from coordinate 2,705 downwards.
CTGAGTGAGACCGAGCTGTTGCGGCTCGCCGCGACCCTGGAGCGGGCGAGCGAGCATCCGCTTGCCGCCGCCATCGTCAACGCCGCTGCGGAGCGGGCCGCGCCGCTCGGCGAGGCGCGGGACTTCGACAGCCCGGTGGGCAAGGGCGTCACCGGAACCGTCGACGGGCACAAGCTCGTGATCGGCAGCCACCGCATCATGGCGGAGGAAGGCGTGGACCTCTCCGCCCTCTCGGCGGAGGCCGAAGCGCTGCGCGGGGATGGCGCGACCGTCATCTTCGTCGCCGTCGACGGGCGCCTCGGCGGCCTCATCGCCATCGCCGACCCGATTAAGGCCACAACCCCCGCCGCGGTTCAGGCGCTCAAGGCGGTGGGCGTCCGGGTCGTCATGCTGACCGGCGACAACAAGACCACCGCTCAGGCGGTGGCCCGCCGGCTCGGCATCGACGAGGTGGAGGCCGAGATCCTGCCCCAGGACAAGGCGAAGGTGGTGGCCCGGCTGCGCCAGGAAGGGCGGATCGTCGCCATGGCCGGCGACGGCGTGAACGATGCGCCCGCGCTTGCGGCGGCCGATGTGGGCGTCGCCATGGGAACGGGCACGGACGTCGCGATCGAGAGCGCCGGCGTGACCCTGCTGAAAGGCGATCTCCAGGGGATCGTGCGGGCGCGCCAGCTCAGTCACGCGACCATGAGCAATATCCGCCAGAATCTCTTCTTCGCTTTCATCTACAATGCGGCCGGCGTGCCGATCGCCGCCGGTGTGCTCTATCCGGCGTTCGGCCTCCTGCTGTCGCCGATCATCGCCGCCGCCGCCATGGCGCTCTCCTCGGTGAGCGTCATCGCCAACGCCCTGCGCCTACGCCGCGCATCACTCGGATGAGGAGGACATGATGATGAACTACGATGGCATGATGGAAGGCGGCATGTGGGGGATGGGGCTGGTCGGGCTCCTGATCCTCGTCCTTGTCGTGCTCGGGATCGCCGCGCTCATCAAATACCTGTGGCGTTAGCTCTGCGGTTGCATGGCCATCCTGTGAAAGACAGGCTGTTCCCGGCTGGGGGCATCAGCCGTCCTGACGCCCCCAGGCCAAGTCGGTTGGTATCGGTGAGACTGTCGGAATGATGCAAACAGCTATCCTCCTCGCCTTGGCCGCGGCGGGCCTGTTCGGCGCAAGCACGCCGTTCGCCAAACTCCTTCTGGGCTCCGTCGATCCCTGGATGATGGCCGGCCTGCTCTATCTGGGAGCCGGCCTCGGCCTCGCCGCGGTACATCTGTCCCGAACCGCCTTGCGGCTGCCAGCCGTCGAGGCGCCGCTGCGGCGGGCGGACATGCCCTGGCTTGCCTTGGTCATCGTCGCCGGAGGCCTCCTTGCTCCTCTGCTGCTGATGTTCGGCCTGTCCCTCACCGACGCGGCGTCGGCCTCGCTGCTGCTCAATCTGGAAGGCCTCGCCACCATGGGCATCGCCTGGCTGGTGTTCCGCGAGAACGTAGACCGGCGGCTCCTGCTCGGTGCCTGCGCCATCCTCGCAGGTGCTGTCCTCCTGTCGTGGGAGGGGCGCATGTCCTTGCAATGGGGCGCCCTGCTGATCGCTGGCGCCTGCCTGTGCTGGGGGATCGACAACAACCTGACGCGCAAGCTCTCATCCGCCGATCCGGTCCAGATCGCCATGTTGAAGGGGCTGGTCGCGGGCGCCATCAACCTGCTCATCGCTCTCGCCAGCGGCGCCGTCCTTCCCTCGGCCGTCACTCTCCTCGCGGCGGGCGTCATCGGCTTCCTGGGCTACGGAGTCAGCCTTGCTCTGTTCGTCCTCGCCCTGCGCCATCTCGGTGCGGCGCGGACTGGGGCTTATTTCTCACTCGCGCCGTTCGTGGGAGCGGTGCTGGCGGTCGTCATGCTCGGCGAGGCGATTTCGGTGCAGTTGGTGGTCGCCGGGTGCCTGATGGCGGTCGGCCTCTGGCTGCATCTGTCCGAGCGGCACGAGCACCCCCATGCCCATGAGGCGATGGAGCACGAGCATCGGCACGGCCACGACGAACACCACTGCCATGAGCACGAACCGGGTGTGCAGCCCGGTGAGCCGCACACCCACTGGCACCGGCATGCGCCGCTGGCGCATCGGCACCCGCATTATCCCGATCTCCATCATCGCCACGGGCACGGGACCTAAAGCCGTCCGTGCCTTCGCGAGGGCGGTTCACCATCGCGGCGGCTCCCGGGAGAAGGGTCGTCGCGCCCCGCCCGGCGCGTCAGGGCGGACACCGTCACCAGCAGGGCTGCGAGGACCGCGAAACCGGCCCCTGCGGCAAAGGTCGCCGCGGAGCCGATCCGCTCCCACAGCACCCCCGCGACGACGCTCGCCACCAGCATGGCGACGCCAGTGGCGAGATTGAACAGGCCGAAGGCGGAGCCCCGCAGCGTCGCGGGCGCGTGCTGGGCAACCAGCTTGGCGAGCAGGCCCTGCGTGAGCGCCATGTGCGCGCCCCACAAGGCGATGCCGAGAAAGGCGCCCCACAGCCCCGGCGCGAAGGCCAGCATCAGGTCCGCGCCGATGAGGACCGCCAGCCCCACCAGCAGCAGTGAGGTGGTCCCCGAAAATCGGACAGGGAGTTAAGCTTGGTTCGGCCTGACGGAAGGACGAGCCCGATGACCGGGAAGAGGAAGCGATATTCAGCTGAGTTCAAGGCGAAGGTGGCCCTGGAGGCGC
>NZ_JAIVFN010000031.1 GCF_030015065.1 Xanthobacter autotrophicus | reverse complement strand
TCCCCACCCGAACCCGGCTGATGCCGCGTTCGGCTCCCCCGGGAACCGAGGCCGGAAACATCCGGCCTCGGACGGGAGCGGGTTCACGGCGGGGCAGGGCGGAAGCGGCTTCTCACTCCTCAGTCTGGGCCTCGGCCACCGCCACCGCCGTCATGTTGACGATGCCGCGGGCGGTAACCGATGGGCCGAGGATGTGCGCGGGCTTCGCCGTGCCCATCAGGATCGGGCCCACCGGCAGCGCGTCGCCCAGCACCTTCAGCATGTTGAAGGCGATGTCGGCGGCGTCGAGATCGGGCATCACCAGCACGTTGGCGACGCCCGTGAGCGTCGAGTGCGGGTAGGTGCGGCGGCGGATGTCCTCCAGCAGGGCCGCATCCGCCTGCATCTCGCCGTCCACCTGCAGGCTCGGCTCGCGCTCGCGGATGATGGCGAGGGCCGAGCGCATGCGCTTGGCGGAGAGCGTCTCGTAGCTGCCGAAGTTAGAATGCGACAGCAGCGCCACCCGCGGCTCCAGGCCGAAGCGGCGGACATGGGCGGCGGCCAGCACCGTCATCTCCGCGAGGTCGGGCGCGGTGGGCTCGGTCTGGATCTGCGTATCGCAGATGAAGAAGTTGCCGTGGGAGGTGATGAGCAGCGAGAGCGCCGCCAGCTCCTTCACCCCCGGCGCGAGGCCGATGATGTCGCGCACCTGCCGCAGGTGCCGCGCGAAGCGGCCCTCGATGCCGCACAGCATGGCATCCGCCTCGCCACGCTTCACGGCCAGCGCCGCGATCACGGTGGGATGGGTGCGCACCAGCGTGCGGGCGGCGTCCGGCGTCACGCCGCGGCGGCCGGCAAGCTCCACATAGTCGCGCACATAGTCGCGATAGCGCGGATCGTCCTCGGGGTTGATGAGATCGAAGTCCTGGCCGGGCCGCACCGAGAGGCCGAAGCGCTTCAGGCGGGTCTCCAGCACGTTGGGACGGGCGACGATGATGGGACGGGCGATGCCCTCCTCCACCACCGCCTGGACGGCGCGCAGCACCCGCTCGTCCTCGCCCTCGGCATAGACCACGCGCTTCATGTTGCGCTTCGCCTGGGCGAACAGCGGCCGCATGATGAAGCCGGAGCGGAACACGAAATGGTCCAGCCGCTCGATATAGGCGTCCATGTCGGCGATGGGCCGGGTGGCGATGCCGGTGTCCATGGCCGCCTTCGCCACCGCCGGCGCGATGCGCAGGATGAGGCGCGGATCGAACGGCGAGGGAATGAGCGAATCGGCGCCGAAGGCGCGGGTCTCGCCGCCATAGGCGCGGGCCACCACGTCGGACGGGGTCTCGCGGGCCAGCGCCGCGATGGCCTCCACCGCGGCCATCTTCATCTCGGGGTTGATGTCGGTCGCCCCCACGTCCAGCGCCCCGCGGAAGATGTAGGGGAAGCACAGGACGTTGTTGACCTGGTTGGGGAAGTCCGAGCGGCCGGTGCAGATCATGGCGTCGGGGCGCGCCTCGCGGGCGAGCTCGGGCATGATCTCCGGGATGGGGTTGGCGAGGGCGAGGATGAGCGGATGATCCGCCATCTTCTTCACCATCTCCGGCTTCAGCACGCCGCCGGCGGAGAGGCCGAGGAAGATGTGGGCGCCCTCGATCACCTCGTCGAGGGTCCGCTTGTCGGTCTTCTGGGCGAACTTCTCCTTGTAGGGATCCATCAGGGTGTTGCGGCCGTCATAGACCACGCCCTCAATGTCGCAGACCCAGATGTTCTCCTTCTTCGCGCCCAGCGTGAGGAGCAGGTTGAGGGAGGCGAGGGCCGCCGCGCCGGCGCCCGAGGCGACGATCTTCAGCTCCTCGATCTTGCGGTTGCCTACCTCCATGGCGTTGCGCACCGCCGCGCCGACGATGATGGCGGTGCCGTGCTGGTCGTCGTGGAAGACCGGGATCTTCATGCGCTCGCGCAGCTGGGCTTCCACCTCGAAGCACTCGGGAGCCTTGATGTCCTCCAGGTTGATGCCGCCGAAGGTGGGCTCCAGCGCGCTGATGACGTCGACCATGCGCTCGACGGTCTTGGCGTCGATCTCGATGTCGAACACGTCGATGCCGGAGAACTTCTTGAACAGGACGGCCTTGCCCTCCATCACCGGCTTGCCGGCGAGCGGCCCGATGTCGCCGAGGCCGAGAACGGCGGTTCCGTTGGAGACGACCGCCACGAGGTTGGCGCGGATGGTCAGCTCCGCCGCCAGGAGGGGATCGGCGGCGATGGCTTCACAGGCGGCGGCGACGCCGGGGGAATAAGCGAGCGCGAGATCGCGCTGGTTGCCGAGGGGCTTGGTGGCCTGGATCTCCAGTTTCCCGGGCTTCGGCAGGCGATGATAGACGAGCGCCCCCGAACGCAGATCCTCGGAAATATTGGACGCCATTCCCCTTCCCCCTCCTGAAAACCGACCGCTTGCAAAACGGGCTGCAACCTAGCCGCCACGCACTCCCATGTCACGGGCCGGGACGAAAATTGAGGTATGTTGCATGGGCGCAATACGACTCGGCCAAGAGGCAGAGGAAAGGGAGCGGCATGAGCAGGAAAATCGCCCTTCGGGTCGCCGCCACGATCGGCCTTGTGGCGGTGCTGTCCGTCGCCGGCTGGTACGGCTTCCTCGAATGGTCGCGCGCCAAGGTCCGCGCGGAGGTGGACGCCGTGTTCGCCGGCATAAGGGAGAGCGGCGCCAAGGCCGCCTTCGCCGAAGCCGCCTTTGATCCCAAGGAGATGGGCGTCACCGTCACCGGCATTTCCATCCTCTCGCCGGACGGTTCGGCGCGGCTGAAGGTGGACCGCCTCTCCGCCCGCGGCGGCGAGCGGCCCAACGACCGGCGGGTGGCGGTGGATGCACTCGACCTCGACGGCGTCGAGATCTCCGTGTCCGGCGAGGCCGCCGCCGGCGGCACCATCACCTATACCCTGCCGCAGGTGATGATCGACCGCTACAACGGCCCCATGACCCTGATCGCCGCCGGCGAGGGCACCGGCCCCTATGGCGCGCTGCGGGTGGCGCTGCGTCAGCTCGCCGCCACCACCGCTGCCAAGGTGACCATTCCCGAGGCCCGTGGCCGCATCGTCCCGGCAGGCGCTCCCCCCGCCGAGATCACCTATCGGAACCTTGCCGCCGAAGGCGTCAATGCCGGGATGATCCGCAGCATGGTGGTGGACAGTCTCACCGCTTCCTTCACGCCGCCGCCGGAGCCCGCCGCCCAGACCGGCGGCGCCGCGAAGGACGCCCGGCCGGGCGCCGGCGCGGAACCGGCCAAGGCCGCGCCGGGCCGCGTCACGGCGCAGGTGGACGGCCTCGTGGCGGCGCAGATCGACATCGCCCCTCTCCTGCTCATGACCCAGCCCGGCGGCCCCTCCGGCAAGGCGGCGGAGACCTACGGCCGCATCTACGGCAAGGTGGTGACCGGGCCCTACAAGGTGACGCAGGAGAATGGCCCCTCCCACGCCGCCCAGTCCGTGCTGATGGAGAACGTGGCCATCAAGCCCGCGGCCTTCGACGCCCAGCGCATCGCCGCCCTTGATGCCCTGAGCCGCAAGGCGCCCGACCTGTCGCGGGAGGACAGGAGGCGCCTCGCCGAGCTGACGCGGGACTTCATCGGCGGCATGGCCTTCACCACCCTCGCCATCACCAACGCCACCACCGAGCAGCAGGGCGAGAAGGGCAAGGTCGCCACCGCGCGGCTGGAGGGCCTCGCCAACGGCCTGCTGGACGGCGCCACCTTCGAGGGCATGGAGGGCGCCACGCCCGGCGGCGGCGCCGGGAAGCTGGCACGGTTCGCGGTGCGCCAGCTCGACTTCAACCAGCTGGCGCGCCTCTCCGCCGAGGCGGACGCCCCGTCGCCGCTGTCGGCGCTGGTGCTGTTCAAGGTGTTTTCCGGCGTCGAGATGCAGGGACTGGAAGTGCCCTATGGCGAGGGCGCGCAGAGCGGCGAGCCGGTGAAGGTCGGCACCTTCGCCCTGTCCTGGGGCGGCTCGCTGGGGGCCCTGCCCTCCTATCTCGACTTCACCCTCGCCGACGTGTCCGGCCCGATCCGCGCGGACGACGGCGAGCCCTTCACCTATCTCGTCAATGCCGGCATCACCCGCTCCACCATCTCCATGGGGCTGAAGGCGTCCTACGACATCAACGCGCGCACCCTCACCATCGCCCCGGTAACCACCGAGGTGAAGGAGGCCTTCCGGGTGAACCTGGAGAGCACGCTGGCGGACGTGCCCGACGCCGCCTTCACCGATGCCGCAGGCTTCGTCTCCGCCCTGCCCGCGGTGGCCGCCGGGCCGGTGAAGGTGACGCTGACGGATCTCGGCCTTGCCAAGCTCATGCTGGCGCAGCTCGCGGCCGCCGCCGGCGTGAGCGAGGACGACTATCGCGACGAGGTGGTGTCGCTGGCCGAAGGGATCGCCGACGAGTTCGCCGCCATCTCTCCGGAGGCGGAGCAGGTGGGGGCGGCCGTGGTCGCCTTCCTGCGCAAGCCCGGCACGCTGACGGTGACCGCCACCCCCAGGGGCCGGGTGCCGTTGCTGGCGCTGGTGGGCTCCAACGACCCCTCGGTGATGCTGGAGGCGTTCACCTTCTCGGCGACGGCGACGGCGCCGTGACGCGCTGGCCCTGAAGCCACGGGCGGTGCCATAAAGCCCTCCCCCGCACGCGGGAGAGGGCGGACCCGCCAGCCATCGCCGGACCCTTCACCTGCGGCGCGGGGCGGTCGGACGGCTCATTTGCCCCCGGGCGGGGTGTTGAAGAGCACCACCAGCTTCATGATCTGCTGCTGGATGGCCGCGTTCACCTCCGCCGGCTTCTGCTCCTCGACCTCAACCACCTTGCGGCCGAGCGGGCTCTCGTAGAAGGCGACGAGGCCCTTCAGCTCGTCCGGCGTGAAGGCCTTCGCGTAATAGGCCGCGAAGGTGGCCATGAGGTCCTCGCGGATGCCGGTGGACGCCTTCAGAAGATCGGCGCGGACCTGCGCCTGCTTGTCGGCCGGCTGCTTCTCCACCACCTCGGAGATCATGCGGCCGATCCGGCCTTCCATGCCGGGGGCGACCGACAGGTTCACCACCTGGCGCGCCGCCCTGTCGGCCGCCTCGTCCGCCGCGGCCGCGGCCGGAGACAGCAGGGCCGCGACCACAAGCCATTGAAACGCATACCGCATCGGCGCTCCTCCCCGGGAACCGCCGATGCGTCCGTTGCGCGTCGGGCCTTCGTTCCCGAAGGCGAGGCTATACTTATTTCGCCTGCGGCGCAGGGCGAATGTGCAGCTCGCGCAGCTGCTTGGGCGCGGCCTCGGCAGGGGCGCCCATGAGCAGGTCGATGGCCTGCTGGTTCATGGGGAAGAGCGAGATTTCGCGCAGGTTCGAGACGCCGCAGAGCAGCATCACGATGCGATCCACGCCCGCCGCCATGCCGCCATGGGGCGGCGCGCCATACTGGAACGCGCGGTACATGCCGCCGAAGCGCTCCTCCACCGTCTCGGCGCCATAGCCGGCGATCTCGAACGCCTTCACCATGGCCTCGGGGCGATGGTTGCGGATGCCGCCGGAGGCGATCTCGTAGCCGTTGCAGGTGATGTCGTACTGGAACGCCTTGATGGTGAGCGGGTCCTGCCCGTTCAGCGCATCGAGGCCGCCCTGGGGCATGGAGAAGGGGTTGTGGGAGAAGTCGACCTTCTTGTCGTCCTCGTTCCACTCATACATGGGGAAATCGACGACCCAGGCCAGCTCGAAGCGGTCCTTGTCGACGAGGTTCAGTTCCTCGCCCACGCGGGTGCGGGCGAGGCCCGCGAACTTCACGAACTTGTCCGGGTCGCCGGCGACGAAGAAGGCGGCATCACCCGCCTTGAGGCCGAGCTGGGCGCGGATCGCCTCGGTGCGCTCGGGGCCGATATTGTTGGCGAGCGGACCGGCACCCTCGCCGCCTTCACGCCACATGATGTAGCCGAGGCCCGGCTGGCCCTCGCCCTGCGCCCAGCTGTTCATGCGGTCGCAGAAGGCGCGCGAGCCGCCGCCGGGGGCGGGAATGGCCCACACCTCGTTCTTCTCCACCTCCAGCATGCGGGCGAACACCTTGAAGCCCGAACCGCGGAAATGCTCGGAGACGTTCTGCATGACGAGCGGGTTCCGCAGGTCCGGCTTGTCGGTGCCGTACTTGCGCATGGCCTCGGCATAGGGAATGCGGGGCCAGTTCTGCGTCACCGGCTTGCCTTCGGCGAACTGCTCGAACACGCCGGTGATGACCGGCTCCACCGCCGCGAAGATGTCCTCCTGCTCGACAAAGCTCATTTCCAGGTCGAGCTGGTAGAACTCGCCGGGCAGGCGGTCAGCGCGCGGGTCCTCGTCGCGGAAGCAGGGGGCAATCTGGAAGTAGCGGTCGAAGCCGCTCATCATGATCAGCTGCTTGTACTGCTGCGGCGCCTGGGGCAGCGCGTAGAACTTGCCGGGGTGCAGGCGGCTCGGCACCAGGAAGTCGCGCGCGCCCTCCGGCGAGGAGGCGGTGAGGATGGGGGTCTGGAACTCGAAGAAGCCCTGCCCCTTCATGCGCGAGCGCATGGCATCAATGATCGCGCCGCGCGTCATGATGTTGCGGTGGAGCTTTTCCCGGCGCAGGTCGAGGAAGCGGTAGCGCAGGCGCGTCTCCTCCGGGTACTCCACGTCGCCGAACACCGGCAAAGGCAGCTCCGCCGAGGGGCCCAGCACTTCCAGCTCGGCGGCGTAGACCTCCACCGCGCCGGTGGCGAGGTCGGGATTCTCCGTGCCTTCGGGGCGCAGGCGCACCTTGCCGTCGATGCGGATCACCCATTCGGCGCGCACCTTCTCGGCGTCCCTGAAGGCGGCGCTGTCGGGGTCCACCACCACCTGGGTCAGGCCATAATGGTCGCGCAGGTCGATGAAGAGCACGCCGCCATGGTCGCGGATGCGGTGGCACCAGCCGGACAGGCGCACGATCTCGCCCACCTCGGCGGTCGAAAGCGCGCCGCAAGTATGGGAGCGGTAACGGTGCATGGGTCGCCCTTTCAAGGCTGAATGGAGAGGCGCGGGGGCCGCGGGCCCGGTGTCCGGACGCCCCGCGCGCAGCGGAACCGCGCGCGCCGGACGCCTGAAGCCCCGCTCCGTCCCGGGCGCGGCGTTTCCGCGCGCCACGGCACGAAAGTCCGCGTCTGAGGCGGGGGGAAGGTGCATGCGCTCCGGCCCTTGTCAAGCATCCTGTCCTGTCCAGCAGGAATCAGGCCATGTTGGAACGCGTCAACTTCGCGCATTATTCAGGGGGGCGCGTCGGGTGGACGCGCGGGGGGCAAAGCCAGCATGAGCAGGCCAGCGGGGGCGGAAAAATCGGCAGCCGCGAAGCGACGGCCCGGCCGGCGGAGCCCGGCCCCGCTGGTGATCCTCGCCGCGCAGCTGATCGTCGGTGTTCTCGTCGCCACGGCCTCCTTCGTCCGTACCGCGCGGCACGACGGGATCGAGGATCGCCGCCGCGAGCTCGCCAATCTCGCCTTGACCCTCGCGGAGCAGACCGCGCGGGTGTTTCAGGGACTGGATTTCATCGCCGACGACCTGATCGGCCACATGAATGCCGAAGGGATCGAAACCCGCGCCCAGCTCAGGGCCGCCATGGGCACGCAGGCCGTCCACGCGCTGCTGCAGGCCCGGCTTTCCGCCGTGCCACAGGCGGACTGGCTCGCGATCATCGACGACAGCGGGCAGCTGGTGAATTCCTCCCGCATTTGGCCGGTTCCGGACACCGACATGTCGGAGCGCGAAACGTTCCGGGTCCTGTCCAGCGCGGCGTCACCGCCCCTCTTCATCGGAGAGCCGGCGGCCAGCGCCCGGACCGGCCGCATCGCCATCCCCCTCGCCCGGCGCTTCACCGACGGCGGCGGCCGCTTCCTCGGACTGGTGCAGGGGGCGATGGAGCAGTCCTATCTGGAGCGCTTCTACGGCGCCATCCGGCTCGGCAGCGACGGCATGATCGCGCTGGTGCGCGCCGACGGGGGGCTGCTCGCCCGGCACCCGGGAAGCGCCGGCCTCTCCGATCGCGATCCCGCGATGCGGGCGCGGACCATCGGGGCCGTCTTCGCCGCCGCCACGGACGGCCTGCTGCCCCCCGGCACGCTGGACGAAAAGGAACGGATCGCCGCGCTCCAGCCCCTCCCCGGCCTGCCCCTCTCCATGGTGGTGAGCGACAGCCGCTCCGCCGTCGAAAGCGTGCTGTGGCAAAGGGCCCTGCCGCTGATCCTCGCGGCAGGGCTGTTGTGCTGCGCCATCGCCCTGATCACCTACGGCGCCGTGCGACTGATCCGGGGCGAGCGCGCCATCGCGGCGGCCGAGCACGCCATGGCGCGCCGGGAGCCCCTCACCGGCCTCGCCAACCGGCTCGCCTTCACCGAACGCCTCGAAGCCCTGCTCGCGAAGTCGGGGACGACTCCGGCCTTCTCGCTCCACTGCGTGGACCTCGACGACTTCAAGGCCGTGAACGACACGCTCGGGCACGAGGCCGGCGACCTGCTGCTGGTGGAGTTCGCGCGCCGCATCCGCGGCCGGCTGGCGCCGGGCGACATCGCCGCCCGGCTCGGGGGCGACGAATTCGGCATCCTGCGCCTCGGCACCGCCTCGAACGGCGAGGCGCTCACCTTCGCCCAGGGCGTGATCGAGGCCCTCGAGGAACCGTTCGTCATCGGCCATCACCGGGTGACCGGGGGGTGCAGCATCGGCATCGCCTTGTCGCCGGCCCACGGGATCCGGGCGGAGCAGCTGCAGCACAATGCCGACCTTGCGCTCTACCGCGCCAAGAGCGACGGACGCGGCGTCGCACGGGTCTTCCTCGAAGAAATGGAGGCGAGCGCCAGCGCGCGCCGGGAGCTGGAGCTCGACCTGCACGCGGCCTGGCGGGAGCAGCACTTCTTCCTCGCCTACCAGCCCATCTTCGAGGCCGCCAGCGGCCGGCTGGCGGGCTTCGAGGCCCTGGCCCGCTGGCCCCATCCCGAGCGTGGCCTGGTGCCGCCGGAAGTCTTCATCCCCATCGCGGAGGAAACCGGGCTGATCCAGCCGCTCGGCGCCTGGGCGCTGCAGGAGGCCTGCCGCGCGGCCGCGGAATGGCCACCGCACCTGTTCGTGTCGGTGAACCTCTCGCCGCTCCAGTTCCGCGGCGCCCAGGCCCACCAGCACGTGCGGGCGGCGCTCCAGGATTCCGGCCTGCCGCCGGAACGCCTCGAGCTGGAGATCACCGAATCGACCCTGCTCAAGCAGGGGCCCGCAGTGCGCGCCACCCTGGACCAGATCGCCGCCGATGGCGTCACCCTCGCCCTCGACGATTTCGGCACCGGCTATTCCTCCCTCGGCTATCTGCGCACCCTCACCATCGGACGGATCAAGGTGGACCGCTCCTTCGTCGAGGACGTGGAACGCTCGCCCCAGAGCCTCGCCATCGTGCGCACCATCCTCAGCCTCGCCCGCACGCTGTCCCTGCGCTGCACGGCCGAGGGCATCCAGACCGAGGGCCAGCGCAGCATCCTCGTGGCCGAGGGCTGCACCCATCTCCAGGGCTTCCTCCTCGGCCACCCGACCACGGCCGAGGAAGCCCTTGCCCTCGCCCGCGCCACCGCTGCGTGACAAAATCGCGCCACATTCCCTTTTCGGGACGGCCCGGCATGGGTATGGTCAACGCATGGATCCGATCACCTCGACCGAGGCGCTGGCCGCGGCCTGCGAGCGTCTCGCCCGCCACCCTTTCGTCACCGTCGACACGGAATTCTTAAGGGAAACCACGTTCTGGCCGAAGCTCTGCGTGGTGCAGGTGGCTTCGCCGGACGAGGCCGTGCTCATCGACGCCCTGTCCGACGGACTGGATCTTTCGCCGTTCTACCGCCTCATGGCCAACGAACGGGTCATGAAGGTCTTCCATGCCGGCCGGCAGGACATCGAGATCATCTGGCACCAGGCCCGCCTCATCCCGCACCCGGTGTTCGACACCCAGGTTGCAGCGATGGTGCTTGGATACGGTGACAGCATCTCCTACGACCAGCTGGTTCAGCGCACGACGGGCCACGCCCTCGACAAATCGTCGCGCTTCACCGACTGGTCGCGCCGGCCGCTGAGCCAGGCGCAGATCGTCTACGCCATCGCCGACGTCACCCATCTGCGCGACATCTACATCAAGCTGACCTCCGACCTCGAGGCCCGCGGCCGGGCGGAGTGGGTGGGCGAGGAGATGCACGTCCTCACCTCCCCCACCACCTATGAGCAGCATCCGGACAGCGCCTGGGAGCGGCTGAAGTCCCGCGTGCGCAAGCCGCGCGAGCTGGCCGTGCTGGTGGAGGTGGCCGCCTGGCGCGAGCGCGAGGCGCAGACGCGCGACCTGCCGCGCGGGCGCGTCATCAAGGACGAGGTGATCGGCGAGATCGCCGTGCAGCAGCCGCAGACACCCGAGAAACTGGCCGAGCTGCGCTCCCTGCCCAAGGGTTTCGAGCGCTCGCGCTACGGCGAGGCGGTGCTGGAAGCGGTGCGGCGGGGCGTCGCCCGCGACCCGAAGACCCTGCCGCGCATCGAGCGCGACAAGCCGCTGCCCAACGGCGCCAGCGCCACGGTGGAATTGCTCAAGGTGCTGCTGCGCATGACAGCGGAGCAGAACGCCGTGGCCGCCAAGGTCATCGCCACCACCGAGGACCTGGAGCGCATCGCCGTGAGCGACGAAGCCGACGTGCCGGCGCTGAAGGGCTGGCGCCGCGAGCTGTTCGGCGAGCGCGCGCTGGCGCTGAAGGCCGGCCGGCTGGCGCTGGCGGTGGATCGCGGGCGGGTCATCGCGGTGGACAAGGAAAGCTGATGCCCTTGACGCAAGGGAGCGCCCCGTGAAAGGGCGCGCCCTGCGCCGGTACGTTGCGGCGCCGGGCCCTCACCCGGGCCGGGTGAAGGTCAGGATCTCCCGCTTGCCGGCATGGTTGGCGGGACCGACGATGCCCTCGGTCTCCATGCGCTCCATGAGGCTCGCCGCCTTGTTGTAGCCCACCTGCAGCCGGCGCTGGATGTAGGAGGTGGAGGCCTTGCGGTCCCGCATCACGATGGCGATGGCCTGCTCGTAGAGGTCGCCGCCGGCCTCGCCGAGCCCGGAACGATCGAACACCGCCTCGTCGTCGTCCTCCACCTCGGCGGTCTCGTCCAGAATCACGTCGTCGAGATAGTCCGGCTTGCCCTGGGCCTTGAGGAAGGCCACCACCTTCTCCACCTCGCCGTCGGACACGAACGGCCCGTGCACGCGCATGATGCGCCCGCCGCCGGCCATGAACAGCATGTCGCCCTGCCCCAGCAGCGTCTCCGCCCCCATCTCGCCGAGGATGGTGCGGCTGTCGATCTTGCTCGTGACCTGGAACGAGATCCGGGTGGGGAAATTGGCCTTGATGGTGCCGGTGATGACATCCACCGAGGGACGCTGCGTCGCCATCACCAGATGGATGCCGGCGGCCCGCGCCATCTGGGCGAGGCGCTGGATGGCGCCCTCGATCTCCTTGCCCGCCACCATCATGAGGTCGGCCATCTCGTCCACGATGACGACGATGTAGGGCAGAGGCGTGAGGTCCATGTCCTGTTCCTCGAACAGGCTCTCCCCGGTCTCCTTGTCGAAGCCCACCTGCACGCTGCGGGTGATGACCTCGCCCTTCTCCGCCGCCTCCTTCACCCGGGCGTTGAAGCCGTCGATGTTGCGCACGGCGAGGCGACTCATCTTCCTGTAGCGCTCCTCCATCTCCTTCACCGCCCATTTGAGGGCGATGATCGCCTTCTTGGGATCGGTCACCACCGGGGTCAGCAAATGGGGAATGCCCTCGTAGATGGAGAGCTCCAGCATCTTGGGGTCGATCATGATGAGCCGGCAGGCGTCCGGCGTGTGCCGGTAGAGCAGGCTCAGGATCATGGTGTTGATGGCCACCGACTTGCCGGAGCCGGTGGTGCCGGCCACCAGCAGATGCGGCATGCGGGCGAGGTCCGCAATCACCGGCACGCCGCCGATGGTCTTGCCGAGGCCGAGGCCGAGCTTCGGCCGCGCCTCGGTGAATTCATGGCTCGACAGCAATTCGCGCAGCCACACGGTCTCCCGCCGCCGGTTGGGCAGCTCGATGCCGATGACGTTGCGCCCCTCCACCACCGCCACGCGCGCCGACACCGCGCTCATGGACCGGGCGATATCCGCGGACAGGCCGATGACGCGGGACGACTTCACCCCCGGCGCCGGCTCGAACTCGTAGAGGGTGACCACCGGGCCGGGATTGGCGTCGATGATCTCGCCGCGCACGCCGAAATCGCGCAGCACCTGCTGGAGCATGGTGGAGGACTGGTCGAGGAATTCCTCGGACAGCTCGTAATCGGGCTCCACCATCGGCGGCTCGCACAAGAGGTCGAGGGGCGGCAGCTCATAGCCATCGGCCTCCCCGGCCGCCTCCGGAGCGGCGAGAGCGGACGGGAGAGGCCGCGCCACGGGACCAGGTTCGGCAGAGGCGACGGGGGCGGGCGCGGCGACGGGGGCGGCCGACGCGAAGCCGAGCGGCGCCACCGCCCCGAGAAAATGGGCGGAGATGCTCTGCTGGTACGGCCGCCAGAGGGCCGGCGACGGCTCCGTCAGCATCGGCAGGCCGGCGAGGTCGGCATGCCCGCAAGCCGGCGCATCCTCATCGTCGCCTGCATCGTCCCCGGCGTCGTCGGCATCGGTCTCGTCATCGTGGTCGGCAAGGAGAAGGTCTTCGTCCTCGTCGTCTGCTTCGTCCTCCTCGTCGAATGTGTCGTCCTCGCCTTCGGCGCCATCCGCCCCATCATCCGAGGCGACGAGCAGGTCCTCGTCTTCCAGCCCGTCGCCTTCGGCGTCGGCATCGACTTCCTCCGGGTCGCAGGCCTCGGACCCGTCGCCCCAGGCATCGTCGCCGAGGTCGTCGTCCTCAACCTCCGCATCCTCGACCGTCTCGCCATCGTCTTTAAGGTCGTCGTCAAGCTCGAGAGCGTCGGCGCCGTCTTCGCCCACCGGAGCCTCGCCAGCGCCCTCCACCGGGGCGAGATCCTGCTCGACGGCCGGCGCGGGGGGCACCGCGGCGCGGCCGAGTACCAGCAGGCGCCCCAAAGCCTCGATATGGGTGGGAAGGGGCTCCTCGGCCGGCACGACCGCACCGGAGACATCAGCCGGCGGCACAGGCTCATCAGCATCAGGCTCAACGGCGACCAGGGAGAGGCTTTCCGTCACGAATTCCAAGTCCTGCTCCTGCACCGCCGTTGCGTCCCCCATCTCCACATCCCTGTCGTCCGGAGCGGCGACCTGCGCCTTTTCCACGGGCGATCCTCCGTCCGCGGGCTCCGGCGCCACGATCCCGGGGGCCGGCGCGTCGAGGCCCGCAAGTTCAGGCGCGGGGACGACCGTCTCCACCGGGACCTCGGCCACCGCTTCCGGCTCCGAATCGGCCTGCGCCGCCGGATCGTCCAGCCGCGGAGCGGACGCCTCCGGCGCGAATGCCTGTGGCGCCGCCGGCTCGTCGTCGGTGGGATCGAGCACGAAATGCCAGCCGCGCGTCGAAATCTCCGGCGCCGGCGCGGTCTCTGTCTCGATCTGCGCCGCGATCTCGGTCGCCACCTCGCGCGGACGCAGGAAGTGGTCCGGCGTGCGGGTGAAGCGGGTGTTGGCGTCGAGGGTGAAGGGCCTCAGCCAGCTCGGAATAAGGTCGAGGGCAAGCCAGCTGTGCGTCGGCGCAGGCGCGCGCACCTCATCTTGCACCTCGGACCAGGCCTCGACGGACCGTTCCGCAGGCGGGACATAAGCCGGCGCAAACTCGCCGAAGGAGGGCACCACGCGACGCCCGCCGGCATAGGCGGACGGCGGCGCGAAGTCCGCCTCCTCGTCATAGGAAGGAAACTCGAAGGGTCTCGGAGGACGGTTGAAGGAAGACATGCTGATCCGCAATCCGCAGCACCGGTGCCGTTCCCAAGGCTTAGCCGCCCCGCGTTAAGGGGAGGTTTGCACCCCTGATATGGCGGTTATTTATTACCTCCCACCTGTGGATGACGAGCATCCCTGCGCGTCGTCGCCGCATCGCTGGCGCACGGGCGCAAGCGATGCGGGCACCGGCCTACCTGCCTTTACCGATGGCGCCGGTTCGGGAGTGGAACAGAAGAGGCGTGCCGACCGTCACGGGGCGGGCCGGCGGGCGCGCGGGCCTGTCAAAGGGCGTCGCGCAGGCCCTTCACGAAGCTGGAGAGCCCAGTGAGGCGCCGGCGCTTCAGCCGCTCCGCCTGCAGGATGGCCGTGAGCTTGCCGAGGCTGTCGTCCACCTCGTGATTGATGATGATGTAGTCGTATTCGGTGTAGTGGCTGATCTCGTCGGAGGCCTTGGCCATGCGCTGGCGCACCACCTCTTCCGAATCCTGGGCGCGCGAGCGCAGGCGCTGCTCCAGGTCGGCCGCCGTGGGCGGCAGAAGGAAGACCTTCACCAGGTCCTGCTGCGCGGTCTCGCCCAATTGCTGGGTGCCCTGCCAGTCGATGTCGAACAGCACGTCCCGCCCGGCGGACAGGGCCTGCTCCACGGCCGGGCGCGGCGTGCCGTAGAGGTTATCGAACACCACCGCGTGCTCCAGCAGCTCGCCCTCGTCGCGCATGCGGTGAAAGGTGGGCACGTCCACGAAATAATAGTCCTTCCCCTCCACCTCGCCGGGCCGGGGTGGCCGCGTGGTGACGGACACGGACATGGTGATGCGCTCGTCGCTGGCGAGCAGCTTGCGCGAGAGCGTGGTCTTGCCCGCCCCCGAGGGCGAGGACAAAACCAGCATCAGACCACGCCGCGCCAGAATACCCGCGCCCGGCTTCCAGCCCGGCAGCGCGAAGTGCGACGACACGGAGGAGGCGGCGGATTGCGGCATGGGTTCGGGCTTCACTCGAGGTTCTGGATCTGCTCGCGGAACTGGTCCACCAGCAGCTTCAGGTCAAGCCCGATCTGCGTCAGCGCCACCGAATTGGACTTGGAGCACAGGGTGTTCGCCTCGCGGTTGAACTCCTGGGCGAGGAAATCGAGCCGCCGCCCGGCCGGGCCGCCGGTATGCAGGAGGTCGCGCGCGGCGGTGATATGGGCACTGAGGCGGTCCAGTTCCTCACGCACGTCCGCCTTGGTCACGGCGAGCACGGCTTCCTGGTGCAGGCGGTCGGGGTCGAGGGTCGCGGCCTCCATCAGCACGCGCACCTGCTCGGCGATGCGCGCCTTGATGGCGTCCACGCCGCGCTCCGGCAGGCGCTCGGCACGGACCAGCAGCGCGGAAATGGCGTCGAGCCGTTCGGAGAGGATGGCGTTGAGTGCCTCGCCCTCGCGGGTGCGCATGGTGCCGAGCTCGGCGAGCGCACGATCGAAGGCGGTGAGCACGGCGCTCATCAGCGCGCGGCGCTCCTCCTCGCTTTCATCGGCCTCGGCGATCTCCACCATGCCCTTCACCGCCAGCAGGCCATCAAGGGTCGGCACCGGGGCGCCGAGGCGGCGGGCGCTTTCGGAGACGGTGCGAAACAGCGCCTCCAGCGCCCCCTGGTTGACCCGGACAGTGCCCGTCTCACCCTCGCGGGTGGCGGAGAGCGCCGCGGAGACCGAGCCTCGCGTCAGCACCTGGCCGGTGCGGGTGCGCACGTCCGCCTCCAGCACCTCGAAGCCTGGGGGCAGCCGCAACCTGAGGTCCAGCCCCTTGCCGTTGACCGAGCGCACCTCCCAGCCGAACCGCCACGGCCCGTGGGAGCCGGCGACGCGGGCAAAGCCGGTCATGCTGGCAAGGGGGGCCCGGGCCGAGGCCGGTACGCGGCTGGTGGTGACGGCGGCACGCTTCATGTTCGATCCTGCGGCAGGGCCGCGCTCTGGAGTTGGGAGCGTCTTCGGCAGACGCTGGAATTCGTTCTGCGTCGCGAAAACGCGTAATGCAATGACCTGGATCCGTCAGGCGGATCCTGGAACACCTCATCAATTTTGGAGCCGGAAGCCGCAAGAGGCAAACGCAGGCCCTTCCGTCCAGCCGCTCGCGCGCCGTCCATATATGAAGACGACCCGCCGGCCCCGTGAACCCGCCGGCCCGAGCCCGGTGCGCACTCATCTTAAGGCGAGAGGGCGATTCACCGGCCGGATCGAGCCAATCTGGTCGGATGGCGCTCTAATTGCTCGTCCCAGGCGTAGCCGCGGGGGTATTGCCCTGCTCGATGGCCCGCCAGCGGGCGACATTCTTGTTGTGATCGGCCAGCGTCTCGGCGAAGGCGTGGCCGCCGGTGCCGTCCGCAACGAAGAACAGGTCCTTCGTCTTCAGCGGGTTGGCCACCGCCGCCAGCGCATCACGCCCCGGATTGCAGATGGGGCCGGGCGGCAGGCCGTCGATGGCGTAGGTATTATATGCCGTCGCGGTAGCGATGTCGGTGCGGCTGATGGGCCGCCCCAGCGAACCACGCCCACCCACGATGCCGTAGATGATGGTGGGATCCGACTGGAGCCGCATCTTCTTGTTGAGCCGGTTGACGAACACCGCCGCCACCTTGGGCCGCTCATCCGCCTGTCCCGTCTCCTTCTCGACGATGGAGGCGAGTGTCACCAGTTCCTGCGGGCTCTTCACGGGCAGATCGGGCGCACGCTTCGCCCAGATGGTGGCGAGGAGCTTGCGCTGGGCCTCGGCCATCTGCTGGAGCACCTCATCGCGAGTCATGCCGCGATGGATGCGGTAGGTCTCGGGCAGCAACGTGCCTTCCTGCGGCACGGCCGGCGTGCCGGTGAGAAGCTCGTTGTCCATCAGGCGCTTGACCACCTGCTGGCTGGTCAGGCCCTCGGGGATGGTGACCTGGTGCAGCACCACCTTGCCGGAGGCGATGGTGTCGATGACGCTCGCCACCGACTGGCCCGGCTTGAACAGGTATTCACCCGCCTTCAGGTTGGCATCGGGCCGGCCGAGCTTCTGGCCGGCGACGAACACCAGCCAGTTCTCCACCACGCCTTCGCGTTGGAGAATCTCCGCCATGTCGCGCACGCCGGCGCCGCGCGGAATGAGCACCACCTTCTCCGCGGTGAGCGGACCGGGCTCGGTGAAGGCGCGCTGGCCATACCAGCCGACGAGGCCCATGCCGACGAAGACGAACAGCAGAAAGGTGAAGATGCCGCTGCCGATGGTCACCGCCGGATGGCGCGCGCTGCGCGACGGACGTGCCGGCCGGGCGGGTTGCCCCCGGCGCCCGGCGCGGGCGGCCCCCTTCGGCGCGGGCTTGGCCGACGCAGGGGGGGTGGCGGCGGGCTCGGTGGTCCCGATGTTTTCCGGCGCTCCGGCCGGTGATGATCCGTCGTTGGATTCGGCCATCCGGCTCCCCTGTCGTCGGCGAAGGCGCGCGGTCGGGCGTTCGAGGCGGAACGCCACCGCATGGGAGGCTTGCTAAAGGCACATTCGGGCGCAACGGCGGCATGTTCCCGAACGTCTTCCGATGCGTCGGCCCGCCTTGCCCCCCGCTGGGGGACCGGCCGGGGCGATGCTCCGGCCGGCGTGCGATCAGGCGTCGTAGCGGCGGAAAATCAGGGACGCGTTGGTGCCGCCGAACCCGAAGGAGTTGGAGAGCACGGCGTCGATCTTGCGCGGCTTCGCCTTGAGCGGCACGAGATCGATGGGGGTCTCCACCGACGGGTTGTCGAGATTGAGCGTCGCCGGAGCGATCTGGTCGCGGATGGCGAGGACGGAGAAGATGGCCTCCACCGCGCCGGCAGCCCCCAGCAGATGGCCGATGGACGACTTGGTGGACGACATGGAGGTCGTCGCCGCCGCATTGCCGAGCAGTCGCTCCACCGCCTTCAGCTCGATCTCGTCGGCCATGGTGGAGGTGCCGTGGGCGTTGATGTAGTCGATGTCGCCCGCCGTCAGGCCCGCCCGCTTCAGCGCCGCCGACATGCAGCGGAAGGCGCCGTCGCCGTCCGGCGAGGGGGCGGTGATGTGGAAGGCGTCGCCGCTGAGGCCGTAGCCCACCAGTTCCGCATAGATGGTGGCGCCGCGCGCCTTGGCGTGCTCCAGCTCCTCGAGCACCACCACGCCCGCGCCCTCGCCCATGACGAAGCCGTCGCGGTCCTTGTCATAAGGGCGCGAGGCGCGTTCCGGCTGGTCGTTGAAGGCGGTGCAGAGCGCCTTGCAGGCGGCGAAGCCCGCGAGCGCCAAGCGGTTGATGGGCGATTCGGTGCCGCCGGCCACCATCACGTCCGCATCGCCGAGGGCGATAAGCCGTCCGGCGTCGCCGATGGCGTGGGCGCCGGTGGAGCAGGCCGTGACCACCGCGTGGTTCGGCCCCTTCAGCCCGTGGGTGATGGAGACGTAGCCGCCGGCCAGATTGATGAGGCGGCCGGGAATGAAGAAGGGCGAAATGCGCCGCGGCCCGCGCTCCTTGAGCAGCAGGGACGATTCGGCGATGCCCTCGATGCCGCCGATGCCCGAGCCGATGAGCACGCCGGTGTTGATCTGGTCCTCGTAGGAGGACGGGTGCCAGCCGGCATCGTCCAGCGCCTGGGTGGCCGCAGCCATGGCGAAGACGATGAACTCGTCCACCTTGCGCTGCTCTTTCGGCTCCATCCACTGGTCGGGATTGTAGGTGCCGTCGGAGCCGTCGCCGCGCGGAATGTTCGCGGCAATCTTGCAGGCGAGGTCCGCCACCTCGAAGTGGCTCACCTGCTTCACGCCGCTCTCGCCGGCGATGAGCCGCCGCCAGGTCGGCTCGACGCCGCAGCCGAGCGGCGTCACCATGCCGAGGCCGGTGACGACAACACGTCTCATGGGAAAAACTCCGGGAGGCGGGCCACTGACGCCACTGGCGCGCGGCCCGGTGCAACAACGGCCGCGGGCGCCCGGCGCCACGCGACCGTCGAATGAACAGGCGTGAGGATCAAGCCGCGTTCTTTTCCAGGAACTTGATCGCGTCACCCACGGTCAGGATGGTCTCGGCGGCATCGTCCGGGATCTCGCAGTTGAAGGCCTCCTCGAAGGCCATCACGAGTTCCACGGTGTCGAGGCTGTCGGCGCCGAGATCGTCGATGAAGGAGGCGGTCTCCGTGACCTTGTCGGCCTCCACCCCCAGATGCTCCGCGACGATCTTCTTCACCCGCTCGGCGATGTCACTCATAGATGCAACCCTCGTTGTTCGGATAATCCCAGTGCCGTTCGGCGGCTGGAGGAGGGCATAATGCCTTTTTTCCGCCGTGCCCAGCCCCCTCCGCCGCGAGGCACCACTCCCCGCGGGCAGGACGCGCATTCGACCAGCCGGATCCAGACGCCGCGCGCGGGTGAATGGAAGCCTTTGAACGCGCCCTTTCCCGGCCCGGCAATGCGGCTCGTTAGCACACTCCCCGCGGCAAGGCCAGCCAAGGTCAACCAAGGTGTGCACGTCAGCCCCGCGGGGGCGGCCGCCGCGGCGGGGCGCCTTGCGCTTGCGCCGGCCGGGCGCGGCCGCTACTCACTTTCGATGCCCGGGACCAACGACCGATCGGACCGCCTCGCCGCCGCCTTGCGCGCCAACCTTTCGCGCCGCAAGGCGCAGGCCCGCGCCCGCCGGGCCGGCGACCCTCCGCAGGGCCCGGGCCCCGCCCCGGAGGCCGCAACCTCCCCCGAAGGCACGATTAGCTGTGAAAACCCTGCGCGCGACGGTAGCACGGCGCCGCGTCCCGGCACCGCCAAGATTGTGCCGGACGGCGAGCCGGGCTAGACGTTTCCCCTTAAATCCGCGGTCGGCCGGCTTGGGGGGGCCGACCGACAGGAGGCACAGGTAGCGCGCATGGACAAGATTCGCATCGTCGGCGGCAACGAGCTGAAGGGCACCATTCCCATTTCCGGTGCGAAGAACGCAGCCCTGCCGCTGATGATCGCCAGCCTCCTCACCGAGGAGAAGCTGATTCTCGAGAATGTGCCCCGCCTCGCGGACGTGGCGCTGCTCCAGCGCATCCTCGGCAACCACGGCGTGGACATCACCACCAACGGCAAGCGCAACGGCGACGACCCCTATGCCGGCCAGACGCTGGAGATCGACGCCCGCGTCATCGTGGACACCATCGCGCCCTACGACCTCGTCTCGCGCATGCGGGCTTCGTTCTGGGTGCTGGGCCCGCTGCTCGCGCGCATGGGCGAGGCCAAGGTGTCGCTGCCCGGCGGCTGCGCCATCGGCACCCGCCCGGTGGATTTCCACCTCGACGCCCTGCGCGCCCTCGGCGCCGACATCGAGATCGACGCCGGTTATGTGGTGGCCAGGGCGCCCAACGGGCTCCGCGGCGCGCGCATCGTCTTCCCCAAGGTCTCGGTGGGCGCCACCCACACCGCGCTGATGGCCGCCGCCCTCGCCCGCGGCGAGAGCGTGATCGAGAACGCCGCCCGCGAGCCGGAAATCGTCGATCTCGCCGACTGCCTCACCAAGATGGGCGCCCGCATCTCCGGCGCCGGCACCTCCACCATTCACGTGGATGGCGTGGCCCGCCTCAAGGCCGCCCGTCACGCGGTGCTGCCGGATCGCATCGAGACCGGCACCTATGCCATGGCCACCGCCATGACCGGCGGCGACGTGATGCTCGCCGGCGCCCGCCCCGATCTGCTGGAAAGCGCGCTGGAGACCCTGCGGCAGGCCGGCACCGAGATCGACGCGACCAACGAGGGTATCCGGGTGCGCCGAAACGGCGCCGGCATCCTCCCGGTGGAGGTCACGACTGCCCCCTATCCCGGCTTCCCCACCGACCTCCAGGCCCAGCTGATGGCACTGATGACCCGCGCCAAGGGGCGCTCGCGCATCACCGAGACCATCTTCGAGAACCGCTTCATGCATGTGCAGGAGCTGGCCCGCCTCGGGGCGAGGATCCATCTCGAAGGCGACACCGCCGTGGTGGAGGGCGTCGAGCGGCTCACCGGCGCGCCGGTGATGGCCACCGACCTGCGGGCCTCGGTCTCCCTCGTCATCGCCGGCCTTGCGGCCGAGGGCGAGACCATGGTGCAGCGCGTCTACCACCTCGACCGCGGCTTCGAGAAGCTGGAGGAGAAGCTGTCGCGCTGCGGCGCCGAGATCGAGCGCATCAGCGGCTGATCTGCGGAGCGGAGCGGTTCCGGGCTTTAAGAAAGAGAACCCGATTATCCGACCAGCCTGCGACGCAGGCCGGTCGGCGCGTCCTCAGGGCGGCGGAGAGGCCAAGGTGAGCCTGCCGAACATCATCACCCTCGTGCGCATCCTGCTGGTGCCGGCAGTGGTCTGGGCGATCACGTCCGGCGAGTTCGCCCTCGCCTTCTGGCTGTTCCTGGCCGCCGGGGTCTCCGATGCGCTCGACGGCTTCATCGCCAAGCGCTTCCACATGCAGACCGAGCTCGGCTCCTATCTCGATCCGGTGGCCGACAAGGCGCTGCTCGTCTCCATCTATGTGGCGCTGGCAGTCTGCGGGCTGATCCCGCGCTGGGTGGCCATCGCGGTGGTCTCGCGCGACGTGATGATCATCGGGGCGGTGGTCCTGTCCCTCGTCATGGCCAAGCCGGTGGCCATCAGCCCGCTGCTCGTCTCCAAGGTGAACACGGCGATCCAGATCGCGTTCGCGGCCTTCGTGCTGGCCACCTCCGGCTTCGGCCTGGAGCTTTCCGGCCTGTTCCAGGTTGGGCTTGTGATGGTCGGGCTCTTGACGGGCCTTTCCGCCGCTGCCTATCTCGCCTCATGGATGCGCCACGTAGCGAGCTGACCGGCGGCGAGTTGACGGAGGGCGGGCAGACCACCGGCGAGTTGATGGACCGCGAGCTGATCGGCGAACGCGACCCGCGGAACACCGCCGCTGCCGTTGCCCCGGCGCACGGCGGCGGCCTTCGCGCGTTCGGACAACCGCAAGGCGGGGAGCCCCCCGCGCCGGATTCCGGGCATGAGGAAGGCCCTATGACGGTGCGGTTCCAGATGCGCTTCTGGGTGATGACGCTGGTCCTCACCGCCGTTGCCTTGTGGCTGCTGAGCGGTATCTTGCTGCCGTTCGTCGCCGGCATCGTGCTCGCTTATTTCCTCAATCCCGTGGTCGCGCGCCTGGAGCGCATCGGCGTTGCCCGCACCCTCTCCGCCCTGGTGGTGGTGGGGATCCTGCTGTTCCTGGTGGTACTGTTCTTCCTGCTCGCTTTGCCGCTGCTGTCCTCGCAGATGTTCGAGTTCATCCAGCGCCTGCCCTCCTATGTGGCGCGGCTGCAGGGGCTTTTGACCGAGGAGAACCGCGAGTGGCTGAGCGGCATCGTCGGCGACCGGCTGCCGGACATGCAGCGCTCCATCTCAGATCTGATGACCCAGGGGGTGAGCCACCTGCTGGGCCTCTTGTCCTCCGTGTGGTCGGGAGGCCAGGCGCTGATCTCCCTGTTCGCGCTGCTGGTGGTGACGCCCGTCGTCGTCTTCTACATCCTGTGCGACTGGGACAACATGGTCGGCTACGTGGACCAGCTGGTGCCGGTGCCCCATCGCGCGGAGGTCCGCAGCCTCGCCAGCGCCATGGACATGGCGGTGGCGGGCTTCGTGCGCGGGCAGGCCATGGTGTGCCTTTTGCTCGGCACCTTCTATGCCGTGGCGCTCACCATGGCGGGGCTCAATTTCGGCCTGCTCATCGGCATCGTATCCGGCGTCATCACCTTCATTCCCTATGTGGGCTCGCTCACCGGCTTCGTGCTGGCCATGGGCGTCGCCATCGTCCAGTTCTTTCCGGACTGGGGCATGATCGGCACGGTGCTGGCCATCTTCGTCACCGGCCAGACCATCGAGGGCTACGTGCTCTCGCCCAAGCTGGTGGGCGACAGCATCGGGGTGCACCCGGTCTGGCTCATGTTCGCCCTGTTCGCCTTCGGCTACCTGTTCGGCTTCGTGGGACTGCTGCTCGCCGTGCCGCTGACCGCGGTGACGGGCGTGCTGGTGCGCTTCGTCATCGCCCGCTACATGCGATCCTCGCTGTACCAGGGGCCAGCCGACGACGGCCTGCCCCCGCCGGGGACGCCCTGAGCATGACCGAGCGCGACGATCGTCCGCGCCAATTGCCGCTCGACCTGCCGGCACAGCCCGCCTTGCGTCGCGAGGACTTCCTCGCCGCGGCGGGCAATGCGGCCGCCCTGGCGCTCATCGACGCCTTCCCCGAATGGCCGGCCCGCGTGGTGTGCCTCGTGGGGCCGGAGGGGGCGGGCAAGAGCCACCTCGCCGCGATCTTCGCCGAGCGCTCGGGGGCGCGGATCCTCGACGTGCGCGACCTTGGCCGCGAAGGGGTGCCGGACGCTCTCGCCACCGGCGCGCTGGTGCTGGAGGATCTCGAGGCCGGCACCTTCAGCGAGGCCGCCCTGTTCCACCTGCTCAACCTCGCCCGCGAACAGCAGGCCTACCTGCTGATGACAGCGCGCACGCCGCCCTCGACCTTCAGCCTCGCCACCGCCGACCTCGCCTCCCGGCTGCGGGCGGTGCCGGTGTTCGAGATCGCGCCGGCGGACGACGCGCTGCTGGCGGCGGTGCTGGTGAAGCTGTTCGCCGACCGCCAGCTCTCGGTGGACGAAGCAACCGTCCAATACCTGCTCCTGCGCATGCAACGCACTGTCGCGGGCGCCAAGCGCATCGTCGAGGCCCTGGATACCGCCGCCCTCGCTGCCCGCCGGCCCGTGACGCGGGCGCTGGCCGCCCAGGTATTGAAGGAGCTTGGCGAGAACCCGTCCGCTCCCGGCGTCCACGGGGAAGAGGACTGACGCCGGCGACGCGTCATAGAGTAGTCATCTAACGCGGCCATGGTCCGGCCAAACTGCGGGGGACCGAGCATGGGTATGAACGAAGCTGCAGCTCTTACCGACGCGAATCCCGCCGATGCGAATCTGGCCGACGCCAATGGTGCGAACGGCGCTCTTACGGCGGGCGACGCGAATGCGCTGGCGCAATTGCCGCAGCGCTTCATCAACCGCGAGATTTCGTGGCTGCACTTCAACCGCCGCGTGCTGGAGGAGGCGGAAAACCGCAGCCACCCGCTGCTGGAGCAGCTGCGCTTCCTCTCCATCTCGGCCAACAATCTCGACGAATTCTTCATGGTCCGCGTGGCGGGCCTGAAGGAGCAGGTGCGCGAGGGCGTGCAGACGCCGAGCCCGGACGGCCTCACCCCGTCCGAACAGCTCGCCACCATCCTCGCCAGCGCGGCCCAGCTCATCTCCGACCAGCAGAGCCGCTGGCTGGAACTGCGGCACGACCTCGCCGCCGCCGGCATCGTGCTGGTGGACGGCGCCGAGGTGACCGCCGACGACCTGGCGGCGCTCGACCGCCACTTCCTCAACCACGTCTTCCCGGTACTCACACCGCTCGCCATTGATCCGGCGCACCCTTTCCCCTTCATCCCCAACCTCGGCTTCTCGCTCGCCCTCCAGCTGGTGCGGCAGGCCGACGGCCGGGGCATGAACGCGCTGATCCGCATTCCCGCCAAGGTGGAACGCTTCATCCGCCTGCCGGACCTCGGCACCGGCGCGATGCGCTTCATCACCCTGGAGCAGATGATCGGCCTGTTCATCTCGCGTCTCTTCCCCGGCTATGCGGTGAAGGGCCAGGGCGTGTTCCGGGTGGTGCGCGACAGCGACCTTGAGATCGAGGAGGAGGCGGAGGATCTCGTCCGCCTGTTCGAGACCGCGCTGAAGCAGCGCCGCTACGGCGAGGTGATCCGCATGGAGGCGGATGCCGCCATGCCGGCCGAGCTGCGCAATTTCGTCGCCCGCGAGCTGGGCGTGAACGACGACGAGATCTTCGTGGTGGGTGGCGTGCTCGCCCTGAACGAATTCTCGCAGCTGGTCTCGGTGGACCGGCCGGACCTGAAATTTCAGGCCTACAATGCCCGATTTCCCGAACGCATCCGCGACCACGGCGGAGACTGCTTTCTCGCTATTCGCGAGAAGGACATACTGGTTCACCACCCTTATGAATCCTTTGACGTGGTGGTTCAGTTTCTCCGCCAGGCCGCCCGCGACCCCAACGTCGTCGCCATCAAGCAGACCCTCTACCGCACCTCCTCCGACAGCCCCATCGTGAAGGCGCTGGCCGAGGCGGCGGAGGCCGGCAAGTCGGTGACCGCCCTGGTGGAGCTCAAGGCCCGCTTCGACGAGGAAGCCAATATCCGCTGGGCCCGAGACCTGGAACGGGCCGGCGTGCAGGTGGTGTTCGGCTTCATCGAGCTGAAGACCCACGGCAAGCTCTCCATGGCGGTGCGCCGGGAGGGTGCGCAGCTCGCCACCTACGTGCATGTGGGCACCGGCAACTACCACCCCATCACCGCGCGCATCTATACCGACCTCTCCTTCTTCACCGCCGATCCGGTGATCGCCCAGGACGTGGCCCGCATCTTCAACTTCATCACCGGCTATGCCACCCCCGGCGAGCTGGACGCCATGGCGGTCTCCCCCACCGGCCTGAAGCCGCGGCTCCTGAAGAACATCGCCGACGAGATCGAATTCGCAAGGGCCGGCCGCCCGGCCGCCATCTGGCTGAAGTGCAACTCGCTGGTGGACCCGGAGATCATCGACGCGCTGTACGCGGCAAGTGCCGCCGGCGTGCAGGTGGATTGCGTCATCCGCGGCATCTGCTGCCTGCGGCCGGGCATTCCGGGGCTTTCCGAGAATATCCGGGTGAAGTCCATCGTCGGCCGCTTCCTGGAGCACTCGCGCATCTACTGCTTCGGCGCCGGCCACGGTTTGCCGAGCCCGAACGCGGTGGTCTACATCTCCTCGGCGGACCTGATGCCGCGCAACCTCGACCGCCGGGTCGAGACCCTGTGCCCCATCACCAACCCCACGGTGCACGAGCAGGTGCTCGACCAGATCATGGTCGCGAACCTTATCGACAACCAGCAGAGCTGGCACGTCTTGCCCGACGGTTCCTCCGAACGCATAGTCCCGGCGCCGGGCGAAGAGCCGTTCAACGCCCATCAGTATTTCATGACCAACCCGAGCTTGTCCGGACGTGGAAAGTCTCTCAAAGATTCTTCGCCGCGTAGCCTCTTCGTCCGTCGCTGACGGCGAGGAGGTTACCCGAGCGCCTGGCCGGCTTTTCACCGGGGCGCCGGTCGCGGTCATCGATATCGGCTCCAACTCGGTCCGCCTCGTGGTCTATGAGGGGCTGAGCCGCGCGCTCACGCCCATCTTCAACGAGAAGGCCCTGTGCGGGCTGGGCCGCGAGGTGCTCTCCACCGGGCGCCTGCCGCAGGATGCGGTGGACCGTGCCTATGCGGCGCTGAAGCGTTTTCGCGCCCTGTGCGATGCCATGGAGGTGGGCGAGGTCCATGCCCTCGCCACCGCGGCCGCGCGCGACGCCGAGAACGGCCCCGCCTTCATCGCCGAGTGCGAGGCCATCTGCGGCACCCGGATCGAGCTGCTCACCGGCAAGCGCGAGGCGGAGCTCGCCGCCGCCGGCGTGGTGGCCGGTATCTATGCGCCGGACGGCATCGTGGGTGATCTCGGCGGCGGCTCGCTGGAACTGGTGGACGTGAAGGGCCGGTCCGTCGGCGCCGGCGTCACCCTGCCCCTCGGCGGCCTTGCTTTGCAGGACCGCTCCGCCCGCTCGCCGCGCAAGGCCGAGAAGATCGTTCGCGATACCATTCCCGAGGCGGAGGTGCTCGCGAACCTGGCCGGCCGCACCTTCTACGCGGTGGGCGGCACCTGGCGGGCACTGGCGCGCCTGCACATGTTCACCAAGGGCTATCCGCTCCACGTGATGCACGGCTACGTGATACCGGCCCGCGAGGCGCTGGACTTCACCCGCATCGTGCACCGGGCGGATGCCGAGGCCCTCGCCCATATCGACGTGGTTTCCGACGCGCGCCGGCCGCTCCTCGCCTATGGCGCGCTGGTGCTGGAGAACATCGTGCGGCAGGGCAAGCCGTCGGAGGTGGTCATTTCCGCCCTCGGCGTGCGCGAGGGCCTGCTGAACTCCCTCATGCCCGAGGAAGAGCGCGCCCGCGACCCGCTGCTGATCGCGGCAGCCGAGATGAACGTGCTGCGCTCCCGCTCGCCGCACCACGGCGAGGATCTCGTGGCCTGGACCGACGGCTTCTTCGCCTCGGCGCCGGTGCTGGAGGAAGCGGAGGACGAGAAGCGCCTGCGCCGCGCCGCCTGCCTCCTCGCGGACGTCAGCTGGCGCGCCCACCCCGACTACCGGGGCGAGCAGAGCCTCAATATGATCGCCCACGCGGCCCTTGCCTGCATTGATCACCCCGGACGGGCCTATATCGCCCTCTCGGTCTATTTCCGGCACATGGGTCTGAATACCGACGAATCGGATACCCGGATCCTGGAGCTGCTGACCACGGGCATGCTCGACCGTGCACGCATCCTCGGTGCGGTCATGCGGGTGGCCTACGTGCTGTCGGCGGCCATGCCCGGCATCCTGCCCCGGATGCCGCTCACGGTACAGGGTGACCAGCTGGTGCTCAGCGTGCCGCGCAAGCTGGTCTCCCTCGTCAACGACCGGGTCTATAATCGCCTGCGCCAGCTTGCCAAGCTCATCGGCCGCGAGCCATTGCTCGCACAGGGCGACTGAGGGCGCCCAGAGCGGTTTCGCGCGAACCAGGCAACGGTTCGCGCGAATTGCTTCTATATCCGTGACCGTGCACCACACCGGCGGCGCGGTACAGTCGCAAGTCCGCCCCATTCCACCTTCACGCTGGTGCCATGAAACAGCTTCTGAACCTGTTTGGCGGTGTTGCCGGCCTCGTGGTCGCGGGCCTCGTGGGCCTCGCGCTGTTCACCCTCGTGGGCGGCCTCATCGTCGTGGCCGGCATCGTGATCACGGCTCTGGTCCTCGGCGGGGGCGTCTATGCCCTCGTCACCGGCCGGGCGCCGGGCATGGGCCGGGGCGGCTTCTCGTCCTCCTTCGGCTCGGTGCGGGTGTTCGACCTGCGCAGCGGACAGCCATTCGGCAACTCCGAACGCAGGCCGGACGAGAATGGCATGATCGACGTGACCCCGCCCAAGTCTTCCGCCCGCGATTACCGCGAAGGCGCCTAGAGCACGCGCCGATCTGCTTGCATCGCAAGCTGATCGGACAACGCCTTCTCTTTCTTGATTTTAGAGGGCGCTTCACCAAGCAAACCGAACCAATTTGCTCGGGCCGCGCTCCAAGGGCCGACGGACCGGCGATTTTCCTCCCAGCGATTTTCCGCGTCGCCGGAAGCAGGTAGGCTGCTTCGACGCGCGATACCGCGTTGACGGGGCCGGCACGGGATATGGATGGGGGAATAGGATCGGGCGCGTATCTGGCGTTGCTTGCGGTGTGTATCGCGCTGGCAATGCTTACGGTGGTCTCCCATGCGATCGCGCTGGCGATCGTCCGCCGCCGCCTCAGCCGGCGCATCCGTGGCAAAAGCTACCACGACCACGTGTTCCGCGAGGCGGTGATCATCAGCACGACCGTGCTGAGCCTCAGCCTTGCCCACATGTTCGAGAGCTGCATCTGGGCAACGGCCTACGTCGCGCTCGGCGCCATCGCGGACCCGCACGACGCCCTGTATTATTCCATCTCCACCTACACCACGCTGGGCGCGGACGGCGTATCCATCGCCAAGTCCTTCCGCGCCATCGCCGGCTTTGAATCCCTCATCGGCCCGATGATGGTCGCCTGGTCCACCGCGTTCCTGGTGGAGTTCGTCGTGCGCATGCGCGGCCCGGACTCGACCTGAGCCGGGCCGCCGCTGCTCACACGCTGGTTGGGTAGTTCGGGCTCTCGCGGGTGATGGTCACGTCGTGCACGTGGCTCTCGCGCAGGCCGGCGGACGAGATCCGCACGAACCGGGCCTTCTCGCGGAACTCCTTCAGCGTGCGCCCGCCCACATAGCCCATGGCGGCCCGCAGGCCGCCGGCGAGCTGGTGCAGCACCGCGCCCACAGGGCCCTTGTAGGCGACCTGGCCCTCGATGCCTTCCGGCACGAGCTTGAGCGTGTCGCGCACTTCCGCCTGGAAATAGCGGTCGGCCGAGCCGCGGGCCATGGCGCCCACCGAGCCCATGCCGCGATACGACTTGTAGGAGCGGCCCTGATAGAGGAACACCTCGCCGGGGCTCTCGTCGGTGCCGGCGAGCAGGGAGCCCACCATGGCGGCGGAGGCGCCGGCCGCCAGCGCCTTGGCAAGGTCGCCGGAATACTTGATGCCGCCATCCGCGATCACCGGCGTGCCGGTGGCGTGGGCCGCCTCCACCGCGTCCATCACCGCGGTGAGCTGGGGCACGCCCACCCCCGCCACGATGCGTGTGGTGCAGATGGAGCCGGGGCCGATGCCCACCTTCACTGCGTCCGCGCCGGCGTCGATCAGCGCCCGCGCGCCGTCGGCGGTGGCGATGTTGCCGGCGAGGATCTGGGTCTTGTTGGAGAGCCTCTTGATGCGCTCCACCTGCTCCAGCACCTTGCGGGAATGGCCGTGGGCGGTGTCCACCACCACGAGGTCCACGCCGGCGTCGATGAGGCGCTCGGTGCGCTCGAAGCCATCGGCGCCCACGGTGGTGGCGGCGGCGACCCGCAGCCGGCCCTGCTCGTCCTTGGCGGCGTGGGGGTAGGCGACCGCCTTCTCTATGTCCTTCACGGTGATGAGGCCGACGCAGCGCTCGTCATTGTCCACCACCAGCAGCTTCTCGATGCGGTACTGGTGCAGGAGGCGCTTGGCCTCCTCCTGGTTCACCTGGCCCTCGCGCACGGTGATGAGCCGTTCCTTCGTCATCAGCTCCGCCACACGCTGCTCGGGATTCTTGGCGAAGCGCACATCACGGTTGGTGAGGATGCCAACGAGCCGCCCGGCGATGGCGCCCGTGCCCCGCTCCACCACCGGAATACCGGAAATGCCGTAGCGCTTCATCAGGGCGAGGGCGTCGGCGAGGGTATCATCGGGATGGATGGTGACCGGGTTTACCACCATGCCCGATTCGTACTTCTTCACCTGCCGCACATGCTCGGCCTGAATCTCGGGCGTGAGGTTGCGGTGGATGACGCCGATGCCGCCGGCCTGCGCCATGGCGATGGCGAGGCGCGATTCGGTCACCGTGTCCATGGCGGCGGAAATGATCGGCAGGTTGAGGGTGATGGACTTGGTCAGCTGGGTGGCGACATCCACCTCGCCGGGCATCACTTCGGAAGGGCCCGGCGTCAGCAGCACGTCGTCGAACGTCAGCGCCTCGCGGAACGGCGCACGGCCGCCGGCAGCTTCCGCGAAGGGGGGGACGTTCGCATTCGGGGTGGTCATAGCCAACTCCTTAAGGCGGCACGCAAGCCGGGCCGCAGGATGGGGGCCGGAACGGGTTGCGGTCACGCACCCCGCTACGAGTTGGCAGTGGCCGATACCATGAGTGCACGACGAATAGAAGACCCGTTGCGAAGCATTCGCTGCAACGCTCCCATGCGCGCAGCGGCAGGCCGCGCCGATCCCACGCCGGGCCGCCGGGCCGGACGCGCGTGCAGCTCCCTTGTCCCCTCTATTCGCCGGCGAGGCGCAGCGGCGTGCGGGCGGCGGCTTCCGCGCGCCGCAGGCGGTCCTCCGCCGCCGTCACATAGTCGCGGGTGAGTGGCACCGCCTCCTGCCGGCCGGCGAGCTGGATCTGGAACACGTTCAGGCCCTGATGGCGGAACGCCATCTCGCTGGCGGCGAGATAGAACTCCCACATGCGGCAGAAGCGGTCGTCGGTGAGACGGGCGGCCTCCTCCCGGCGGGCGAGGAAGCGCTGGCGCCAGGCCTTCAGCGTCTCGGCATAATGCAGGCGCAGCAATTCCACGTCCGTGACCACGAGGCCCGCCCGCTCGATGTGCGGCAGCACCTCCGACAGGGCCGGGATGTAGCCGCCGGGGAAAATATACTTGGCTATGAAGGGGTTGGTGACGCCAGGCGGATCGGAGCGGCCGATGGCGTGCAGCAGCATCACGCCGTCGTCCTTCAGGAGGCTTTTGACCTTGCGGAAGAAGGTGCCGAAATGGTCCACGCCCACATGCTCGAACATGCCCACCGACACGATCCGGTCGAACGGCCCTTCCACGTCGCGGTAGTCGCGCAGGGTGAAGGTGACCCGCTCGGCGAGGCCGCGTTCGGCGGCGCGGTTGCGGGCCAGAGCCAGTTGCTCCGTCGAGAGCGTGACACCCTCGACCTTCGCCCCCGCCATCTCCGCGAGGTAGAGGCCGAGCCCGCCCCAGCCGGAGCCGATGTCCAGCACGTCGAGGCCGGCCCGATCAAGCATGAGCTTGGCGGCGATGTGGCGCTTCTTGGCGAGCTGGGCGTCGTCGAGGCTCTGCCCTTCATGCTCGAAATAGGCGCAGCTGTACTGCCGGTCGTGATCAAGGAAGAGCGAATAGAGGCGGCCGTCGAGATCGTAATGATGCGCCACGTTGCGCTGGGAACGGCCGGGCGGATTGAACTGGGCGATCCGGCGCGACAGCCGCCGCGCGAGATAGAGCAGCTTGGCCGGCGCTGTGGGATTCACAGCGAACGGCTGCGCCATCACCAGATCCAGGAAATCGGCGATGGTGCCGTCCTCCATCACCAGCGTGCCGTTCATGTAGGCTTCGCCGAGCTTCAGCTCCGGGTCGAGGCAGATGTCGCGCTGGACTGCGGGGCAAGTGATGCGGACCGCGACAGGCGCCTGCCCTTGCGACACATTCCCCAAGGTCATTTCGTGACCGGACGCGGTCGTGACCTTCAGGGCGCCGTGAACGACAACCCGCCGCAAGACCTTTTCCAGCAACCGCTCCATCGGCCGCCTCCACCACCTTGTGCCTGAAACCCTTTCTCCCCGCTCCTGGCTGGAGCGCTCTCCCGCGGGCGGGCGCATTCCGGCGCGCCAAGGCCCGGCGTCTGTGAAAACGCCCTATGGCCGGCTTCGTTCGACCGTTGTCGCAAATGCCGCAAGGACACCGCAAGACACAGCAGGCTTCGTCCGGCTCGCCTGGATGGCCGCAACGGGTTTCATGAAACCACCAAGGCCGCAGCGTCGCAATATGCTCCCCGGCGACGGCGCCCGTTCCGCCGTCACGTGACCGCGAGCCGGCGCCCGGCGCCGTGCGAATGCAAAACGGCGCCCCGGCCGAAGCCGGGACGCCGTTTGCTTTCCTTCGGATCAAGGCCTCCGCGCGATGGCGAAGAGCGAGAGCCTCAGCCCTCGGCGCCTTCCTCGGCCGCCAGTTCGGCGGCGACCTCGGCGCGCTCGATGGCCAGTTCGGCCTCGATCTCGGCATCCTCGTCGCGGGCGGTGCGCACGTCCTCGCCGCGGGCCTGACGCTCGGCCTCTTCGGCGTTGCGGGCGACGTTCACCTTCACGGTCACTTCCACGTCCGGGTGCAGGGTCACCGGCACCACATGCAGGCCCAGGGCCTTGATGGGGTGGTTGAGGACGACCTGCTGGCGATCGACGGTGAAGCCGGCCGCGGTGAGGCCATCGGCGATGTCGCGGGTGGAGACCGAGCCGTAGAGCTGGCCGCTCTCGCCCGCCTGGCGCAGCATGACCACGCTCTGGCCGTTGAGCTTCTCGGCCACCGCCTCGGCTTCCTGCTTGCGCTCGAGGTTGCGGGCCTCAAGCTCGATCTTCATGGTGTCGAAGCGTTCCTTGTTCGCCTTGGTGGCGCGCAGGGCCTTGCCGTTCGGCAGCAGGAAGTTGCGGGCGTAGCCGTCGCGCACCTTCACCACTTCGCCCATCTGGCCGAGCTTGGCGACGCGCTCGAGAAGAATGACGTCCATCTTGGTTTCTCCTGTTCGTATTCGGTTGGGATTTTCTGAAAGTCAGCGGTCGTTGGCTGCCGGCGGGCCCTTGCTGGTCGGCATGCGGGAGCGGAAGTCGAACATGCCGTCGGCGAAGCCGAGCACGGCCATGGCCAGCACCGGCCACCCCAGCGCGGCGGAAGTGACCCACAGGGCACCGAGGAGGAGGAGCCGCGCCGGATGCCCGAGGGTGACGGCGTGCACCACTGCGAAGCCCGCAAGCGCATAGGCGCCGGCGAGCGTCGCGGCGGCGGCGGAGGCCGCAAGGCCGAAGAGGCCGCCGGCCATGGACAAGGCCAGCACCACGGCGAGCACCAGCGACGTCACGGGCGGCAGCCGGAAGGCGGAAAGGCTCGGCCACGGCCGGGCGAGCCGGCCGGAGACCCGCGCCGCACGGGCCGCGAGATAGAGGCTGACCAGTTGCGACACCATGGTGATCGTGGCCGCCATGGGCGGCAGGACCGCCGCGATGAGGATGCCCATGGCGCCGGGGTCGCGTCCTCCGGCTCCGGCGGGCAGGCCCTGGCTTTCCACCAGCGTCTGGAAGGCAACGGTGACCGCCGAGCGGTAGGCGTCATAGTCCTGCGCCATGGCGAACAGGGCGACGGCGACGGAAACGGCGGCGAACCCCGCCGCGAGCAGCACCAGCCCGCCCACGGGAAACCAGACCAGCCCGTCACGGCCCGCCGGATCCGGCCGGGCCAGCATGGCGGCATAGGACAGGCCGAGGGCAGGGCCGCCGAGGGCCACCAGATAGGTGATGAGGAAGGTGCCGCCGAAGGCGACCCAGAGCCCAGCGCCGCCCGTGGCCACGGCGATGGCCGCCGCCAGCGGGCTGAAGGCGATGCCGGCGATCATCACCGGCAGGGGCGAGAGATAGAAGAGAGGCACGGCCAGCAGCGCACCCGCCGCGACGCCGGCGGCAAGCAGTGCGGAGGCCGATCCGGCGGCCAGGCCGATGAGGATAAGAAGTGCCATCCGACAAGCTGTCCCGCTGACGCGGTTAGAGGCGGATCTTCGCTCCACCCCAGCAGGCGCCCCGGGAACGGTTTCCCACGGCGCGTCGCCACAAAAAGGGAGACGCCCGCCCCGTCGGGGCGGGCGAATGGATCAGCGGATCACGAAGGGCAGCAGGCCCAGGAACCGCGCGCGCTTGATGGCGGCGGACAGCTCACGCTGCTTCTTGGCGGAAACCGCCGTGATGCGCGAGGGTACGATCTTGCCGCGCTCGGAGATGTAGCGCTGCAGGAGCCGCACGTCCTTGTAGTCGATCTTCGGCGCGTTGGGGCCGGAGAACGGGCAGGTCTTGCGACGGCGGAAGAAGGGGCGGCGCTGGCCGCCGCCGGCACCACCGGACTGAGCGAACGCCATCAGACTTCCTCCTCGCCGCCGTGGGCCTCTTCAGTGGGACGCGGACGGCGCGGGCGGTCCTCACGACCACCGAAGCCGCGGTCGCCGCGATCACCGCGATCGCCACGTTCCCCACGCTCGCCGCGGTCGTCGCGGTCACGCTTCTGGAGCATGGCGGAAGGGCCTTCCTCGTGCTCCTCGACGCGCAGGGTGAGGACGCGCAGGACGTCCTCATCAATGCGCTGCTGGCGCTCCAGTTCCTGAACCGCCGCCGCGGGGGCGTCGATGTTCAGGAGCGTGAAGTGCGCCTTGCGGTTCTTGTTGATGCGATAGGTCAGGGACTTCACGCCCCAGTACTCGGTCTTGCCGACCGAGCCGCCATTCGCCTCGATGACACCCTTGAATCGGGTGGTGAGTTCCTCGACCTGCTGCGCCGTGACATCCTGGCGCGCGAGGAACACGTGCTCGTAAAGCGGCATGTGTTCGTGTGCCTTTCGTTTCACTTCCGCCCACCGGCGCCAAGCCCTTCTTGCCTTTCGGAAAGGCGCGAAGCTCGGAAGGCGGGGACACGGGACGACGGGCGCTTGCCCTTTCCATCCTGACCCGGGCCGATCGACGCCAAGGCAAGGAAGAACCGTCCGTTCAGCCCCCGGCCGGGTGCGACGGAAGCGGGGCGTATAGCAGGTTCTGCGCGGAAGGCAAGTTTCGCAGCCGAAGGGCCGTGTCTCTGCTTGAAACGAGGCGCGGTCTTGCCCCCTTCCCGCAAGAGGAAGAGGAAGCAGCGCCGATGCGCCGCTTCAAGCAGGAATACGGCTCGCGTCACTCCTCAGGAGGCCGCCCCGCTCAGAACAGGCCCATGCTGGTGCTGGAATTGCGGGCCGGCGTGGTCGGCTTGGCCGACGCGGGCTTGGCCGAGACCGGTTTCGGCGCCATGCCGCCGCTGGCGCCGGCCGCAGATGCGGATGCCGGATTGGCCGGCTTCGGCTTCTTCTTCGGCGCGGGGGTGGCGGAGGCCACCTTCGGCTCCGGCACGCCTTTGTTCATGGCGATGAGTTCGGAGACGGTGACGAACCTGTAGCCCTTGGCCTTGAGGTCGTCGAGCGTCTTGGGCATCGCGTCCACCGTGGTGGGGTGGATGTCGTGGACGAGCACGATGGCGCCGGGATGGGCGTGGGACACGATCCTGTCGTAGATGACCTGCGCATTGCGGTCCTTCCAGTCGAGCGGATCCACCGACCAGTAGATGAAGGTCGAGCCGAACTTCTCGCGCAGATGCGCGCGCAGCGCCGGGGTCATGGCGCCATAGGGCGGGCGCACGTAGAGGGGCGACTTGCCGGTGATCTGCTCAATGGCGGCGTTGGTGTCGCCGATCTGCCTGTCGGCGGCCGCCACCGAAATCTTGGGCAGCTGGGGATGGTCCCAGGAATGGTTCGCCACCTCGTGGCCCTGCGCGATCATCTGCTTGATGATGGCGGGCGAGGCCGTCGCCCGGCTGCCGAGCACGAAGAAGGTGGCCTTGATGCCGCGCTGCTCCAGCATCTTCAGCAGGCGGGGCGTGGTCTCGGGGTTCGGGCCGTCGTCGAAGGTCATGGCGATGTAGGGCCCGTCCACCAGCG
Source organism: Xanthobacter autotrophicus (assembly GCF_030015065.1). GTDB lineage: Bacteria > Pseudomonadota > Alphaproteobacteria > Rhizobiales > Xanthobacteraceae > Xanthobacter > Xanthobacter autotrophicus_D. The sequence continues at coordinate 1,601 of NZ_JAIVFN010000031.1, read as the reverse complement.
CGGAGGAATAGGCCACCAGCTTCTGCGGCGAGGTCCCGGCGGACGCCGGCGTTGCCGCCGGCGCGGCCATGCCGGCCGCGGGAGCCGGCGGCTCGGCGGCGGTCTGGGACGCGGCGAAGGTCCCGGTCGGCGTCATGGTGGCGAGGGGCTTGCCGGAAGGCGCCGGCTGGAAGGTCTGGCCGGAGGCCGAGCCAAGGCCCATCAGGCCCACGGCGGCAAATGCGAGAAATCCCCAGGAAGCCTTCACGACGGACCACTTTCCATGTCTGCGCCGGGCGACCATAGCCCGGTTTCGTTCACGCCCTACGCACAAGTTCGCCTAGCCCTTATGCATAAAATGTGAAGCGGAAGAGGCAAACGCCCCTCCTTCCGCAAAGTCAAGCTCCCTCGCCTTGACTCGCCCACATTCCGGGTGTCTCTGCCCTCCCCAAATTTCATAACCGGAGGGCCGCGCATGTCGGATGGGCCGCGCACAGGATCTCAGACCGCCTTTATCTTCCCCGGCCAGGGCAGCCAGGCCGTGGGCATGGGCAAGGCGCTGGCGGACAATTTCCCGGCCGCGAAGGCCGTGTTCGACGAAGTGGATGCCGCCCTCAACGAGAGTCTGACGCAGGTGATGTGGGACGGCCCCATCGAGACGCTGACCCTCACGGCCAATGCCCAGCCGGCGCTCATGGCGGTGTCGCTCGCGGCGCTGCGCGTGCTTGAGAGCGAGGCCGGACTGGACCTCGCCCGCGAGGCCGCCTTCGTGGCCGGCCATTCGCTCGGCGAATATTCGGCCCTTGCCGCCGCCGGCGCCCTCACCGTGACGGAAGCCGCCCGGCTGCTGCGCATCCGCGGCCGCGCCATGCAGGAGGCGGTGCCGGTGGGCGAAGGCGCCATGGCTGCCCTCCTCGGCCTCGACTACGACCAGGCGGTGGCGGTCGCCGCGGAAGCCGCCGGCGACGACGTGTGCGAGGCCGCCAACGACAACGCCCCCGGCCAGGTGGTGGTCTCCGGCACCAAGGCGGCGGTGGAACGCGCCATCGTCATCGCCAAGGAGAAGGGCGCCATGAAGGCCCTGCTCCTGCCGGTGTCCGCCCCCTTCCATTGCCGCCTCATGGGTCCGGCCGCCGAGGCCATGGAAGTGGCGCTCTCCGGCTCCACCGTCATGACGCCGCGGGTGCCGCTGGTGGCCAATGTGCGCGCCTCCCCGGTCACCGACCCGGCCGAGATCGTGCGCCTGCTGGTGGAGCAGGTGACCGGAACCGTGCGCTGGCGCGAGAGCGTCATCTACATGGCGGGCGCGGGCGTGACGCGCATGGTCGAGGTCGGCGCCGGCAAGGTGCTGTGCGGCCTCGTCAAGCGCATCGACAAGTCGGTCGTCGCCAGCGCCGTGGGCACGCCGGAAGACGTGGCGGCCTTCATCGCCGCCCGCAACGCCGCCGCCTCAGCGGCCTGAGGCGCGATTTCACGGACCTGAAGCCCTCTCCCGTTCAGAAGCCGGATATATCCGGCTTCTGTCTTGCGTACCCAACTCGGCAACAGCCGAGTTGGGACGGGGGAGGATTGGGAGGGGGCAGAACGCTGCCCCAACAAAACGCCTTCGCCCGTTCCGGCAC
>NZ_JAIVFN010000030.1 GCF_030015065.1 Xanthobacter autotrophicus | reverse complement strand
GCCCTCCGCCGCGTCCTCGAACGGCAGGCGGATGGTGACGCTGGCCATGGCGGCGATGCCCTCCCGCCGGCCGGTGAAGCCGAGCTTCTCGGTGGTGGTCGCCTTCACCGACACGCGGGCGAGGGGCACGCCGGTGATGCGCGCAATCGCGGCGCGGATGGCGTCCCGGTGCGGCCCCACCTTCGGTGCCTCGCAGATGAGGGTGAGGTCGAGATGGGCGATGCGCCCGCCCCGCGCGGTCACCTTCTCCACCGCATGGGCGAGGAAGCGGTCGGAGGAGGCCCCCTTCCATTGCGGGTCGGAGGGCGGGAAATGGGCGCCGATGTCGCCGTCGCACAGGGCGCCGAGGAGTGCGTCGGTCAAGGCGTGAAGGCCCACGTCCGCATCCGAATGGCCTATGAGCCCGGCGGTGTGGGGCACGGCGACGCCGCCCAGCATCACATGGTCGCCGGGTCCGAAGGCGTGCACGTCGAAGCCGGTGCCGGTGCGCACGTCGGCGAGATCGGCCAAGGGCGCGTTGACGGGGGTACCGGCGGCGCGGGTCATGTCGTCGGGGGTGGTCAGCTTCACGTTGGTGCTCTCGCCTTCGAAGGTGGCCACGGGATGGCCAGCCCATTCCATCACCGCCGCATCGTCGGTCAGCGTCTCCACCCCGGCCGCCGCGGCGGCGGCATGGGCGGCGCGCAGGGCCGCGAAGCGGAACGCCTGCGGGGTCTGCACCGTGCGCAGCGCCGCGCGGTCCAGGGTCTCGGCCACGATGCCGTCGGCATCCACCCGCTTCACGGTGTCGGTCACGGCCAGCACGGGAATGGCGGCATCCGCGCCGCCGGCCGCCGCCACCGCGCGGGCGATGAGGTCCGGCGACGTGTAGGGGCGCGCCGCATCGTGCACCAGCACCAGGTCCGGACGCATGCCCCCCGCAGCGGCAAGGGCTTCCAGTCCCGCGCGAACAGACGCCTGTCGAGTCGCGCCACCGAAGGCCGGTGCCAAGATCTTGGGCAGATCGCGCGCTGTGTCCGCAAAGCGGACAGAATCATCGCTATGGATGACCGCGAGAACGGCCGCGATCTGGGGATGCGACGCGAACAGGCGTAGAGTGCGGCGCAGCACCGGCTCACCTGCCATCATCTGGTACTGTTTCGGCAGCGGGCCACCGGCGCGTGTGCCGCGGCCAGCGGCAACCACGATGGCAATGCAGGTTGGAGTCGCCGCATCGCGGGTGGCGCCACTCATGGCCGGTTCCTGTTCCGGAGCGGGTTGGCGGCCTGCTGCCGGTAAGGGGCGGCGGTTGCGATCCTGCTGCGCTGCACTTCCACGCAGACTGCCCTTGCGTGTGCCGTGCACTTGTCTAAGATGTAGGCAGAACCGAGGTGGCCTAATTTCTGTGCAAGAGACTGTCGCATTTTCCATTCCGGCGTTGCGGATCGGCTCCCACGCGCTGCCCAACGCTGTGATCCTCGCCCCCATGGCGGGAATCACGGATGCACCGGTGCGGCGCATGGCCGTCCGTTACGGCGCCGGGCTCGTCATATCAGAAATGGTGGCGAGCGAGGCGCTCCTCGAGGGTCATCCCGAGATGGTCCTGCGCGCGGAAGGGGAAGGCGTGCCGCTCCATGCCGTGCAGATCGCCGGCAATGATCCGCGCCTGATGGCGCAGGCCGCCCGCGTCGCCGAGGCGGCGGGCGCCGGCATCATCGACATCAATATGGGCTGCCCGGCCAAGCGCGTCACCACCGGCGCGGCCGGCGCCGCTTTGCTGCGGGACCTGCCGCTCGCCGGCGCGATTCTCGACGCGGTGCGCAGCGCGGTCGCGGTGCCGGTCACGGTGAAGACCCGGCTTGGCTGGGACGATGGGGCATCCACCGCCGTCGATCTTGCCCGCATGGCCCAGGAGAGCGGGCTGGCCATGATCACGATTCACGGCCGCACCCGCTGCCAGTTCTATACGGGCCGGGCCGACTGGACCGCCATCCGCGCGGTGAAGGATGCCGTCTCCATCCCGGTGGTCGCCAATGGCGATGTGGTCGCGACCGGCGACGGCCCCGCGATTCTCGCGGCCTCCGGCGCGGCAGGCGTCATGATCGGCCGGGGCGCGCAGGGGCGGCCGTGGTTTCCGGGCCGGGTGGCGCAGGCCATTGCCGGGGTGCGGGTTGCGGAGGATCCGCCGCTGGACGAGCAGCGGGCCGTGCTGCTGGAACTCTACGAGGGTTGGCTCGGCCTCTATGGCCGGGCGCTGGGCGTACGGCAGGCGCGCAAGCATGTGGGCTGGGCACTGGATGCGGTGGCCGCCGGCTCGGGCGAGGCGCGCGCCGCCTTCGTGGCGCGCTGGCGCAAGCGCCTCCTCGTCCTCGACGATCCCGCCGAGGTGAAAGCGGGCATCGTCGATGCCTTCGACGACATCATGTGGAGGGCCGCGGCATGACGGCCGAAGCCAGAAAGCAAGACACACGGAAGATGGATCAGAAGCGCAAGGCTGATCAGGATAGCGGCAAGGACCCGGCGATGACGCGCGCCATCCTGGACGCCGTTCCGCACCCCGTCTTCACCATCACCGGTGACGGGCATGTGGCGGCGGCGAACGTGGCGGCCGAGGCCTTTTTCGAGGTGAGCGCGCCGCTGCTGCGCCGCCGGCCCCTCAGTGATTTCGTGCCGTTCGGCACGCCGCTCCTCGGCCTTATCGAGCAGGTGCGCCAGCGCGGCGCGCCGGTCAACGAGTATCGGGTGGACCTCGGCACCCCGCGCAACGGCGGCGAGCGGATCGTGGATATCCACGTGGCGCCGGTTTCGGAGCATCCGGACCAGGTGGTGGTGATGCTTCAGGAGCGCACCATTGCCGACAAAATGGACCGCCAGCTGACCCATCGCGGCGCCGCCCGCTCGGTCAGCGCGCTCGCCTCCATGCTGGCGCACGAGATCAAGAACCCGCTGTCCGGCATCCGCGGCGCGGCGCAGCTTCTGGAACAGTCCGCCGACGACGAGGACCGGGCCTTGACCCGCCTCATCTGCGAGGAGGCGGACCGCATCGTGAAGCTGGTGGACCGCATGGAGGTGTTCTCCGACGAGCGCCCGGTGGAGCGCGAGCCGGTGAACATCCATGCGGTTCTGGAGCATGTACGCACGCTGGCCGCCTCGGGATTCGCCCGGCATATCCGAATCGTGGAGGAGTACGACCCGTCCCTGCCGCCGGTGCTCGCCAACCGCGACCAGCTGATCCAGGTGTTCCTGAACCTGGTGAAGAATGCGGCCGAGGCCATCGACGGCGACCAGGACGGCGAGATCCAGCTCACCACCGCGTTCCGTCCGGGCGTGCGCCTCACGGTGCCCGGCGCCTCCACGCGGGTGAGCCTGCCTCTGGAGTTCTGTGTCCGGGACAACGGCAAGGGCGTGCCGGACGACCTCATTCCCCACCTGTTCGACCCGTTCGTCACCACCAAGCCCACCGGCAGTGGTCTCGGTCTTGCTTTGGTGGCGAAGATCATCGGCGACCACGGCGGCATCGTCGAATGCGACAGCCAGCCCCGCCGTACAACCTTCCGCGTGCTCCTGCCCATGTATCGCGGCAAGAGCACGGCTCAAGAGGATAACTGAGGTGTCGATGCCTACCGGAAGCATCCTGGTCGCCGACGACGACGCCGCGATCCGCACCGTGCTCAACCAGGCGCTCTCCCGCGCCGGCTACGAGGTGCGCTCCTGCGGCAACGCGGCCACCCTGTGGCGTTGGGTGAGCCAGGGCGACGGCGACCTCGTCATCACCGACGTGGTGATGCCCGACGAAAACGCCTTCGACCTCCTGCCGCGCATCAAGAAGGCGCGGCCGGACCTGCCGGTCATCGTCATGAGCGCGCAGAACACCTTCATGACCGCCATCCGCGCCTCCGAGCGCGGAGCCTATGAATATCTGCCGAAGCCGTTCGACCTGAAGGAGCTGATCTCCATCGTCGGGCGCGCTTTGGCGGAGCCGAAGAAGGGCGACGGGCACCACCACTCCCACGAGGAGCAGGACAACATCCCGCTGGTGGGCCGCTCGCCCGCCATGCAGGAGATCTATCGCCTCCTCGCCCGGCTGATGCAGACCGACCTCACCGTGATGATCGCGGGCGAGAGCGGCACCGGCAAGGAGCTGGTGGCCCGCGCGCTCCATGATTACGGCAAGCGCCGCACGGGGCCTTTCGTCGCCATCAACATGGCGGCGATCCCGCGTGATCTCATCGAATCCGAGCTGTTCGGCCACGAGAAGGGCTCGTTCACCGGCGCCACCACGCGCAATCCCGGCCGTTTCGAGCAGGCGGAGGGCGGCACGCTCTTCCTCGACGAGATCGGCGACATGCCCATGGAGGCGCAGACTCGCCTGCTGCGCGTGCTCCAGCAAGGCGAATACACCACCGTTGGCGGGCGCACGCCCATTAAGACCGACGTGCGCATCATCGCCGCCACCAACAAGGATTTGCGCACCCTGATCCAGCAGGGCCTGTTCCGCGAGGACCTGTTCTTCCGCCTCAACGTGGTGCCCCTGCGCCTGCCGCCCCTGCGCGAGCGCTCCGAGGACGTGCCGGACCTCGTGCGCCACTTCTTCCTCCAGGCCGAGCGGGAGGGCCTGCCGGCCAAGCAGATCGACGCCGCGGCCCTCGACCGCCTGAAGCGCTACCGCTGGCCGGGCAATGTGCGCGAGCTGGAAAACCTGGTGCGGCGCCTCGCGGCGCTCTATCCGCAGGAGGTGATCACCCCCGCCATCATCGAGGCGGAGCTGTCGGAGCCCATGCCCAGCGCCCTCTCCGAGGAAGGGCCGGTGGACGCCACGCTTGCGGCCTCGGTGGAGCGGCACCTCAACACCTATTTCTCCGGCTTCGGCGAGGATCTGCCGCCGCCCGGCCTCTATCACCGCATCCTGAAGGACGTGGAATATCCGCTCCTGTCCGCCGCGCTGGCAGCCACGCGGGGCAACCAGATCAAGGCCGCGGAACTCCTCGGCCTCAACCGCAACACCCTGCGCAAGAAGATCCGGGATCTGGACATCCAGGTCATCCGCACCTCGCGGTAGGGACGGGCACGGCCCCAGCCTGAGGCCCTCGCCAGGGAGGGCCGAACCTTGAGCGCGACCACGCCCGGTCTCCCATCCGGACGTGGCGTCGCCGTGTTCCATGACATGACGACGCAGGGTTCCGCCCGTCCGCCCGACCCAGGCGAATCGCGGCTGACGTGAGATGCATGAGCCATTTGCCGAGGAAGACAGGGCGTTCGCCGTCCTGTGCAAAACCCTCGCGGAAGGGACCGGGCTACCAACCTCTTGCCCCGGTTGCGGCAATTAGGGCCACCCGCTTGCCCTCTGTCACATTTTTGCACCAGTGTCGTTCCACTGCATCACCTTCGCAGCGCGAGTCGCATGCGTGGCGGCGGCAGACCGGGGGAACGGGTGACATTGATGATGGACGCGCCGGTGAAGGACGCAACGGAAGTGTCTGCGCCGCGCCGCGGCATCACCGCCCGCCTGTTCGCGCCGGCCATCGTGGTCCTGTCGCTGGTGCTGGCGGTGGCCACCTTCCTCATCCTCATGGGCCTCACCTCCATCGTGCCGACGCCGCAGGTGGTGGTGGGCGTGCTCACCGCGTCGGGAATCGCGGTGCTCATCCTGCTGGCCATCATCGGCCGGGAGGTGTGGCGCATCCTGCGGGCGCGGGCGCGGGGCCGGGCGGCGTCACGGCTGCATGTGCGCATTGTCGGGCTGTTCGCGGGCGTCGCGGTGGTGCCGGCCATCGTGGTGGCGCTGGTGGCCAGCCTCACCCTCGACCGCAGCCTCGACCGCTACTTCTCCGGCCGCACCCGGGAGATCGTCGGCACCGCCGCCTCGGTGGCCCAGACCTATGTGCGCGAGCATGCGCTCTCCATCCGCGGCGACGTGCTCGCCATGAGCAACGACCTGTCGCGGATGAAGCAGCTCTACGACAGCGATATCGAGAAGTTCCGGCAGATCCTCACCGCCCAGGCGGCGCTGCGGAACGTTCCGGGCGCCCAGATTGTCCGCCGCGACCTCTCCGTGGTGGAGCGGGCGAACCTGCGCACGGACCGCGAATATATCGTCCCCGGCAACATCGCCATCAACGAGGCGACCTCCGAGCAGCCCATCATCTACCTGCCGTCGGACGCGGACTTCGTCGGTGCCGTGGCGCCGATCGCGGGGTTTGACGACCTGTTTCTTTATGTGGCGCGGCCCATCGACCCCCGGGTCATCGGCTATCTGAAGGTCACCCAGGACACCCTCGCCGACTACCGGGCGCTGGAGGAGCGGCGCTTCAACGTGCAGCTCGCCTTCGCGCTGATGTATTCCATCGTCACGCTCATCGTGCTGCTGTCGGCGGTCTGGCTCGGCATCAATTTCTCCAAGTGGCTGGTTTCACCCATCCGCCGGCTCATGTGGGCGGCGGGCCGGGTGGCGGCGGGCAACCTGGACGTGCAGGTGCCGGTGAACCGGGCCGAGGGCGACCTCGCCACGCTGGGCGAGACCTTTAACAACATGACGGTGGAGCTGAAGACCCAGCGCAACGCGTTGGTCACCGCGCGCGACCAGATGGACAGCCGACGCCGCTTCACCGAGGCGGTGCTCTCCGGCGTCGGCGCGGGAGTCATCGGCCTCGATGCCGAGGCCCGGGTCACCATCCTCAACCGCTCGGCCGAAAAGCTGCTCGGCCTCACCGAGGCCGAGGCGCTGGGGCGCAGGCTCGCCGACGTGGTGCCCGAGACCAGCGACCTCGTGGCCGAGGCGGTGGCGGCCGAGGCCGCCGGTGCCGGCCAGCGGGTGGTCCAGGGCAACATCACCATCCAGCGCGAGGGCCGCGAGCGCATCTTCGCCGTGCGCGTCACCACCGAGCAGTCCACGGCGGATGACCATGGCTGGGTGGTCACGCTGGACGACATCACCGCCCTCATCTCGGCCCAGCGCACCTCCGCCTGGGCCGACGTGGCGCGGCGCATCGCCCACGAGATCAAGAACCCGCTGACGCCCATCCAGCTGTCCGCCGAGCGGCTGAAGCGCAAATACGGGCGCCACATCACCCAGGACCGCGACGTGTTCGACCAGTGCACCGACACCATCATCCGCCAGGTGGGCGACATCGGGCGCATGGTGGACGAATTCTCGTCCTTCGCCCGCATGCCCAAGCCCGTCGTGGATGCGCAGGACCTCGCCGAGACCGTGCGCCAGGGGGTGTTCCTCATGCGCGTGGGCCATCCGGGCGTGACCTTTGAAGCGGAGCTGCCCTCATCCATGCCCGCGCGGTTCGACCGGCGCCTGATCTCCCAGGCGCTCACCAACATCCTCAAGAACGCTGCCGAAGCCATCGAGGCGGTGCCCGAGGCCGAGCGCGGTCCGGGCCGCATCCGCGTGCGGGTCGCGGCGGAAGGCGAGGACCACATCATCGACATCATCGACAACGGCGCCGGCCTGCCCAAGGAAAAGCGCAGCCGGCTGCTGGAGCCATACGTGACCACCCGCGAGAAGGGCACCGGGCTCGGGCTCGCCATCGTGGGCAAGATCATGGAGGAGCACGGCGGCTCCATCGAACTGAATGATTCGCCCGAGGGCCGGGGGGCCTGGATCCGGCTTCGGATGCGGGCGGACGGGCAACCACCGGCCGGCGCGGGCGGGGCGCAACCGGTCCCTGAGACAGGGAGGGCCTGATACATGGCCATGGACATCCTCATCGTGGACGACGAAGCCGACATCTGCGAACTGGTGGCCGGCATCCTGGAGGACGAGGGCTATGCGGCCCGCACCGCCCGGGACGCCGACGGCGCGCTCGCGGCCATTGCCGCGCGCCGGCCCAATCTGGTCTTCCTCGACATCTGGCTGCAGGGCTCGAGGCTCGACGGGCTGGAGCTGCTGAACGAGATCAAGGCCCAGCACCCCGAGGTGCCCGTGGTGATGATCTCCGGCCACGGCAACATCGAGACGGCGGTGGCCGCCATCAAGCGCGGCGCCTACGACTTCATCGAGAAGCCGTTCAATGCCGACCGCCTGGTGATGGTGGCCGAGCGGGCGCTGGAGACGCTGCGCCTCAAGCGCGAGCTGAAGGAGCTGAAGCAGCTCACCCCCCACGGCCGCCTGCTGGTGGGCCGCTCCAGCGCCATCCAGCAGCTCAAGGCCACCATCGAACGGGTGGGACCCACCAACAGCCGCATTCTCATCGTCGGTCCCTCCGGTTCCGGCAAGGAACTGACCGCCCGCCTCATCCACGGCACCTCCACCCGCTCGCAGGGGCCGTTCGTGGTGCTGAACTCGGCGGCCATCACGCCGGAGCGGCTGGAGTTCGAGCTGTTCGGGGTGGCCGAAGGGGAGGGCCGGGAGCCCAAGCGCGGGGCGCTGGACGAGGCCCACGGCGGCACGCTGTTCCTCGACGAGATCGCCGACATGCCGCGCGAGACCCAGAACCGGGTGCTGCGCGTGCTGGTGGAGCAGACCTTTACCCGCATCGGCTCCAACGACAAGGTGAGCGTGGACGTGCGCATCATCTCCTCCACCGGGCGCAACCTGGAGGAGGAGATCGCCAAGGGCCGCTTCCGCGAAGACCTCTACCACCGGCTCTCGGTGGTCCCGATCCGCGTGCCGCCGCTGGCTGAGCGGCGCGACGACATCCCGGACCTGGTGGAGTTCTTCGTGGACACCATCTCGCAGACGACGGGCCTGGCGCGCCGGCCCATCGGCGAGGATGCCATGGCGGTGCTCCAGTCCCACGACTGGCCGGGCAACGTGCGCCAGCTGCGCAACAATGTGGAGCGCCTGCTCATCCTGGCCGGCGGCGACACGGAGGCTACCATCACCGCAGCCATGCTGCCCCCCGACGTGGGCGCGCTGGTGCCGAACCTGCCCAACGGCAATGGCGGCGAACACCTCATGGGCCTGCCGTTGCGTGAGGCCCGCGAGGTGTTCGAGCGGGAATATCTTGCCGCCCAGATCAACCGCTTCGGCGGCAATATCTCACGCACGGCGGAATTCGTCGGCATGGAGCGCTCGGCCCTTCATCGAAAGCTTAAGGCTCTCGGCGTAGGCTAACGAAGCAGTTGACGCAGTGCCTGAAATAGGCGCTGGCTCGGGGGCGGCCGGCACGGTCGCGATCGGTTCGAGGGCCGGGGGAGGGTTCATGAAGGTCGTGATCTGCGGCGCGGGCCAGGTGGGGTTCGGCATCGCCGAGCGCCTCGCCGGTGAGCAGAACGACGTGTCTATCATCGACGCGAGCCCACGCCGCATCCAGATGGTGACCGAGCAACTGGACGTGCGCGGCGTGGTGGGGCAGGGCTCCCATCCGGACGTGCTGGCGCGGGCCGGCGTCGAAGCGGCCGACATGCTCATCGCCGTGACGCTCCACGACGAGGTGAACATGGTGGCCTGCCAGGTGGGCCACGCCTTGTTCAATGTTCCCACCAAGGTCGCCCGCATCCGCGCCCAGACCTATCTCGCGCCCGAATGGCGCGACCTGTTCTCCCGCGACCAGTTGCCCATTGACGTGATCATCTCGCCGGAGATCGAGGTGGGCGAGATGGTGCTGCGCCGCCTGTCCCTGCCCGGCGCCACCGACACGGTGAGCTTCTCCGACGGGGCGGTGCAGGTGGTGGGCGCACTGTGCGGCGAGGACTGCCCGGTGGTGGATACCCCGCTCAGACAGCTCACCCAGCTGTTTCCGGACATGCCGGCCACCATCGTGGCCGTGAGCCGGAACGGGAAGACGCTGGTGCCGCGCGGCAATGATCAGCTCGCCATCGGCGACATCGTCTATTTCGTCGCCCAGGCGGATCAGGTGCAGCGCGGGCTGTCCCTGCTCGGGCACGACGAGGTGCCGGGCCAGCGCATCGTCATCGCCGGCGGCGGCAATATCGGCTTCTACGTGGCGAGCGAGCTGGAGCGGCGCAACGCGGCGGCGCGGGTCAAGCTGATCGAGTTCTCGCGGGAGCGCTCCCAGACCATCGCCGAGGTGCTCTCGCGCACCGTGGTCCTGAACGGGGATGCGCTGGAGCGGGCCATCCTCGACGAGGCGGGCGTCCGCGAGGCGGACACCATGATCGCCCTCACCAATGACGACCGCATCAATATCCTGTCCTGCCTGCTGTCCCGGCAGATCGGCGCGAAGCGCATCCTCGCGCTGCTGAACGAGCAGGGCTACGCCACTTTCGCCCGCGGCCTCGGCATCGACGCCCATGTGAACCCGCGCCAGATCACCGTCTCCAAGGTGCTCCAGCATGTGCGGCGCGGCCGCATCCGCGGCGTGCACGCGCTGCTCGACGGCTCCGGCGAGATGATCGAGGCGGAGGCGCTGGAGACCTCGCCACTCGTGGGCAAGCCTCTGAAGGACCTGGACCTTCTGGAGGGGCTGCGCATCGGCGCCATCGTGCGGAACGGGCAGGTGCTGCTGCCCCGCGGCGACTTCGTCGTGCGCGCCCACGACCGGGTGGTGCTGTTCGCCCTCGCCGACCGCATCAAGCGCGTGGAGCAGCTGTTCCGCGTGGCGCTCGAATTCTTCTGATCCCGCGTTCTGCCGACCACAAGGCGCCCATGATCAACGCCGCCCGCCCGCTCGCCGCCGGCCTGTTCACCGTCGGCCTCCTCGCGCTCCCGCCGGCGGCGGTGGCGGCGCGCGGCGGGGAGGGGCATGCGCCGGTCTTCCTCGCCACCTTCGGCTTCTGCCTGTTCCTCGCGGGGCTGCTGCGCTTCACCACGCAGGACCTGCCCCAGGGCACCCTGCGCCTGACGCGCGCGGGCGGCGTGGTGCTGGTGGCGGGCCTGTGGCTGCTGCTGCCGCTGGCGGCGACGCCGGCGGTCGCCATCGTCTCCGGCCTGCCGCCGCTTGCCGCCTGGTTCGAGGCCGTGTCCGCCTTCACCACCACCGGGGCGAGCGCGCTCAAGCAGGGGCCGGCCAGCCTTTATGTGTGGCTCGCTCTGCTGCAATGGGCCGGCGGCCTGCTGACCATTGTCGCGGCGGTGGCGGTGCTGGCGCCGGCGGGCCTGGGCGGCCTGCCGGACCGCACCCCGCGCGGCGGCACGACCCTCGACGCGGTCGACCTGTCGGCCGTGCTGCGCGAGATCGGTCCCGCCTATCTCGGCGCCACCATCCTCGCGCTCGTCCTGCTGATGGTCGGCGGCGAGAGCCTCTATGTCGCCTTCACGCTGGCGACGGCGGTGGTTTCCGCCGGGGCGCACCTGCCGCCGGAAGCCCAGCTGGCCCTGACACTGGACGAGAGCCCGAAATGGCTCCTGCTGCCCTTCCTCCTGTGGAGCGCCACCAGCGTGCGCTGGCACCGCGCGCTGCTGACGCGGCGCATCAATGCCGCCCCCGAGCAGACGGAAAGCCTCGTCATTCTCGGCTGGTGGGCGGTGCTGGGCATCGTGCTCGGCGCCATCCTCTATCGCTCGGCCGACGTGCCGTCCCTGGAGGCGGTCCGCGACGGCCTGTTCTCGGCCGCCTCGCTCATTTCCACCAGCGGCATCGGCCCGCGCGAGGGCACCTATGCCAGCCTGCCGCTCGGCCTCGTCATCCTGGTGGTGTTGCTGGGCGGCGGCGCGCTGTCGGTGGCGGGCGGGCTGAAGATGCACCGGCTGCGCGCCATTCTCCTCAACACCCGCGGCGGCCTGATGCGGCTCGTCTATCCCCACCTCGTGCAGCCGGCCGCCTATGAGGGCGGGGGCCCGGTGATGCTGGGCATCTGGGCCGGCGCGGCGAGCCTCGCCCTTGTCTTCGGCGTCTGCGTCGTCGCCCTGAGCCCGGGCCTGCCGGGCCTCGACGCGGCGCTGGCCGCGGCTGCGGCCGTGGTGACCAACGCGGGACCCGTCTACGACGCCGGGGGCGGCGGCTGGCCGCCTTTGTCCTCGCTGCCGGCCGGCTCCGTCGTGGTGGCGGTACTCGGCATGGTGGCGGGACGGCTGGAGATCATCGGCCTCCTCGTCGTCGTCCATCTCGCCATCTGGCGTACCTGAGAAGCGTTTCTGCCCATGTCCCGCATCGCCTACGTCAACGGTCGCTATCTGCCCCACCGCCACGCCAGCGTTCATGTGGAAGATCGCGGCTACCAGTTCGCCGACGGCGTGTACGAGGTGTGCGAGGTGTGGAACGGCCGTCTGGTGGACCAGCGGCGCCATCTCGACCGGCTGGAGCGTTCCCTGCGGGAATTGTCCATCGCCGCGCCCATGAGCCGGGCCGCCCTGGCCGGGGTGCTGGAGGAGGTGGTGCGGCGGAACGGGGTCCGGGACGGGCTCGTCTATCTCCAGGTCACCCGTGGCGTGGCGCGGCGGGACCATGCCTTCCCGCCGGCCGGTACCAGGCCGTCCGTCGTGGTCACCGCGCGCCGGTCCGACCGCAGGGGACAGGAGGCGCTGGCGGCCAAGGGCGTCGCCGTCATTACCGTGCCGGAGAACCGCTGGCCGCGGGTGGACATCAAGTCCACCTCGCTCCTGCCCAACGTGCTGGCCAAGCAGCAGGCGAAGGAGGTCGGCGCGCGGGAAGCCTGGTTCGTGGATGCGGAGGGCAACGTTACCGAGGGGGCATCCACCAATGCGTGGATCGTCACCCCGCAGAAAAAGATCGTCACCCGCCCGGCGGAGAGCGGGATCCTGCGCGGCATCACCCGGACGGTGGTGCTCGAGGTGGCGGCCGATCTGGGCTACGCTGTGGAGGAACGTCCCTTTACCGTGGCGGAAGCCCTGAAGGCCGCCGAGGCCTTCATCACGGCGGCCACAACGGTGGTCATGCCCGTGGTGCGCATCGACGGCCACGTGGTGGGGGAGGGGATCCCCGGTCCGATTGCGACGTCTTTGCGACTGAAATTCCACGATTTTTCAGAATTGGCCTGACGTATCCACGGCCACGCCCATGCTGCGGAGCAAAATAATATTGCGCCGCCATGGAGCTGTGCCATTCTAGCCTGCCAACTCTCGCGTGGCGGAACGGCGCTGATCTGCGTCCGCCACCGGGCCTCAACGCCAAAAAAACGGATACGAAAATGGCGGCGGAACGGACACAAAATCTCCAAGACACTTTTCTCAATCACGTCCGCAAGAACAAGACACCTCTCACGATATTCCTGGTGAATGGGGTGAAGTTGCAGGGCGTCGTCACTTGGTTCGATAATTTCTGCGTGCTTCTGCGCCGCGACGGACATTCCCAGCTGGTTTACAAGCACGCCATTTCCACCATTATGCCGGGTCACCCGGTGCAGTTGTTCGATCCCTCCGACGATGGAGGCGAAAAGGCTTAAGGCGCTGTGGGGCGTGGCACCGGCAAGGGGTCCGGCAAGGGAGCCGGAGCGACGTTGAAGACAGGATCCAAGCTGGGGGCCAGGGGTGACGCCACGACCCGGACCGACACGTCCGGGGGCGGGGCGACTCGGGCCGCGAAATCCCGCGCGCCCGAGGTCGAAGCTGCGGTAGCCGGAGCGTCGGACCCCACTTCATCGGGTGAACATCCCGAGGTGTTGTCTGCGCGCGAGGACGGCCGTGGCGGCATCGACCGTCGCGCGCCGCCGACGCGCTGCGCCGTCATCACACCGTCGCTGGCGAAGCGGGTCACCCGCGGCGCACCCGAGCGGCGCAGCCCGCAGGCGCGGCTGGAGGAGGCGGTGGGCCTTGCCGCCGCCATCAACCTGGACGTGGTCTTCTCCGCGATCGTTCCCCTGTCCGAAATCCGGCCTGCCACCTTTCTCGGCACCGGCAAGGTGGAGGAGCTGGCGGGCGTGGTGGAGACGGAGGCCGTGGACCTCGTCTTCTTCGATGCGGCGCTGTCCCCGGTGCAGCAGCGCAACCTGGAAAAGGCGTGGTCCGCCAAGGTGGTGGATCGCACTGCGCTGATCCTTGAAATTTTCGGCATGCGTGCCCGCACCAAGGAGGGCGCGCTGCAGGTGGAGCTTGCCCACCTCAACTACCAGCGCTCGCGCCTGGTGCGGTCCTGGACCCATCTCGAGCGCCAGCGTGGCGGCTTCGGCTTCCTCGGCGGACCGGGCGAGACGCAGATCGAGGCGGATCGCCGGCTCATCGGCGAGCGCATCGTGCGCATCGAGAAGGAGCTGGAGCAGGTCAAGCGCACCCGCGGCCTGCACCGCGCCAGCCGCAAGCGCGTGCCGTATCCCATCGTCGCGCTGGTGGGCTATACCAATGCGGGCAAATCCACGCTCTTCAATCGCCTGACCCGGGCGGAGGTGATGGCAAAGGACCTGCTCTTCGCCACCCTCGACCCGACGCTGCGCGCGGTGGATCTGCCCCACGGTACCCGCATAATCCTCTCCGACACGGTGGGTTTCATTTCCGAACTGCCGACCCAGCTCGTCGCCGCCTTCCGCGCCACGCTGGAGGAGGTGCTGGAAGCCGACCTCATCCTGCACGTGCGCGACATCTCTCACCCGGACACCGACGCCCAGGCGGCCGATGTCGCCGACGTGCTGGAGGATCTGGGCGTCGATCCCCAGCCCGGTGGGCGGGTGATCGAGGTGTGGAACAAGATCGACCGCCTGGCGCCGGAAGAGCGCGAGCCGGTCGAGAACCGCGCCGCGCGCGGTGGCGCCGAGGCGCCGGTTCCGGTTTCCGCGCTGACGGGGGAGGGGACGGACGACCTTCTTGGCCTCATAGAGCGGCGTATCACCGCGGGACGGGTGACCGTTTCGGTGACGCTGGCGGTGGAGGACGGGGAGGGGCTCGGCTGGCTCTATCGCCACGGCGAGGTCCTGGAGCGCACCACGAGCGAGGATGGCGCCGTTCACGTGGCCCTGCGCATTCCCCCGGACCAGGCGGGCCTTGTCACCCGCCGCTTCGGTGTTCGCCGCGTCCACCAGATGTGAAGCGCGCCGCCGGGGCGCCGACCGGGCTTCTCACGCGCGCTCCTTGAGCTTCGCCGCCTGCCAGAGGGCTTCCATCTCGTCGAGGCTCGCCTGCCCGGGAGCCCGCCCGGCGGCGGCAAGTTCATCCTCCACATGGCCGAAACGCCGGGTGAACTTGTCGTTGGTGCCGCGCAGCGCCGCCTCGGGGTCCACGCCCGCGTGCCGGGCGAGGTTCACCACCGCGAACAGGAGATCGCCGATCTCGTCCCGGATCGCCGCCGTGCCGCCGGCATCGAGCGCCTCGGCAACTTCCTCCGTCTCCTCGCGGATCTTGGCCAGCACCTGGCGCGCATCGTTCCAGTCGAAGCCCACGCGGCTGGCCTTCTCCTGAAGCTTCAGCGCGCGGGTGAGGGCAGGCAGGGGGAGGGGCACGCCGGCGAGGGTGCCCTTCTGCGTCGTCTCCTCCGGTAGGCCCGCCGCCGCCCGCGCTGCGGCGCGCTCGCGCTTCTCCTCGGCCTTGATCTGCGCCCACAGGCCCTTCACCTCGTCTGGCGAGAGATCCCGCGCGGTGCCGAAGACGTGGGGATGGCGGCGGATGAGCTTGGCGGTGATGGCTTCCACCACGGCGCCGAAATCGAACGCGCCCTCCTCTTCGGCCATCCGCGCGTGGAACACCACCTGCAGCAGCAGGTCGCCCAGCTCGTCCTTGAGGTCCGGCATGTCGGCGCGCGCGATGGCGTCGGCCACCTCGAAGGCCTCCTCCAGCGTGTAGGGCGCGATGGTGGCGAAGGTCTGCTCCAGGTCCCACGGGCAGCCGGTCCCCGGCGTGCGCAAGGCGGCCATGATCTCGATGAGGCGCGCGATGTCGCGGGAGGCATCCATAGGCTTCTCCATTCCGAAGCGGGGCGGCGATCTGGTGCGCGGCGCCACCTTTACCGCATGCTGTGCCGTCCTATGCTCCGCCCAGCCTGGAAGAGGAAGAGACCATGGTCGAGATCGCGCCCGCCGGCCCAGTCGATGAGGATATCCGTCCGGGGGAAAAGGCCGTGGCGTTGCCGGAGCGCTTCGATGCCGGCCTCTATTTCATCGGCCGCATCCGCACGCCCTGGAGCGAGCGGGGTGCCTGTCCCCGCCGTGGCGACCCGGAGGAGGGGCCGGTCTGCGTCCTGGAGATTGATCCCCGCTGGGCCGAGGCGTTGATCGGCGTTGCCGACTGCCCGCGCCTGCAGGTGCTGTACTGGATGAACCGGGCGCGGCGCGACCTCGTGCTCCAGAGCCCGCGCCATGACGGCGAGACGCGCGGCACCTTCGCCCTGCGCTCGCCGGTGCGGCCGAACCCGGTTGCCTCGTCGGTGGTGCGGCTGGTGGGCGTGGATGGCCTTCGCGTCGAGGTACGGGGGCTCGACTGCCTCGATGGCACGCCGCTCATCGACCTCAAGGTGCAGCATTCCTGACCAGCGCCGGAAATCCGGGCCGGACCGGGCCGGAACGGCCCGGCTTCGGTGCGCCCGGACCCATGGGCGAGTCGCGGGCAGGAGGTTCAGACTCCTGATCCCATGATTCGCAGAAGAGATATTATGGAACTATCACTCCAATCCAACCGGGAGGAGGGCCTGCTGGATCCGCCTGCGAGGCGGTTGCCGATGACCTTCAGCCAGTCTGAATCTTCACAAAAAGAATAAATTGAAACAGAGGCTTGAAGAACAAAGCCGATCCATCGCGCGAATCATTCGAGGACCTGCATGAAGGCCGAAGGGTGAAGATCGTGCCGTACGTCAACTGCCTGCCGTGGCGTTGGCTGGCGCCGTCGCGTGGCGGATGCGGGACTCGAAGCGCAGGCCGTCATAGGCCGGGACGATGGTCGCCGGCAGGCGTGCTTCCAGAGCGGCATAGTCGAGGTCGGTATGGAGGTTCGTGAGGATCGCCCGTTTCGGTTTCACGAGCGCCACATGATCGAGTGCCTCCTGAAGGGTGAAGTGCGACGGATGAGGCGTCTCGCGCAGCGCGTCGATGATCCACACATCCAGATCATGCAGGCGGCCCAGGCTGTTCTCGGGCAGTCCATTCACATCGCTGGAATAGGCCACGTCGCCGAAGCGGAAGCCGAAGGAATCGATGTCGCCGTGGCGCTGGCGGAACGGCAGGGCGGCGATGGGGCCGCCTGCCCCTTCGACCACGATTTCCCTGCCCTCCCGGAACCGATGTTCCGTGAGGATAGGCG
Source organism: Xanthobacter autotrophicus (assembly GCF_030015065.1). Lineage (GTDB taxonomy): Bacteria > Pseudomonadota > Alphaproteobacteria > Rhizobiales > Xanthobacteraceae > Xanthobacter > Xanthobacter autotrophicus_D. The sequence goes on along the minus strand of NZ_JAIVFN010000030.1, from coordinate 21,685 downwards.
GATAGGCGCTGCCCGGGGGCGTCGAAAAGCAGTAGCCGAACCGCTGATGCAGCATGCGGGAGGTATCCTCATCCGCAAAAATGTCCACCCGGCGGCGATGGTGGATGGCGAGCGGACGCAGATCGTCGATGCCGTGGGTGTGGTCCGCGTGCTCATGGGTGTAGAGGACGGCATCGATATGGGTCACGCCCTCGCCGAGCAACTGCTCCCGCAAGTCCGGTGAAGTATCGACCAGGACAGTGGTTTTTCCGCTCGGCCCGATGCGCTCCACGAGCATGGAGCAGCGGCGGCGGCGGTTGCGCGGGTTGAGGGGGTCGCAGGCGCCCCACCCCTGCCCCACCCGTGGCACGCCGCCCGACGAGCCGCATCCCAGGATGGTGAAGGTGAGGCTTGGGCCGGTTTCGCCGGGCAAGGGCTGGCCCGGCAATGGCTCGGCAGGCAATGGCATGTCTCTCGTGACCTCGCTGCGTCTGCTGCTCGGATCAAGGGTCAGGGCGGAGTCGGGCCGCAGCCTGATCCAGATTCGCTCCGGAGTCACACCCGGGACGCCAAAATGCCATTCAGTCACACTGAAGCGCGCTACAGCACGCCGCGCCGGATGCCGTGGCGCGCGAAATCGTGAGTCGCCCTCGCACTCTGTCTCAACCGCGAAAACGAGCGTGTTTGCTGTTGCTTACGTTAAGTGATTCGCCTGCATCATCAGATGAGGAAATACCGGTAACCTGGGAATGTCGCCGGTCCACGCGAGAGCGCCCGGGCACGGGCGGCGCGGATGACCAGCCTTACCGGGGCCGCCTTTGGGAGCGAGGAGCGGTCGCATGCTGCATTGCACGCGACAATGCGGGCAAGGGGCATCCCTCGCCGCTGCGGTGATGCAACGACGACGGGACCGAACCGAAGGTATGGGTGCTTCGGAGAAGGAATGGTCGGAGCGAGAGGATTTGAACCTCCGACCCCTAGTCCCCCAGACTAGTGCGCTAACCGGGCTGCGCTACGCTCCGACGAGGATCGGAGGCTTAGACCATCGCTCCGGCAGGGGCAAGCCCCTCTTGCGCAGCTATCCCATGCTCTCCCCAGCAACATGCATTTGCCGGCCAAGCCACAGCTTTGGATTGCCGTGGAGGTATCGAATATCGGCAGAATTGTGATCCGGAAAGGCGAATCGTCACCTTTTGGCCGGCAAATCGGGACGCTGTCGCCCCATTGCGTCGTCATTCGGCGATCATCCGAAATTACACGGAAGATTGATCGCATGAAGATTCGCGTGGTCCTGTCCTGCGCCGCCCTGTCTCTCTCGGCCGGAATGGCCGTCTCGAGCCCGGCGAAAGCGGACACCTCCACCGGCGTCGCCTCTTACTATTGGCAAGGCCAGAACACCGCGAGCGGTGAGCGTTTCAACCCCTCCGCCATGACGGCGGCGCACCGCTCCCTGCCGTTTGGCACCAAGGTGCGCGTGACCAACCTGCGTAATGGCCGCAGCGTCGTCGTGCGCATCAATGATCGCGGGCCCTACATCCGCGGCCGGGTGATCGACGTGTCCCGGGCCGCCGCCTCGGAACTCGGTTTCACCGGCTCCGGCATCACCCGGGTCGCCCTCAACGTGGTGAACTGACACCGGCGGCATTTTTCAGAGCTTAATGGTCGCACGAGGCCGCGCGTCAGGATGGAGGCACTCTCCGGCGCGGCCTCGGCGTTTTCGGTCCTTAACGTGCGGGATGCGCGATCCGGCTGCGCCAGGCGCGGCTCCGGCGCGGGGGAGCGTCACCCCCCCGGACGGTCCGTGTTTCGCGGCGCCAGCACCTCCTCCATCAGCCGGCGACATTCGCCAAGCTCATAGAGCGCGGACTGCATGCGATGCACGTCGTCGCGCGAGAGCGCCGGCGCGGCCATGGGAGCCTGTCCCGTCATGCGCGCCTCCGATCTGAGGTGCGGCGGCAGATACTGCTCGGGCGGACCCGGCCGGAGCGGCTCGCGCGGCGCGCGCTGCACCGGCGGCTCCGGTTCTGGCACATAAGAGGCGGGTTCGGCGCGGAACGCGGGATTGGGCAGGTCCAGGGGGGCCTCGCCCCGGCTCCAGGGCGGCGGCGAACGCCGCTGTGGCGCCACATAGGGTTCGGGCGCGGGGGCCGCCCGGCCGGCCATGCGCTCGGCGATGCGGCGCTGCTCGGCCTCCGGAAGCACGTCCGATTGGGGCTCGTCCTCGTGGATGGGGCCGATGAGCGGGCCGATACGGGTCGCCCGTGGCAGCGACTGGGGAGCGCCCTCCCCCCAGCCTTCATCCCATACCCGCCGCACCTCCTCGTCGGCCCAGCCCGTCATAGGACGGGCGTGGGGCGGCATGGACATGGACGCCGCAGAGGCCGGCGGACGACCCCCGGTCGCGCGGTGCTCCTGCGCGTGGTGCTCCTGCGGCCACTGTTCTTGCGGCCGGAACTCTGGCGCGGCGATGGAGGGCTCGCGCCGCTCCGGCCGAGGCGGCGATAGGGGGGGCCGTCGCCGCTCCTCGTTCATCATCTCGGTCTCCGGATCGGCGGCCATGGCGGCGTGGCGTGGCGTGGCATGGCGTTCGACGGGGCGATAAAGCGGCTCGTCGTCTGGAGGCGTGTCGGAGGCGGCCGGACCGGCCTCGTCCGCGACACTGTCGTGCCATGCCGCCTCCACCCAATCCGTCTGCCGCCATTCTTCATCCTGCACGGCGCGATTGCGACGCGGCTCGCGTGCGGGTCCGCGCGGCGGCGGCTCGGATGGGGCGCGCCGGGCGCGCGGAGGAAATCGATCCGGGCGCGGCTCGTCCTCGAATCCGGCGCCGTCCAAATGCGCGTCCTGCCGACCTTCGCTCTGCCGGCGCTCTTCCGGGGGATACGCGTCGGCCTCCCATGCCGCCCGGCGTGGTGCAGTGGGCGGCATGGGAGCGTGCGCGACGGGGCGTAGGGGCTGCTCCTGCGGAAGGTCCCGGGGGGGCGCGCGGCGGGCGCGCGGCGGGATGTATTCTTCCGGCGGCCCGTCATCCTCCGGCATCTCGTGCGGCCGCAGGGGGCGCCGTTCCTGGGCGCGCAGGCGCTGGATGCGCGCCTCGATGGGCTCGGACACGGCGGATGCCGCCACGGGAATGTCCTCGAGGAACGGCAGCAGCGGATCGTCGAACGCGGCGGGATGCGGCGGCGCCGCGCCGGCGCCCTCTCCCTCCCGATGGGGCAGACGCGCGGCCGGGCCGCGGCTCGGGCGCTGCGGGGCGAGCACCGGCTCGACACGCTCGCGCATTCGGGGCGCTCCGCGCGGCTCGTCGGAGGACGGATGCGGCGGTTCCTCGCCGAGGGTCGGCTCGCGCCGCTGGCCCGCCTCCGGCGCGTCGAAACCGCGGCGACGCTCGGGCGGCCTGGGTTCGGGCGGCCTGGACTCCGGAGGCATGGGCTCCGGGGCGCGGGCGCGGGGCGGCTGCCGGAACACGATGGGCGGCTCCGGCGGCTCGTCCGCAAGGTCGCGGTCGGCCTCGGCATCCGGAAAGGGCAAGGGCAGCTCGGCCACGTCCGGCAGGTCGGGGAGCACGTCGTCCTCCCCGCCCCGGCCGCCATGGCCCGCCTTGGGGCGGCGGCGCGGCAGCAGGCCGAGGAGGCCGCCGAAGGTCACGCCCTCCCCCGCCTCCCCGCGCTGCGGCCTGGCCGACCGCATGACCGCAACCTCGCGCTCGATGCCGAGGTCCTGGACATAGCGCACGCCCTGATCCTTCAGGATGCGCTGCGCACCCTTGATGGTGAAGCCGTCCGTATAGAGCAGGTGGCGGATGCCGCGCAGGAGGTCCACGTCCTCCGGCCGGTAGAAGCGCCGGCCGCCGGCCCGCTTGACCGGCTTGATCTGGGGAAAGCGCGTTTCCCAGAAGCGCAGGACGTGCTGCGGAAGGGCCAGGTCTTCGGCGACCTCGCTGATGGTCCGGAAGGCGTCCGGAGCTTTCTCCGTCTCGCGCGCGTCGCCCACCTTGTCTCCCGCCTCAATCGACCGAATCGCCCCGATCTCCTGGCGGAATCATACGGGCGATCGCGGCGGGCGGGAAGTTGCGGCAACAGGCGGCGCGGGGAACGGCCGCGGCTTGTCCCCTGCCCGTTGGGCGGGGCGGCCTGCGGAGGCTCGTCCTCGGGGCTCAGTCCTCGTCGGCGCCGTCGCCGACGGTGCCGTTGATCCGGTGCTTGAGGATGCTGGACGGCTTGAACACCATGACGCGGCGAGGCTCGATGGGCACTTCCTCGCCGGTCTTGGGATTGCGCCCGACGCGCTCGCCCTTCTCGCGCACCACGAAGGAGCCGAAGGACGAGAGCTTCACGGTTTCACCGCGAGCCAGGCAATCGGCGATCTCCTTCAGCACCATCTCCACCAGCTGGGCGGATTCGGTACGGGACAGCCCCACCTGCTGATAGACGGCCTCACACAGATCCGCCCGCGTCACGGTCCGACCAGCCATATTTCACCCCGGCCCCAGAAAGATAGCGCGATCCGCTCGAAGCACCGTTCGATGGATAGGCTCGCAGAAGTCGAGCAATAATTAACCGAGTAAGCATCACGAACGTGACGGAACGATCACCGCACGTTCCAGGCTACCCGTCACTGGCGAAGGAAAGTGCACCGCAAACTAGCCGCGCATGCCAAGGGCGGTCAACGACTTAAATCAATTACCAGCGCAACAGCGCCGATCCCCAGGTAAAGCCGCCGCCCATCGCCTCCAGCAGTACCAGATCACCCCTCTTGATGCGCCCGTCCTTCACCGCCACGTCGAACGCCAGCGGAATCGACGCAGCAGAGGTATTTCCGTGGCAGTCCACGGTGGTCACCACTTTCTCGGTTGCAATCCCGAGCTTCTGCGCGCTTGCGTCGATGATGCGGCGATTGGCCTGATGGGGCACGAACCAGTCGATGCTCGAGGCGCTCTCGCCGGTCGCGGCGAAGGCATCCTCGATCACGTCGGTGATCATGCCCACCGCATGCTTGAACACCTCCCGGCCTTCCATCCGCAGGTGGCCGACCGTTCCGGTGCTGGAGGGGCCGCCGTCCACGAACAGCTTGGCGCGGTGCCGCCCGTCCGAGCGCAGGTGGGAGGTGAGGATGCCGGCGCCGTGGGCGTCGTCCGCCCGCACCGCCTCCAGCACCATGGCGCCGGCGCCATCGCCGAACAGCACGCAGGTGCCGCGATCCTCCCAGTCGAGGATGCGGGAGAAGGTTTCCGCCCCGATCACCAGCGCCCGCTCGAAGGCGCCGGTCTTCAGGTAGGCGTCGGCGGTGGCGAGGCCGAACACGAAGCCGGAGCACACCGCCTGAATGTCGAACGCCGCGCCGCGGGTGATGCCAAGCTCCGCCTGCACCGTCACCGCCGTGGCGGGGAAGGTCTGGTCCGGCGTCGCTGTGGCGAGCACGATAAGGTCGATGTCGCGCGCGGCGAAGCCCGCGTCCGCAAGGGCCCGCTCGGCGGCCTTCAAAGCGAGGTGCGAGGTGAACTCGCCCTCGGCGGCGATGTGGCGCTGGCGGATGCCGGTGCGCTGCACGATCCAGTCGTCGGACGTGTCGATGCGCCGCGCGAGATCGTCGTTGGAGAGAACCCTCTCGGGGAGATAGGACCCGGACCCCCGGGCGACGGACCTGATTCCGCTCACGATTGCCCTTCCACCCCCGCCACCTGCGGCCGGCATTCTGCGATGCCCGGCGGCTGGCGGCCGACGAGGCTCTTCTCGATGCGCGCGAGCAGCTCGTTGCGCACCATGTCGTAGGCGAGATCGACGGCGGCGGCGAAGCCTTCCGCGTCGGTCCCGCCGTGGCTCTTGATGACGATGCCGTTGAGGCCCAGGAACACCCCGCCATTGGCCCGGCGCGGGTCCATCTTTTCCTTCAGGATGCGGAAGGCGTCGCGGGCGAGCAGGTAGCCGATCTTGGCCCTCAGGGTCCGGCCCATGGCGGCGCGCAGGTAGGCGGCGAGCTGCTTGGCCGTGCCTTCGGCTGTCTTCAGCGCGATGTTGCCGGAAAAGCCCTCGGTCACCACCACGTCCACCGTGCCGGCGCCGATGTCGTTGCCCTCGACGAAGCCGTGATAGTTCACGTCCACATTCTCCTCGCGGAGGATGCGCGCGGCTTCCTTCACTTCCTCGACGCCCTTGATCTCCTCGACGCCCACATTGAGCAGGCCGACGGTGGGCGCCTTGATGTCGAACAGCACCTCCGCCATGGCCGAGCCCATGATTGCCATTTCCACCAGGCTCTTGGCCGTGGCGCCGATGGAGGCGCCCACGTCCAGCACCACGCTTTCCCCGCGCAGGGTCGGCCAGATGGCGGCGATGGCGGGGCGGCTGATTCCCGGCATGGTGCGCAGGTTGAAGTTGGCCATGGCCATGAGCGCGCCGGTATTGCCGGCGGAGACGGCCACGTCCGCCTCCTTCAGCTTCACCGCGTCGATGGCGCGCCACATGGAGGACTTGTAGCGGCCGCGGCGCAGGGCCTGGCTCGGCTTGTCGTCCATGCCCACCACCACGTCGGTGTGGACGATGCGGGAAACGGCTTCAAGCCTGGGGTGGTTTTTCAGCACCTCGCGCACGCGCGCTTCGTCGCCATACAGGACGAAGGCGATGTCGGGATGGCGGCCGAGGGAGATTTCCGCTCCGGCAAGGACCGTTTCGGGTCCATGGTCGCCGCCCATGGCGTCGAGGGCGATGCGGACGGATGCGGTCATCTCAGGCAGGTGTCCTTGGGATCTCTTGCGGGTTCATCGGCGCGGCGCCTGGGGAGGGACAATCGCCCCGCATGACGCCTGACGCTTCGGCGCGCGGACAATAGCGTCTCGCGCCCGCATCGCAACTGGCTCCCGGCATTCAAGGGGCTCTGCCGTAAAATTCGCGTCACTCGCCGTCCTTCAGGCGGGCGAGCGCGGCGAAGGGCGACGCCGCGGCCACGTCCTCGGCCGGCGGCTCGAACACCGCGCCCGGCTTGCGCGGATAGGGATCGACGCCCAAAGCGAGGAATTCGCTCACCAGCGCCCCGGCGTCGATGTGCCCGTCCTGGATCTCGTCCGGCGGGTCGATCTCGTTCTCCTCGTCGGTGTCGGCAGGCCTGAAGGTGCCGGCCGGCACGAAGTGCACGTCGATGCCCTCGGACAGGGGCGCGTCGAACGGCTCCAGCGTGACGCCGCAGGTCTGCCGCACCGTGGCGGTGAGGCGGCCGGTGACATGGACCCCTGCCGCGCCCTCGGGCGCGAGGTGGAGCCTGGCCACGAGCTGCTCCACCGCAAGCACGCCGGCATGACGGGCGAGGGCGGCGCAGGTGGCGGCGTCGGGATTGAGCTCCAGGTCGAAGCCGCCGGGGGGCAGGTCGGTGACGGAGAAGGGATGGGAATAGGGTAGATCGGTCATGTCTCGCTCTCCCGCCGGGCGGGGTCGGGCAGGTCCAGGACGCCGCGGGCCAGGATTTCAGTAGGCGTCGCGCGGAGCTTCGCCACGGCGGCGCGCACATAGGCGGCCAGCGCGACGGCTTCGGGCGAAGGCGGAGCTTCGCCGGTGGAAAGGATATTGCGGGAAAGCGCCTGCACAAGGGCGGCGTCGTCCGCATGGGCCAGGGCCGCGTCATAGGCCGCGGCGCGGCCGAAGAAGGCTTCGCCGACCTTCTTCATCTTCTTGGGCACGGTGAGGTCGCCCACGCCGAGCTCACGCATGGTGGCGTCCATGTCCGCCGCGAAGGCGTCGAAGATGTCCTGCGAGAGCGAGCGTTCCAGCGTGTCGCCGCCCTTGAGGCGATGGCAGGCGAGAACGGTGTGGAGAACCACCATCTCGAACCGGCCTTCCAGCGTATCGGGCACGCCGAAGTCGGTGTAGAAGTCCGCCCGCCGCGACTGTGCCACGATCGCGCCATACAGGCGCTCGATGGTCGCGCGCGACATCGCACGGGTCTTGGACGAGCGGAACAGGTTGAACATCGCAAATCCGGGGCGAGACGGTCCTGGCGGCGGGACGGGAATTCGGCCAAGCGGCGTAACGCGCCGCCGGCCCCGTGGCAAGGGGCGGTGAAGCGGCGGCAGGAGCCGGTCCGTGCAGGACGGGCGAACGAACTTATGGGGAAGCGTGTGGCGTCACATGAGATGAAGGACATGCGGGGCGGCATGAATTCCGGTTTCGGATACAGGGGCGCCACGGTGGTGCTGCTTCTCGCCGGGCTCGGGCTCGCAGGCTGCGGCGACATGGTCGGCGGCAGCGGCACCACCATTTCCGGCATCACCCGCACCTACCAGCGCGGCTATGTGCTGGCCGATGGCGCGCTGGAGCAGGTGCCCGTGGGATCGAGCCAGGAGCAGGTGCTGCTCGTGCTCGGCACCCCTTCCACCGTCGCGACCGTGAACGGCGAGGCCTTCTTCTATATCTCGCAGGTCCAGAAGAAGGTGGCCTTCCTCAAGCCCGAGATCACCGAGCAGAAGGTGCTCGCGGTCTATTTCGACAAGAACAAGCGCGTCAGCCGCATCGCCCAGTATGGTCTGAAGGACGGCAAGGTGTTCGACTTCATCTCCCAGACCACGCCCACCAGCGGCGAGGAGCTGAGCCTCATCAAGCAGATGATCGGCCTGATCACCTTCTGATCGCCGGCGTCCGGCCGCGGCCGGACGAGCCGACCTGTCGCGAATGGCTTGGCTCAACGCCTCGATCCATCCCGACTGGTCATGATGGTGCGGGCCGTCAAACGCGTTCCCGCACCTCGATGCGCCCGTCTCATGCGCCCGTTTCGGGCGTCGCGCCTCGGCTCACCGCGCCGGCGTCGCGCGGGCGATGGCGAGGAAATCCGCCGCCTTCAGGCTGGCGCCGCCCACCAGCGCGCCGTCCACATCGGCGACCGCCATGAGCGTGGCCGCATTGTCCGGCTTCACCGAACCGCCATAGAGGATGCGGATACCGTCCGCCTCGGCGCCGAACTGCGACTTGAGCACGGAACGGATGGTGCCGTGGATGTGGGCCACATCCTCCGGGGTCGGGGTGCGGCCTGTGCCGATGGCCCAGACCGGCTCGTAGGCGATGACCAGATTGGCCGCCGTGCAGCCCGCGGGCAGCGACTGGCGCACCTGCCGCGTCACCACCCCCACAGCCTCGCCCGCGTCGCGTTCCTCGGCGGTCTCGCCGACGCAGACGATGGGCAGCAGCCCGAAGCACCACGCGGCCTTGACCTTGGCCATCACCACCGCGTCGCTCTCCGACAGGTTGGTCCGGCGCTCGGAATGGCCGACGATGACCGAGGTGACGCCGGCATCCTTCAGCATCTCGGCGGAGATGCCGCCGGTATGGGCGCCGGCGGGAGCGGGATGGCAGTTCTGCCCGCCAAGCTGCACGCCGGAGCCGGCGAGGCGCTCGGCGGCGGAGACGAGAAGCGTCGCCGGCGGGCAGACGAGCAGGTCCAGCTTGGCCTTCATCTCCGCGTCATAGCCGGCGGCGAGGGCGTCGATCTCGGTGAGGGAGCTCTTCAGCCCGTTCATTTTCCAGTTGCCGGCGATGAGGACGCGGCGGGAAGCGGGCATGGTTCGGCTCTCCTGATGTCATTGATCGAGGATGGCTCTATCAGAGCCCTTTCGCACCCAAAAGGCATCAAGATGCGCCGTTGCGGGAGCGGGACCCCGTCACTATCATGCGCCGCTTCGCGCCGGACCCGGCCAAAACGAGAACGAACCGTCGTATGGTACTTCAGAGCCTTCGCAAGGGCGCGTCCGGCTGGATCGCCAAGATCTTCCTCGTCATCCTCACGCTCAGCTTCCTGGTGTGGGGCATCGCCGACGTGTTCCGCGGCATGGGCGCGACCTCGGTGGCGAGCGTTGGCGCCACCGAGATTTCCGCCGATGCGTTCCGCCGCCAGTATCTCGATCAGCTCCAGCAGATCAGCCGCCGCGCCGGCCGCCCGATCTCCCCCGACCAGGCGCGCGCCTTCGGCCTCGACCGGCAGATCCTCAACCAGATGATCGCCGACGCGACCCTGGACGAGCAGGCCGCGCGCCTCGCCCTCGCCGTCTCGGACGAGCAGATCGCGCGGGAGATCGCGGACAATCCCAATTTCCGCCGCCCCGGCGCGTCGAGCTTCGATCCGGCCTATTTCCAGCAGCTCCTGCGCTCCAACAACCTCACCGAGGAGCGCTATGTCGCGTCGGAGAAGCAGCGCGCGGTGCGTGACCAGCTGCTGAAGTCGCTCGGCGCGGGCCTTGCGGTGCCGCAGGTGCTCATCGACGCGGTGGGCCAGTTCGAGAACGAGACGCGCACCGCCTCCTATGTGCGTGTCACCCCCGCCGCGGCCGGCCCCCTCGCCGCCCCCACGGACGATGTGCTGCGCGCCTATTTCGACGCCCACAAGGTGAGCTTCCGCGCCCCGGAATACCGCAAGATCTCCGTGCTCGCGCTGACGCCGGCGACGCTGGCGGCCGCAGAGACCGTGACCGAGGCCGAAGCGAAGGCGGACTACGAGCGCAACCTCTCTCGCTTCGGCACACCCGAGCGCCGGGAGGTGCAGCAGATCGTCTTCACCAGCGCTGCCGATGCCCAGGCGGCGGAAGAGAAGATCAAGGCCGGCGCAAGCTTTGCCGATATCGCCGCCGCGCGCGGCCTGACCGCCAAGGACACCGACCTCGGCCTCGTGGCGAAATCCGCCATCCTCGATCCCAAAATCGCGGACGCGGCCTTCGCCCTCGCCGACGGCGCGGTGAGCGCTCCGGTGGAGGGCCGCTTCGGCACCGTCCTGGTGCATGTCACCAGGATCGAGCCTGGTGCCCGCCAGCCGTTCGAGGCGGTGAAGGACCAGATCATCGCCGACCTGCGCCTCGATCGCGCCCGCCGCGCGCTGCTCGACAGGCACGACCAGGTGGAGGACGAGCGCGCCTCCGGCTCCACGCTGGTCGAGGTCGCGCAGAAGCTCGGCCTGACGCTCCAGACCTTCGACGCCGTGGACCGCTCCGGCCGCACCCCGGCCGGCGCTCCGGCGGATGTGCCCGGCGGCGCGGACGTGCTGGCCGGCGCCTTCGCCGTACAACCGGGGGTGGAGACCGACACCGTCCAGCTGCCGCAGAACGGCGGCTTCGTCTGGTACGAGACCAATTCCATCACCCCCGCCCGCGACCGCACCTTCGACGAGGCCCGGGCCGCCGTCACTGCCCGCTGGACCGAGGCGGAGACCGAGAAGGCGGTGGAAGCCCAGGCCACGGCGCTCCTCGACAAGGCCAGGGCCGGCACCCCGCTGGCCCAGGTGGCCGTACAGGCGGACCTGCCGCTCCAGATCGCCGAGAACCTGCGCCGCGGCCGCGCGGCGGAGCCATTCAGCGCGGAGAGCATCGCCAGCGTGTTCGACGTGAAGGAGGGCGGCTTCGGCATCGCCCTTTCCGCCACCGAGCCGGACCGCATCGTGTTCGAGGTGACCAAGATCATGGTGCCGCCGCCGGACATGGACACCTCGCGCGCTGCGGCCGAGCTGTCGCGCCAGATCGAGAACGACGTGCTGCTGCAATACCTTGCCGCCATCCAGAAGGAGATCGGCGTGAAGGTGAACGACAAGCTCTTCGCCCAGGCCACGGGCGCGGGCGCAACCAACTGAAGGTGGGCCAGAGCGTGAACGCACCCACCGACTTCGACCTCTTCTCCTCGCGCTATCTGAAGGGCGAGGCGCAGGTGGTCTCCACCACCCTCGTCGCCGACCTGGAAACGCCGGTCTCGGCCTTCCTGAAGCTCGCCGGCGACACGCCCAACGCCTTCCTGCTCGAATCGGTGGAGGGCGGGCAGGCGCGCGGGCGCTATTCCATGATCGGCCTCGCGCCCGACCTCATCTTCCGCGCCTCGGGGGACACGGCGGAGATCAACCGCACCCCCGCCACCGACAAGGATGCCTTTGCCCCCTGCCCCGAGCCGCCGCTGAAGGCGCTGCGGACGCTGCTCGCCGAGTCGGCCATCGACCTGCCGGCGGGCGCCCCGCCCATGGCGGCGGGCGTGTTCGGCTATCTCGGCTACGACATGGTGCGGCAGATGGAGAAGCTGGCGCCCGCCAAGCCCGATCCCATCGGCGTGCCCGAGGCCCTGCTCATCCGCCCCACCCTGATGGTGGTGTTCGACGCGGTGAAGGACGAATTGACCGCCGTCACCCCGGTGCGCCCGAAGGAGGGCGTCTCCCCCCGCGCGGCCTATGAGGCGGCGCTGGAGCGGCTCGACCAGGTGGTGGCGGGGCTGGAGCGCGCCATCGCCCATCCGGCGCCGGAGCCGTTCCACGGCGAGGTCGCTGCGGTCTCCAACACCGGCGCGGACGAATTCTGCGCCATGGTGGAGAAGGCCAAGGACTATATCCGTGCCGGCGACATCTTCCAGGTGGTGCTGTCCCAGCGCTTCGAGAGCCCGTTCACCCTGCCGCCGTTTGCCCTCTACCGGGCGCTCAGGCGCGTGAACCCGGCGCCGTTCCTGGTCTATCTGAACTTCGACGGCTTCTCGGTGGTGTGCTCCTCACCGGAGATCCTGGTGCGGCTGCGCGGCGGGCAGGTGACCATCCGGCCCATCGCCGGCACCCGCAAGCGCGGCGCCACCCATGTGGAGGACGACGCGCTGGCGGCCGAGCTTCTGGCCGATCCCAAGGAGCGCGCCGAGCACCTCATGCTGCTGGACCTCGGCCGCAACGATGCGGGGCGGGTCTCGCAGATCGGCACGGTGAAGGTCACCGACTCGTTCTTCATCGAGCGCTACAGCCAGGTGATGCACATCGTCTCCAACGTGGAAGGCACGCTGGATCCGCGCTTCGACGCGGTCGATGCGCTGGCCGCCGGCTTTCCCGCCGGCACCGTCTCCGGCTCGCCCAAGGTGCGCGCCATGGAGATCATCGACGAGCTGGAGAAGGACAAGCGCGGCATCTATGCGGGCGCCATCGGCTATTTCGGCGCCAATGGCGAGATGGACACCTGCATCGTCCTGCGCACCGCCGTGGTGAAGGATGGCCGCATGTATGTGCAGGCCGGCGCCGGCATCGTCTACGACAGCGTGCCCGAGAGCGAGCAACAGGAATGCGTGAACAAGGCCAAGGCCCTGTTTCGCGCCGGGGAAGAAGCGGTGCGCTTCGCCGCGCGCGCCGGCAAGGGGCAGTGACAGCCATGGGTGCGCAGCCCGATGCCGGGGTCATGGGCCCGCTGGTCCGGAACGGGCGCGCGGGCATGGCCGGCGTGGTGGCGGGCCGATGGCGTGGGCAGCGCCGCACCCCCCTCGCCGCCCTTGCTTGACCACCCGCCGGGCCACGCATTAAGCCCGGAATTCCCGAGATCCTCGGGGCCTGGAGTGCCCATGACCAACGTCACGCTGATCGATAATTACGACAGCTTCACCTACAACCTCGTGCATTACCTGGGCGAATTGGGCGCGACTGTCACCGTCCACCGCAACGACAAGGTGACCATCGAGGAGGTGCTGGCCGAGAAGCCCGATGCCATCGTGCTGTCCCCCGGCCCCTGCACCCCCAACGAGGCGGGCATCTGCCTCGACCTCATCGCCAGGGCCGGCGACAAGGTGCCGATCTTCGGCGTGTGCCTCGGCCACCAGGCCATCGGGCAGGTCTTCGGCGGCGACGTGGTGCGCGCGCCCACCCCCATGCACGGCAAGCTGAGCGAGATCCTGCACGAGGGCAAAAGCGTCTTCCGCGGGCTCAACCATTCGTTCCAGGCGACGCGCTACCACTCCCTCATCGTGAAGCGCGACACCCTGCCCGACGCGCTGGAGGTGACGGCGCACACTGCGGACGGGCTGATCATGGGCCTCGCCCACAAGAGCCTGCCCATCCACGGCGTGCAGTTCCACCCGGAGAGCATCGCCTCGGAGAACGGCCACGCGCTCATCCGCAATTTCCTGGAGATCGCCGCCGCCTTCAATGCGCGCAAGGCCAGGGGCTGACGAGAGGCTGAGGACGACAGATGGACCAGTTCAAACCCCTCCTCGGCAAGGTGGCCACCGGCGCGAGCCTCAGCCGCGACGAGGCCGCCTATGTGTTCGACAAGATGATGTCGGGCGAGGCCACCCCCTCCCAGATGGGCGCGCTGCTCATGGGCCTGCGCGTGCGCGGCGAGAGCGTGGAGGAGATCGCCGGCGCGGTCTCGGTCATGCGCGCCAAGATGCTGCCCGTGGACGCACCCGTTGAGGCGGTGGACGTGGTGGGCACCGGGGGCGATGCCTCCGGCTCCTACAACATCTCCACCTGCGCCTCCTTCATCGTGGCGGGGGCCGGCGTGCCGGTGGCCAAGCATGGCAACCGGGCGCTGTCCTCCAAATCCGGCGCGGCGGACGTGCTCACCGCGCTGGGCGTGCGCATCGACCTCGAGCCGGCCGGCATCTCCCACTGCATCGCGGAGGCCGGCATCGGCTTCATGTTCGCCCCCTCCCACCACCCGGCCATGAAGCATGTGGGGCCGACGCGGGTGGAACTGGGCACGCGCACCATCTTCAACCTGCTGGGGCCGCTCTCCAATCCGGCCGGCGTCACGCGGCAGATGGTCGGCGTGTTCGCCAAGTCCTGGATCGTGCCGCTCGCCGAGGTGCTGCGCGCGCTGGGCTCGGAAAAGGCCTTCGTGGTGCATGGCTCGGACGGGCTCGACGAGATCACCATCTCCGGCGACACCGACATCGCCGTCCTGGACGAGGGGCGCATCCACACCTTCACCGTGAGCCCGGAGGATGTGGGCCTCCAGCGCCATCCGGCCGAGGCGCTGAAGGGCGGCGACGCCGTGCATAACGCGAAGGCGCTGCGCGCGGTGCTGGACGGCGCCGACGGCGCCTATCGCGACGTCTGCCTGTTCAACGCCGCTGCCGCCCTCGTGGTGGCGCGCCGGGCCAGGGACCTGAAGGAGGGCGTCGAGATGGCGCGGGTCAGCCTCGACACCGGGTCCGCCCGCGCTCGGCTGGAGCAGCTCGTCGCCGTATCGCAGAAGCTGGCGCCGGAGGCGGCCCAATGACCGATATCCTGAAGAAGATCGAAGCCTACAAGCGCGACGAGATCGCCGTCGCCAAGCGGGCCCGGCCGCTGGTGGAGATCGAGGCGGCGGCCCGCGCCGCCCCCCGCGTGCGTCCGTTCGCCGATGCCATCGCCACCAGCCTTGCCGAGGGGCGCACCGCGCTCATCGCCGAGATCAAGAAGGCGAGCCCCTCCAAGGGCCTGATCCGGGCGGACTTCGATCCGCCGGCGCTGGCCCGAGCCTACCAGCGCGGCGGCGCCACCTGCCTGTCCGTGCTCACAGACACGCCCTCCTTCCAGGGCGCGCCGGAATTTCTCGGCTCGGCCCGCGCGGCGGTGAGCCTGCCGGTGCTGCGCAAGGACTTCATGTACGACACCTACCAGGTGGCGGAGGCCCGCGCCTGGGGGGCGGACTGCATCCTCATCATCATGGCCGGCGTGGACGACCTGCTCGCCCGCGATCTCGCCGATGCCGCCGCCGCCTACGGCATGGACGCCATCGTGGAGGTGCACGACGACGCCGAGCTGGAGCGCGCGCTCGACCTGCCGTGCCGGCTCATCGGCATCAACAACCGCAACCTGCGCACCTTCGAGACCACGCTCGAAACCTCGGAGCGCCTCGCCCCCCGCGTGCCGAGGGACCGCATCGCCATCGGCGAGAGCGGCATCTTCACGC
Organism: Xanthobacter autotrophicus; assembly: GCF_030015065.1. GTDB lineage: Bacteria > Pseudomonadota > Alphaproteobacteria > Rhizobiales > Xanthobacteraceae > Xanthobacter > Xanthobacter autotrophicus_D. The sequence goes on along the minus strand of NZ_JAIVFN010000030.1, from coordinate 6,063 downwards.
CGCAGGACGTGGCCCGGCTCGCCGCCGTGGGCATCGGCACCATCCTGGTGGGCGAGAGCCTGATGCGACAGGATGATGTCGCATGCGCCACCTCGAAGCTCCTTGCGGGCTAGACTTGCCGTATACGTAAAGTTCCGCCTTAATGGCCGCGACGGCTCCGCGAGCGAGCCGCGCCCATGGGAGGAATGTCATGAGACTGCGCCTGTTCGCCGGCATCGCCATCGCCGGCCTTCTCTCCGCGCCGGCCCTGGCGGGTGACCCTGTCGGCCTGTGGCAGACCCCGTCGCGGGGCGGGCAGGTGGAGATTTCCAGGTGCGGCGCCAGCCTGTGCGGGCGCCTTGTTTCCTCGGAGGGGATCAAGGCCGATCCCAACCTCAAGGACGTGAACAATTCCAACGCGTCCCTGCGCGGCCGCGTGCTGAAGGGCGTCACCATCCTCACCGGCTTCTCCGGCGGGCCGAAGGAATGGAGCGGCGGCAGCATCTACAATGCCGAGGACGGCAAGACCTATTCCGGCTCCATCACCCTCGACGGCGACGACACCCTGAAGCTGCGCGGCTGCGTGGTGGCGCCGCTGTGCAAGACGCAGGTCTGGACCCGCCTGCGCTGATCCGGAGGCTTCCGCCTCGCGTCATCCCCCGGTTCGCACCGGGGGATCCACCCTGAGGCGCCCGCCACCCTGCGTCCCTGCCCTGCCCGAGGTGGACAGGACCCGTCGCGGGGGCCATCTTCCGTCCCGTACGAAACGATTCCGGGGCGCACGCGACGGCCATGGCGAGCCTGACCCATCTCGACGCTGAGGGCTCGGCCCGCATGGTGGACGTGTCCGGAAAGGCCGCGACCGCCCGTGAGGCCCTGGCCGAGGGGCGTGTGGCCATGGCGCCGGCGACCCTCGACCTCATCCTGTCCGGCAACGCCAAGAAAGGCGACGTGATGGGCGTCGCGCGCCTTGCCGGCATCATGGCTGCCAAGCGCACCCACGAGCTCATTCCCCTGTGCCACCCGCTGATGCTCACCAAGGTGGAGGTGGAGGTCGTCCCCGACCCCGCCCTGCCCGGCCTTCACGTGACGGCGCGGGCCAAGACCACCGGCCAGACCGGCGTGGAGATGGAGGCGCTCACCGCGGTCTCGGTGGCCTGCCTCACCATCTACGACATGGCCAAGGCGGCGGACCGTGGCATGCGAATTGAAGGCATCCGGCTGCTGGAGAAATCCGGCGGCGCCAGTGGGCATTTCCGCGCGGAACCGCCCACGGATTGAGAGGGCGCAACCGCATATGGGAGGAAGCGAGACAGTGGGCGTCGAGAAGCCGGCAGGGAAGAAGGCGCCCCTCATGAGCGTCGAGGAGGCCATCGGCCTGGTCACGGCCGGAGTGTCGGCCCTCGGCGTCGAGCAGGTCGCCGTCGCGCTGGCCGACGGGCGCGTGCTGGCCCAGGACCTGCCTGCCCGCCGGACCCAGCCGCCCGCCGATATGTCAGCCATGGACGGCTATGCCGTGCGCGGCGCCGACATCGCGCAGACGCCCGCCCGCCTGGACGTGATTGGCGAATCGGCCGCCGGGCGGCCGTTCGCGGGCGCCGTGGGGCCGGGCCAGGCGGTGCGCATCTTCACGGGCGCGGTGGTGCCGGAGGGCGCCGACACGGTGGTGATCCAGGAGAACACCAGCCGCGACGGCGATATCATCACCACCACCGCTCCCACCGCCGCCCTGCGCAACGTGCGCAAGAAGGGCTGTGATTTTACCGCCGGCACGCCGGGCCTATTCGCCGGGCGTCGCCTGACGGGCCGCGACATCATGCTCGCGGCGGCCATGGACCATGCCACCCTGCCGGTGGCGCGCCGCCCGCGCGTGGCGCTGCTGCAGACCGGGGACGAACTGGTCCTGCCCGGCACCGGCACCGGCACCGGCAAGGACAGCGAGATCGTCGTCTCCAACGCCTTCGGCCTCGCGGCCCTTGCCCGCCGCGCCGGCGCCGAGGTCACAGACCTCGGCCTGGTGCGCGATGACCTTTCCGCCATCCGCGCCGTGGTCGAGCAGGCGCTGTCCGGCGCCTTCGACCTCGTCGTCTCCTCGGGCGGCGCGTCCGTGGGCGACCACGATTTGATGGCGCCGGCGCTGCGCGCGGAGGGGGTGGAACTGTTCGTGCACAAGATCGCGCTTCGCCCCGGCAAGCCGTTGATGTTCGGTAGCAAAAGCGGGGTGCGGGTGCTGGGGCTGCCGGGCAACCCGGTGTCGTCCCATGTCTGCGCCATGGTGTTCCTGGTGCCGCTGCTGCGCGCGCTGCAGGGCGATGCGGCGCCGGGTCCTGCGACGGCGCCGGCGCGACTCGCCGTGGATGTGCCGGCCAACGACGTGCGCCGCGATTTCATGCGCGCCCGCATGGACCGCCACGCCGATGGTTCGGTGCATGTCACTCCCTGCGCCTCCCAGGACAGCGCCATGCTGAGCGTGCTGGCGGCGGCCGACTGCCTCCTCATCCGCCCGCCTTTCGCCCCCGCCGCCCAGGCCGGCGACCCCTGCGATATCATCCCCTTTGACGATTGACCGGCTTAACCCTGCCTTCACCACTTGCGGAACACAAAAGGAACAGATAGAAGCTGTTCATGATTTGTTTCGCGGCGCACGAACCGGCGCCAGCAGGGGGCGAGAGATGCTGACGCGCAAGCAATACGATCTGCTTCGCTTCATTCATGAGCGGCTGAAGGAGACCGGCGTCCCCCCCTCCTTCGACGAGATGAAGGAGGCGCTGGACCTGCGTTCCAAGTCCGGCATTCACCGGCTGATCACGGCCCTGGAAGAACGTGGCTTCATCCGCCGGCTGCCGAACCGGGCCCGCGCGCTGGAGGTGGTGCGCCTGCCCGACAGTGTGGCGCCCGGCCTTGCGGCTGCGCGCAGCAGCAGTCGCGGCTTCTCGCCCTCGGTGATCGAGGGCAGCCTCGGCAAGGTGCGGCCCGCCTCGGACGATGACGAGGGCGCGGGACAGGTGGTCACCGTTCCGGTCATGGGCCGGATCGCCGCCGGTTCGCCCATCTCCGCCATCCAGACGCGCAGCCATACCCTCAACATCCCGCCCGAGATGCTGGGCAGCGGCGAGCATTTCGCCCTCGAAGTGCGCGGCGACAGCATGATCGAGGCCGGCATCCTCGACGGCGACACCGTGCTCATCCGCAAATGCGACACGGCGGACACCGGCGACATCATCGTCGCTCTCGTGGACGACGAGGAAGCAACGCTCAAGCGCTTGCGCAAGAAGGGCGCCTCCATCGCCCTGGAGGCGGCAAATCCCGCCTACGAGACGCGCATCTTCGGGCCGGACCGGGTGCGCATCCAGGGCCGTCTCGTCGGGCTCATGCGTCGCTACTGATCTGCCGTTCCGCTTTCTTCTGCCCATGGCATGCCGTGGGGGATGGCCGGGATGGGGTGAGGGGCGGCGGTCGCCATGCTCAACGGGGCGCCCGGCTCCTCTGGAGCGACGCTTCTCACCCCTGCCCGCCGGCGAGATGATTTGCGGAGCGCCCGCTTGCGCGGCCTCATTGTGATGCGGCGTCGGCCTCGGGATCATCGTCTCCGGGGCGCGGTGGGTCGGGCTCCGGCGGCACGGGCGCCATCCACGGGCGGTTCACGCGGGGATTGCGGGTGGGCTCGACATGCCAGGTCCCGTCACGGAAATGAAAGGCCAGCGTGCCGGTGCGGCTCAGGTGCTCCGGGGTCACCACCTCGGCCGGGCAGTGTCGGGGCGGCACGTCGCGGGTGACCACGATGCGCGATTCCAGGCAATCCGCCTCAAGGCTCTCCGCCCGCCGCGACACGGCAATGGTTCCCCCGCCCGGAAGCGGCGCGGTGCAACCGAAGGGATCGCAGGCGAAAAGGCCGGCAAGGCCCTCCGCTCCCGCCTTGCGCCGGTCGCCCTCCCGCGTCAGCCATTGCTCCACCACCAGCCGCTGGCTGCGCGCGCCAAGGACGGAGAGGCGACCATCGGGCCCGCGCACGGCCACGGTCTGGGCATCCGGCGCGACAAGGAGATCCGGGCGCGGCGGGGCTCCCGCCAGCAACAGGGCGAGCGCGAAGGGTACCAGCGCCGTGGCGGCCAGCAGCCCCCGCAGCAGGCAGAGCGCCGCAAGGCCCAGGCTGAAGAATGCGAGCGTCGGCGCGCCCACCGAGTCGACCCGGTGATCCGCCCCGGGCAGCACCGCGATGGTGTCGGATACCGTCACCATGATCTCGATGCCCTTGCCCATCACCGGCCAGGCCAGGTGGTCGAACCCGAACGGGATCAACAGCACGCCGAGCAGGCCGAACGGCATCACCAGGAAGGACACGGCCGGCATGGCTGCGAGGTTCGCGAGGAGGCCGTAGGGTGCCACGCGCTGGAAATGAAAGATGCCGTAGGGCGCCGTCGCCAGTCCCGCCACCAGGGAGGTGAGCGCCGTGCCGCCTACCAGCACCGCGAGCCAGACCGCGGCCTGCCCCGCCCACCCGTCAGGACGCGGCAGGGCGGCGAGAGGCCGCAGGCGCTCATAGGCCGCGACCAGCGCGAGGGTGGCGGCGAACGACATCTGCGTCCCCGGCTCGAGCGCCGCCTCGGGCGTGAAGGCGAGCACGGCGACAGCCGCCACGCCCACCGTTCGCAGGGTCAGCGCCGGCCGGCCGACGAGCACGCCGGACAGCACCAGCGCCGTCATGACGAAGGAGCGCTGCGCCGGCACGTCGTTGCCCGCCAGCACGAGATAGGCGGCGCTGCCGGTGAGCGCGGCCACGGCAGCCAGCGCCTTGATGGGCAGGCCCAGCGCCAGGGCCGGCACCAGGGCGAGGCCGCCGCGCACGAACGCGAACAGGGTGCCCGCCACCAGCGCCATGTGCAGGCCGGAAATGGAGAGGATGTGCGTGAGCCCCGACACGCGCATGCTCTCTTCCACCTCCGGCGCGATGGCGGAGCGATCACCCGCCACCAGCGCCACCGCGATCTCCGCCGTCGCGCCGGTGAGCGAGGCGCGGATGCGGCGGGAAAGACTGTCGCGCGCGGCATCCACCGCCATGGCAAGGCGCACCGACAGGGGCGGGGCGGCGGCCTCCGCCGGCCTGGGGCGCCCGAGGCCGTAGCCGACCCCGCCAATGCCCGCGAACCAGGGCGTCCGGCCGAAATCATGGGCGCCGGGCATGACCGGCCCGAGCGGCGGCAGCAGCTGGGTCAGCTGGGTGATGTGGGTGCCCACCGGCGGCGCCCATCCCTTGCGCAGGGAGAGGCGCACACGGCCCGGCACCGGATCGAGCCCCTTCACCGGTCCGGCATCGAGCCGCAGCAGGGTGCGGTCGCCGGTGGGGCGGTGTTCCACGCGCTCCACGAAGCCGGTGAGCCGCACCGGACCCTTGGGCGGCGCTGCGATCTCGTGCGCCACCAGCGTGGTGCGCACGCTTGCCGTGGCAAAGCCCGCCACCACCGCGGCAAAGCCCACCACCGCGCCAAACGCCACAGGCTGCGCCCGCACCCCCATGGCCCCGGCGGCGAGGGCGCCGAGGAGGAGCAGCACGGCGATCAGGGATGGCTCCTGCCCGGCGCCGAAATAGAGAAGGATACCAAGGGTATAGGCGACCGGAAGCCACAGGATCCGGCGGCCGGAGGCGGCTTCGCCGGCAAGGTCCTCGGCAAGGCGGGCCCTCAGCGCGTCGAAGAGGCGGGCAAGGCCGGGAGGCGTCGCCCGGCGTGCAGCGGCGCGCGTGCCGCCGAGCACGGCGGTCCGTCCGCTGGTCCGCGCAGGGCGCTGGTCCTGCTGCGTCATGTCGCCCCGGATGCCCCGCCCCCGTCCGTTCCGGTCACATTGCACCACACTCTGATCGAACCGGGCTGCCATTTCGACGCGGGCGGCGGACGATCCGCCCGAAGGATGCCGCCTGCGCTGATCCCGCCCCCGCCGGGAACAGCGGCCGTGTTCCTTGTGCCCGGCGCCTATGCTACACGGGCGCCTCCCGCGTGCCATGGTGCGTGCATTCCAGCGCGGTGCGGCACTTGCCCCCGCGCACTTGCCCCCGCGTATTTGCCACCCCGTGCACCGCCCGTGCTGCCC
>NZ_JAIVFN010000029.1 GCF_030015065.1 Xanthobacter autotrophicus | reverse complement strand
GCGCCTCCAGGGCCACCTTCGCCTTGAACTGCGCTGAATAACGCTTCCTCTTCCCGGTCATCGGGCTCGTCCTTCCGTCAGGCCGAACCAAGCTTAACTCCCTGTCCGATTTTCGGGGACCACCTCACCACCACCAGCACGGGCGCCGCCGAAGCCGGAGAAGAGGGCGCCGACAAGGCCGGTCCCGGTGCTGCCTCCGAAGAGTCCAGCCAACGGCCCGCTGCCCAAAAGCGCGGCCTGCAAGCTGGCCTCGATCAGGCGCTGAATCAAATTATCCAAAGCGTTATTCACAGTCTGCGTCCCGGTCAATAGACCGGAGAGTGAAGACGTAAGCTCCTGCCCCGCAAAATCCTGAAGCTCGCGGGCGTGCTCCATCTTCACGCGTGCGTTTTCAAGATTTGACGCCGCCGTGGCATAGGCGCGGGATTCCTCATCGATCCGCGCTTTAATCTCCGGAGAGACTTCAACACCGTCCCGTCGAGCCTGCGCCAGAAGGTCGGTTTCCTTCCGCAAGCGGGCGGCCTCAAAGGCGGACTTGCCGAGGGCTGCTTGTTCCGCCTCAAGCGCGGCGATCTCGTCGCGGACCTTCACCACGTCCGCGTCGAAGCGCTCGCCGGGGGTGATGCCGATCTTTTTCGTCGGCGCCGGGGGCGTGTATTTCGGTGGCGTCCACAACTCCTGCCCATCAGTCTTGAAGCGCTCACCAGCGTTCAAGCGCTTCGCCAGTTCGGCGCGGGCGCGGTCCATCTCGTTTTCAATCGGCTTCACGTCCGGATTGCTGCCACCGAGTCGGAAGCTCTTCCAGAAATCAAAATTGCCGACGCTGGTCATGAACTCCTGCACCTTCGTTGCGAAATCATCGAATGCAATTGCAGTCGAGACGATGCCACCTTTCAGGCGCGTGCCGATGGTGTCTGAGAGCTTCTGAAAAGCTTTGTCGATCTCGGCACCCTTGGCGATAATATCCCGGTCCAGCACCACGCCAGCACCACGGGCGTCGGCCTGAAGCTGCTGAAGGCTCTTTGCGCTCGAGTCCAGGAACCGGACGAACTGTTCGCCACCCGTCCCGCCGAACACCTCATCGGCAATACGGATAGCCGGCGCGGTCTCAAACTTTTTCAAGCGCGCGATGATCTCATCAAAGAGTGCGACGGGGTTCTTCAGCTTCTCTTTCAGTTCGTCGGCGCTGTATCCGAGGCGCTGAAAAGCCTCCGCAGAACTGCCCTTCCCGGTGAGAACGAATTCGTCGGCGCGAAGCTGCATTTCCTTCAGGCCGTCCGTAAGGGCGTCGATGCTCACGCCGCTTTGCTTCGCGGCGTAGTCGAGGGCCTGAAACTGTTCCACGTCGATGCCGGCGCGTTGCGCCTCGCCCTTCAGCTCTGCGAGGGAGCGCGTCACGTCGCGGATGACGTTGGGGATCTCCGAGGCGCCACCAATGGCAAAACCGCCAAGCAAGCCGCCTGCGAACGCTGCGCCGATGCCCTTGATGCTGCCTGAAACTTTCTCCGCAGCGGCGCCCATGCTGGTCTCTAGGCGTTGTTTGGCACGTTCCGCACGCTTTTCCAGCGTCCCAAGGTGCTGGTCGCCGGACTGAGCAGCACGTCGAAAGCCGCGCTCAAGCGTCGAGGTATCGACTCCAAATCCAAGTTCAAGTTTACCGTCGTTTTCAGCCATGTGTGCCTCACAGATTCATGAATTTTGAGAAGTCGAAATTGGGATCATCAATCGCACGTCCCGGATTGTCGGAGTCGAACGCAAGTTTAACCGCCATTGCTGCTGCGATGGCGCCGTCGATCTTGTGTTCAGACTTCCCCTTGTGGAAACGCTTGTAGCCGTCCGCAGTGTCCACGGTGCGAACGTTCTCAAAGCACCAGCGCAGCACGGGGTTTCCACCATGGCTGAACTGCCCAGCCACAATGGCGCGTTCCAGTTCGTGCACGGCGGGGCACATGCTGCCGTTCGCCTGCGAGAACTGAAATACGGGAAGCCCCTTATTCATAAGAGCGTTGAGCGTCGGATTAGCCCCCTTTGGATCAACGCCGATCTGTTGAACGTTCAGTTCGCCGCATATTTCCACAAGGCGCCCATGAAAAAACTCGTAATCGATTGCAGCGCCTGGGGATTCTTCAATGAATTTCCTGTCCACCCATTCGCGGTAACCTGCGGTCTCGCGCCTCGCTAGTTGCTCTTTCGGAAGGAAAAACCAGGGCCGGACGATATAGCCGCCCTTGCCGTCTTTCCAGCAAGCGACAATGCACGTCATGTCATAGACCTGCGATAGGTCGATGCCCATCCAACAGGGTTCGCTCTTCAGCTTATCGAAGTCGATTTGATCGGCGCCGCCATCATAAACGCCCATATCCACGAAGGGGCTTACCGAGTTGTCCGCCCAAACGTTCAGATTGTACTGAAGGAAATTGGCCTTCGTGCTGGGGACGCTTTCGGCCTGCTTTGCCTGATCGCGCATGGCGGAAAGCGACTGATAGGGTGGATTGCAGGATAAGCCAGGATTGACGCGGAACCACACGCGTTCGTCGCGCCAATCCTCATCGGCGCTGGCCTCGAAAAGCACCGGAAGGACGGTTGGATTTACCTCCTCGCCACGGGCGATGCGCCGGGCCTGCTCATACTGAACCCACGCAATATGCTCGCGTCCCGCGCCGGCCGTCGAGGCGAGAATAACCAGCGGGTCGCTCTTCACAATAGAGCTTTCCAGCGCGTCCCATAGGTCGAGTGTCTGCCAGCTATGCAGCTCATCGCAGATGATCAGTGAAGGTGTGCGGCCGTGCTGCGTTTTTCCGTCACTGGAAAGGGATTCAAACGTGCTTCCGTGATATTTGGACGTGATCTTGTAACGCGAGTCCAGGAGCTTGCTAGCGCTGATCAGTCGCTTATCCATGCGGATGATGCCAGCCGCTTCCTTGTAAACAAGTGCGGCCTGTTTCCGATCCGCTGCGCCCGCGACGGCCTCGCCGCTAGGAACGCGTTCGGGTCCGAGCGTGTGCAGGAGCGCGAGGGCGGCACATAGTGTCGTCTTTCGATTGCCGCGCGGCAGGAGTATGGGAACGCGTTTGACGATGCGGTTTCCGTTAGCGTCGCGCGGGCCATAGATGCGCCGAACAAGGCGCTCGAACACAGGATCAACCTGAAACGCGTTTCCGGTGGCTTTGCTCTTCGGATGCTTCAGCGCCCGTAGGAACCGCACGGCGCGATCTCCGTCGCCGTTGGTATCCTCAATGGGGGAGCTATCGAAGAGCCAGGTCGGATGCGTCTTCGGAATCATCGTCGTCAACAATTGCCGGCCGCGAGCGCGACACAGGCGTAAGGCCGATCTCCGCAGCGATCTGGCGCGCTGTAGAAAGGGCCTTGTCCTGAAGGCGCACCATGCGAGGGTCGAGCACGGCGCCGGGTTTCTGTAGCTCGCGCTCGATCTCCCGCACCCTGCCCATGGCGACGCAAAAACCTTCCACCATGCCGAGGTCGGTTTGCGTGAGGTGACGCCTCTGCACCAGCACGGGGGCAACACGCTTCCACTCGCGCTTTGCGTCCGGTGAGAGCCACGTGGGCGGGCGAGGGGCTTCGGTGAGGGCGCCGCTATAGGTCACGATCATCCTAGGCTTGTTTCCTCTCAAGGTCCAATCCTCCGGCAATCGACCTGAAGCCCTTGCTTGCGACCGACTATCTTCAAGCCGACGATATCGAAGGTCTCGCCGCCCCAAATGACTCGATCCGTCATCTTCAGGCTGGGCGTGTATCGAATGAAGAAACTGGCCTTGATCGTGATCCGGCTTCCGGTGTCGGCCGGCTCTTCCTCTTGCGTGTGGTCGAGAAGTTCGGCGCGCACATCGAAAAGGGGCGTCCAAAGCGTGACGGTGTTGCCGAAATCGCCCACGGCAGTAGCGGCGCGCTCCACCGTCAGTTTTTCCAGGAGTGATCCAGCCCGAACGGGTGCGTTCTTCATCAAGCGGTCTCCTGCATGATCGCGTCCAGGCTCACAACGCCATGCGCGAGGTCCGCCTCGGTCGTGTCCCGGTCGGTGGTGACGCTCATCGAAAGCCCGTGCACGATCCAGCCGTCACCCTGCCACGGCGCCCACGCGACGCCTGAAAGCACCTTCGTGATGATGTGGGTGATGCGACGACAGAGAACGTTGCTGCCCTCGCCGCGTGTCCAGATATCGAGGTCGACGTAGGCGCGATGGTGCCACACCTCGTAATGATCTGGCGGCACTGCATCGCCGTTGCCGATGGCGACAAGGGGGCCGGCACCGGTCTCGGTAAAGGAGTCCAGCACCCTGTCGGCTGGGCAAAGCGCGATGAAATCGGGGCTGGAAATGAGCCGCTGCCGGACCTTTTTCGTCAAACAAAGCACCGGATCTAAGCTCATTTCTTGATCGCCTTCCGCAGTGCAGCCTTGTTCCTGTTCCGGAACTTCTGGCGCAGCATCTTCACAGTCGGCCACCAGAACTTGCGGCCCCTCATCTTCTTGCTGCCGTGCTCGACGATGTGGCCGTACCGGACCTTCTCATTGCCGGCGGTAACCATGACGGTGCCTTCCGGAACCGTCTGTGCGCCGCCACGGGAATAGGCCGGGGTGCGCTCGCCGCCAGGGGTTACCTTGATGCTGCGTTTCAGGTCGCCCTCTTCCACGGGTACCTTGCGGCGCACCTCGCGTGCGAACTGCTTGGCGTTGGCCTCCTGCGCCTTCAGCGCTTCGGCCTTGATGGCCTCTTCCTTCGCCTCAAGGAACGCCCGAAACTGATCTGCCATGCTCGCCATGTCAGTATGTCCAGCCGTCACGGTAGGTCGAAATAAGATCCTCGACGCCAAGCGGTAGCATGAACGCCTGTCCACCGAAGGTCGTGGCCTCACGGTTCGCGTAGAGGTGCGCGGCGTACATAAGAATTGCTTCCTCGATCGGGGCCGGAACACTGCCGTCGAATTTGTCGAAACCGCCGACCTTCTGCTTAATCATGTCGGTTGCGACGGCCAACTTCCGAGTCAGAAGGGCGTCGTCTTCATCGCCAAGGTCGCGGATGTGTGCCTTAAGATCTTCCAACGTCACAGCCATTCTTAAAACTCCAATTCCACAGAGACTCGCGCAAGCCTGCCCGCGCCGGTCCCTAGTCAATCGTCAGAAGTCTTTCACCACCCCGGGGTTACACTAGTATACAGTGTACTAGTGCTAATCGCGAATCATTGGCGTTTCGTCGCCTTTGCTTGCATGTGCGCGCTGAAGTTCAAAGAGGTTAGCTGTGAAGACTTTGTCGAGGGGATAGGCGCGGCGAAGGCGCGTGTGAAGTGTTAGTGGGTTTATGCCAAGGTGCTTGGCCCATTCGTTGACGCTCATGGTCATGCCGTCGAATGTGTATTGCTTCGGTTGCTTGGGCTGTTTCACAACCTTCACCTTCTGCGGCTTCGGCACCTTGACATTCGGTTCGTTCGGTACCTTCACCTTCGGTTGCTTTGGAGGCTTGGGCTGCTTGGGCTGCTTCTCAGCTTTGGGTGCGGGTGCAGGTTGCTTCTCAGGGGCCGGCGCAGGTCGATGGCTTTCCTCAAATGGATCGATAAGCGGAAGGTCTTCCGTGTCGAAATTGAAGCGGGTTAGAACGGCATCAATGGTGCGCTCGTAAGATCGCTCATCGTGGTCTTCATCGAAGCCCTGTGCGATCAGCGGTTCCTTGTCGGATGTTCGGTTTGCCGGTGTGCGGGATCTGCGCCAGTCGAGGAAGGCGGACGCTTTACCCTTCACTGCCTCGGTGTTTTTTGTGAACCATTCGCGCGCCAGTTCGATATGCTTGTCTCGGCAGTGTGCGCGGCGAGGGTCGGCCTCGATCTGGGCAATACACTCATCAAGTGTTGCCGGCATGATCACCATGCGGGCGTGCAGTTTTCGGCACCATGTGGCGCGTGCGGCTGGATCAGGGTCCGCAGTGATGAACCATGCACGCTTGAAGCTGTTGCGCTCACCAAGCATGCGCAGGGCTTTGTTCCGGATCTCCAATGCTTCACGGGCGAAGCTGCCGGGTGCCTCATACAAGGCCATGCCTGCGAGCTTTGCCATGATGGTGGGCATGTCGATGACAATGTCGTCGGGGCCGGCGCGTTCGGCCACATATGTGGATTTACCGGCTCCAGGCGCGCCAGCAACGATGGTGACGGGGCAGGTGGGCGGTTTATCGACGAAGGGGTGTGCAAGCGGGTTGCTGCCGCTGCGATGCTCTTCGCTTTGTTTTCTGCCGCTATGGCACCGGACGCATAGGGGTTGCCAGTTCTCACGCTGCCAGAACAGGTTGCTGTCGCCGCGATGGGGGCGAATGTGATCCACCACAGCGGCCTTGGCGCCGCAGGAGCAAATGGGGTGCTTCAGGAGGAAACCGGCGCGTGCTCGATCCCATTTCGTGCTGTATCCACGCTGGCGAGCATTCGGGCGGTTTTGATCAGCCTTAGCCTTGCGGGCGCGATCTCGAATGATCTGGCATTCGCATTTCATCCCATAGGGGACGATCTTGCCACATGAACAACGCCTGGGTGCCGCGAACGCCATTGTATTCCTGCTGAAAAGAAAAGATGTGGCCGTGTCACCTTGACCCTTGTTTGCCGGCCTCTCCAGAACGGCGGGGGCAGGGAGGTGACTTTTCGTTATTCGGCTGGCCACGTCGCCGTCATGATCCGCCCCCTAAGCTAAATTCTTCAGCGCCTGAAGGCCGACGCGGTCAAATGTGCTGTCCAGAGCTTGTTCGCGGGCCTGTTCGTCGCGCTCTTCCTCGGTCGGTTCATATCCAGGCTGGGTGCGACGCCAGACGTGCATTGCGTGCGCGATCTCGCGCGGCGTGGCGCTCCAGGCGGATTCGGGCGACCAATGGAGCACACCAGTTGCGAAACCGAAGAGTTCGGCGAGCGTCCGATTGAACTTCATAGAAGTGCCAGACGAATTCGACGTGTTCGGCTTCTCATCGGGATCGATGCCAGCGAGGTGCAGCGCGAAAATGTACAAGTCGAGGGCGACGTGTTCGACACGCTTGCGGAGCGGCTGGGGGCTGTAGGAAAGCCACGCCAGGGCGTCCCGGCGCTTGTCTTCGTCCTCGATCCCATGGGCGAAAAGATCGCCGATCAACGTCACGTTGTTTTTGAGGATCTTGCCGCAGAAATCCACGGGTTCGCCATGGGCCTCGGAAATCTTCAGGGCGCATCGCAGTGTCGGCCGAAGCCGGACGGTGGTGCCGTCCAGCTTCAGAATGGTGTCTTCGTCGAGAAGTCGCATTAGGCTGCGATCTTCATGCCCACGATGGCCTCGGGGCGAAGGAGCTTGGCGCCGACGCGGCGGTTCGCGTGGAACTTGGTGATGCCGTTCGTGGCGCCGGTATACGGGTCAACCAGCACACTAAAGGCGCTGCCGTTCTCGATGTGATCCACGATGCGGTAAGCACTCTTGAAGTCGCCGAAGAGCACCGGGACTGCGGAAGGCGCGTGGTCCGGCATCTCGGGAATCTCGATGACCGGGCGCCCGAGGATACGCTCGGGCGCGTCCTGCGAAAGTGCAGGCTGCCAGATATACGTGCCTGCCTCATCCTTCATCTTCCGCAGGAGCTTGAGAACGGTCGAATTCAGGAGCCACGAACCACGATTGCGGTAGGTCGCCGGAAGCGCATAGAAGGTGTCGAGCACGGAATTGTACTGGATACTGTCGGGCGCTGTCAGGGGCGCTTCCACGGTCACCAACGACGCGTCGGTGAGGATACCGCTGGGCTCCTTCACGCCGTCGCCGTTGAGGAACACCTCGGACTCGTTCTTCCCGTAGGCTTCGGCAATAGCGAGGCGAACCTCGGCTTCGGCCGCGCCCTGGGAGTCGCCGAGAAGGCGGTTCGTCACCGGAATGAAAAAGCCGGCTTCCTTGATCTTGATTTCCACCTGCCCGAACGCAATGGCCTCTTCGGTGCGGGCCTCGCCCTCGGAGAGCCACGTGATGTTCGGCCGGCCGGTGCGCTTGGGATAGAACACGGAAGACTTGGAAGTGTCGCGCACGTCTGCGAGCGCGCGGATGGGGCTGTACTCCACCAGTTCGCGCAGGATTTCCGCCGACATTTCAGGCGGCACCATGTAGCCGCCCTGGGCCGCCGTGGTGACGTTCAGGGCCTTGATTTCGTCGGCACCGAGGGCCTTTTCGCCGCGCCGGATGTAGGTCCCGAAAGCCTTGGTTTCGGCGTCGGCCTTGGTCTCGTCGGCCGACTTGCCGGTGATGATGCCGGGGCGGCTCAGGCGGGCCTCGATCTTGGCGAGCGACGCCTTGAGCGCGTCCAGCTCGCCGGCATCGGCGCCGCCTGCGGACTTGGTTTCGATGGCCTTCAGGCGCTCGTCAACGGACTTGGTGAGGTCGTCGAGGGCGGCAGTGACCGCGTCAACGGGGTCCGCGTCCTTGAGTTCAATAATGGGGAAATGCTTGGTCACGTAGCGAAGTCCTTTACTTGGAACGAAGAGCCGCAGCGGCTCGGGAAATAGCCTCAGCGATGGCGAATGCCGCTGCGGCGGATTTGGCGGAAGTGACGCGGGCGCCGGGATGGCTGGGCACGGTCACAAGACTCACCTCGACAAGGTCGAGGGCGGAAATCACACGCCCACGGGCGCCGACGCGGGGCGCTGCCTTGCGGGTGCTGAAGCCGATGGAAAGCCCTCCCACGGCGCCGCTACGCACCAGGGCGCGGACTTCACGGGCGCGGGGCATGTCATCAACCAGGAGCCGCCCCTTCACCACGAAGCCGGAGGCGGTCTCAGCGGCGGATTCCCACACGCCTACTGCGTCGTTCGGATCGTGGCCGAATAGGAGCGGCAGGGGCGTGCGGACACCAGCAAAGGCACCCTTCTCGATCATGTCGCCGACGCGGTCGGGGGTGCCGAAGGGCCACGCGACACCTTCGATGGCGCCGGCATCGTCCACCGTGAAGGTGGATTTGAGTTCAAGCCGGTTCAAGCTGCCGCCCAACGAACCTTGTCGCCCTTGTTCGCGAGAATCACGCGATCGGCGCCCGCATAGACGCGGTACATCGGGGTGCTTGCCGCTGCGGGGTCCGGCCCAACATAGACCTTGGCGTCCACAGCCGGCTGAATCAGAAACGCGGACTGCACGCGAAGCCGATCATTGAAGTCAGGGAGGGTCGCAACGTTGACGGTCGTGGCCGGGGCCGGAAGGTCTTCAGACCAAACCGCGTGGCCGAAAAGGTCGGTGCTTCCGCCGATGGTGGTAATCGAGCCGTGAAGCACGGAAATACCTGAAAAAGCCATTCAAATTACTCCTGAGTATTGGTTTTTGTGGTGTCTTCGTCGGGTTCCGGGGTGCCGTCCCAAGCCGCCGCAAGGATCTCGACTGCGAGGGTGTGAACCGACCTCAACGATACGCCGTCCACATAGACGGCAATGAGATTCGCGGCCTGTTCGTGCGAAGTACCCGCGCCGATCAGACCGTGGCGCACGGTCTCGATAAGCTCGACGTGGTGAAATCGGCCGCTGACGACACGCTGCGACAACTCGCCGATGCCGATATTCAAAAGCTTTTCGAGCCGCACAATCTGCGTGCCGGAGAGATTAAATTCATATTCGCCGTCGCCAAGAAAGCGCTTGATGCGGGTCGAGGTCACGCGCCGACTCCGATCTTGTCGAGGTCGAGCACGATACGGCCGTCATGCTGGCGCTCAGCATGCTTGGCGAAATCGCATTTCCGATTTGCGGGCGGCAGGGGCGCGCCAGAGGTCGCGACGCTCTTCAGCATATCCACGGCCTGGGAGAAGGGACCGTGCGCCGCTGCGAATGCCGCAGCGATTTCAGGCAGGTTTGTCAGCATTGGTGTTGTCCGGAATGGTGGAAGACGTGGTGTTGGGATTGATGAATTCGTCGCCACCTTCGTAAGGCGGAAGGTTTTCTTGTGCCCGCGCCTCATTGGGCGACAGGATGCGCGAAGCAATGCGCTTACCCTGCGCTTCAGCACGGTCCAGCGGGTTCATTCGCAGGAAGTTGTCAGTCAGGAATTCCGCGAAGTATTCCTCTTGCTCGTCAGGCGTAAGGAGCTTCATATAGATCTCGTCTTCCCAACGGGTGAGCCAATCGCTCAGCGAACCGTCGAGGAATTCTTGACGCTCAGCCGTGATGTTGTCCCAAGTCGCGCGACCCATCTCAAAGAGTGAGTGCGGCGGAACGCCAAAGACGCGCGCGATCTCTACAACCTGTTCCTTGCGGGTTTCGAGAAACTGCGCGTCAACACTGCTGAAACTGATCGGCTTGTAGTCTTGCACTCCCGGCATCATGGGCGTGCCGTACATGTTTCCGCCAGCCGTGCGAGCCATCCATGCTTTGCGAGCGTTATCCAGAGTGGTTTCTGGCATGCCGGGAAGCATGAGAATCATCCCGGACGGGCGTGCCATGTTCTCAAAGAATAGCTTGCCGTGCTCTTCTAGGAGCATGCTCAGCATGATTGCCTTCTGGCACTCATTTACCGGAGAGTCGCCAACGTAATCACAGGCGCCGGTGTTCCGGATGTGGAAGATGGCAGATGCAGGATAGGTGGTTTCTTCGGCGCCGCCGCCATGCCGTACGAAATAAACCGGCGCATATGTCAGTTCGTCATATTCGACGCGGACATAATTAGGCGGGATATGCCAAAGCTCGGTGAAATATTCGTTCCGATTGATCAGTGCATAGGCGTTCCCGTGAAGAAGCGCGTTGCGCATCATGATTTCACGGAAGTGCGAGGCTGACATAAACTCATTGGCGCGCCGATGCAGCACCTTATACAGCGGATGATCGGTTGCGCGGGATTTGGAATTGCTGTCGCCGCGCTTGTAGAGGTGCAGCGGCATCGTCGAGACGGCGGACGAAAGCACGGAAATGGCGCGTCGCACGGGCGGACACTTCATGGCAGTGTCGGGCGTTACGTTAATATGGAGCTTGCCGTCAGGCGACGGGGTGCCGAAAAACAGCCAACTCGCGTTGCCCGTGGATGGCTGCGGAGGCGCCGGAAGAGAGGGCGCGGCCTTTGTTTCGGTCACCTGCTGGCGAGGAAAGGGCCAGAAATCGAGAATGCCCATTTAGAAAGAACACGTCCTATTCGCTATATCCATTAGGATAACACGAATCTCACGTGGAATAGACCGTTTCGTCGAATTAATTGAGAAAAATTCGCAGATAGTGGAGTGAGATTGACGGAAGCCTAGAAAGTGCCGCTGTCAATCTGTGTTGATCTTGAATAATCGGCCGTGCGCTCCTATCTAGGCGGCGCTCTGGTCGGCCTTTTTCGCGATTGTATAGTGTGGCATTTGTTTGATTGCCGCGTAGGCGGCTTTAAGTGTCACGTCGCCATAGTCCTCGCCGGCCGTGCGTGCGGCGTGGCCTTGGATCTTGTCTATGACGCGGGGATCAAGTCCAAGCTCGCGGGCCACTGTCTTGAACCGATGGCGCCAGCCGTGGTTCGGGTCCACCTCGGCAGCAATGACGTTCAGCGCGCGAACCCACATGGCGAGCCGCCCCGCAATCTGTTTGGAGGGATGGGACTTCCCGGCGCGGTTCGGATTATCGACATAGAAGAGCGGGCCGTCTGGCGCGGCCTTCACGAAGTCGAGGAAGCCCATCTCGACAATTTGCGGGTGAAGCGGCGCGTCGCGATATTGGCCCGACTTCACACTGCCGGCTTCTGGCGCGATACGCACAAAGGCAATGCCGTTTTCCTCGCGGACGTCCTGCTTCCGGAGTTGCGTCATTTCGGCGACGCGGGCGCCGGTATGCGCGCACAACCAGGGCACCCAACGTTTCGCCGCCGTCATGGGCGCTGATTCACGGGTGCGTGGATTGTCGGAGTGCGCGGGGGAATGGTTGCGCGCGGCCTTCAGGACGGCTTTCGCCTCGTCGAGGGTGAAGCCTTTCTCGCGGTTGCGTACCTTCTTCAGGACACGCACCTTCACCTCTTTCGCGGGGTTCGCCTTCAGGCGGTCATTGTCCACCGCCCATTGGAAGACGGCTCGAAGGGCAGCAACGTTGGTGTCGCGCACCGTCTTCGGCGACATGGTGGTGAGCAAGGCGTCTTTCCAGGCGACCACGTCCGCCTTGGTTAGGCGCGAAGCGTCATCATGTCCGAGGTGCCGGACGAACTGCTTAAAGCCGGGCGTCCAGCGCTTCTCTGCCTCTGCCCCGCGTCCAGAGGCGCGAAGCTCGGTGAGGTAGCCGTCTAGAAGGTCGAGGATAGAGACGCGGTCGCGCTTGGCCTGTGTGGGCGCTGGGGAGGGCTTCAGGGCCGGGTGTGCCGGTTCGGCTTCGGGCTGGCCTTCGTCGCGCTCTTTCTGCCGCTGAAGAACCTCCAATTGGATTCCGGCAAGGGTGCGAGCCAGGGCGCGCCATTCGGGGGTGCCGGGCTCAGCCTTAGTCAGCTTGTCGGCGGCATAGGCGTCAATGGCCCATCCGATGGTCGCGCCGATCTTGTCATCTGGTGCGATGCCGGAAACGACTTCCCTAAGGGCAGATGTGTACCCGCCCTCGAAAAGGCGTCGATAGGTGGCTCGGTCGTGCCCGATCTTGGCCAGGGCGCCACTGTCGCGAAGGGCCGCGTCTTCGTCGAGCTGACTTTGATAGTGGTGGTGGGCAAGCTTCGCGGCGTCCAGGGTGCGAGCAAGCCGGGGAGGGGCGCCGCTGCCCTGTGCCAGCTTGAGGCGGGCGTCGTCCAAAATCGCGTGGAAGCGCGCGAGCACGGCATGGGAGCGGCGTTCAGCTTCCCTTGCGTTGCCGCCTAGGGATTCGTGAAGCTCGGACTTGCCGACAATCTCGCGAAGCTCCTTCGGCACGCCCACGCGCACGAAGAAGGTGGTGCCCCGCTGCCTCAGATGCCTTGCCTTGCCGGCCATGTCCGCCTCGGTTTTGGACAAACTTTGGACGGAGCTTTGGACAGGATGCGAGGATTTGCAAGGGTTTCTAGCGTTTGCAACGCTTTGGAATGGTGCTGCGAGAGAGGATTGAACTCTCGACCTCTCCCTTACCAAGGGAGTGCTCTACCACTGAGCTACCGCAGCGCGCCGGGTGGGCCTTGGGATGCTCCGCGAGGGAAAATGCCGCCGGCCCGGAAGGCGACGGGCATCGCCGTCGTCAGGCGGCCTCCTCTGCCACATGCGGGGGGCACGTGCAAGGGGGTGATGCATCTTGAGGGGGGAAGATGGCACTTCTCCCCAGCCGCGATCCGCCCGCTCGCCTGAGCAGCCGCAGCGATGCATTTTTGCGCGTGCACACGGCTTGAGCGTTTCCGTTTCCCCGGTTAGCCTCCATTCCACGAGGCCAGCTCGGGGGACATGATGGCTGCGGACAAGGCGCGGAAGGAAACCATCGGCGCCGTCCGGCGCTCGTTCGCCCCCTGGGCCGATCCCGGCAAGACCCCGCTTATCCGGTTCGAGAATGTAGTGAAGCGCTTCGGCGACTTCACCGCGGTGGATCATGTGAGCCTCGACATCTACGAGCGCGAGTTCTTCGCCCTGCTCGGTCCCTCCGGCTGCGGCAAGACGACCCTCATGCGCATGCTCGCCGGTTTCGAGGAGCCGTCCGAGGGCCGCCTCACCCTGGCGGGGGAGGACCTCGCCGGCGTGCCGCCCTACCGGCGGCCGGTGAACATGATGTTCCAGTCCTACGCCCTGTTCCCGCACATGAATGTTCAGGACAACATCGCCTTCGGCCTCAAGCAGGACAAGATGGGCAAGGGCGAGATCGACGCCCGCGTCGAGGAGATGCTGAAGCTGGTGAAGCTGGAGAAGTTCGCGAAGCGCAAGCCGCACCAGCTCTCCGGCGGCCAGCGCCAGCGCGTGGCCCTCGCCCGGTCGCTGGCCAAGCGGCCCAAGGTGCTGTTGCTGGACGAGCCTCTGGGCGCCCTCGACAAGAAGCTGCGCGAGGAAACCCAGTTCGAGCTGATGGACCTGCAGATGGACCTCGGCATGACCTTCCTGATCGTCACCCACGACCAGGAGGAGGCCATGACGGTGGCCGACCGGATCGCGGTGATGAACAACGGCGTGCTGGTGCAGGTGGCCCCGCCGGCGGTGATCTACGAGCAGCCGGCCACCCGCTATGTGGCGGACTTCATCGGTGAGGTGAACCTCATCGAGGGCACCATCACCCAGACGGGGCAGGACGAGACGCACCTCTCCTCGCCGGTCACGCCCTTTCCCCTCGTGGTGGCGCAGACGATGGACTGCAAGGCGGGGGACACGGCCTGCATCGCCATCCGCCCCGAGAAGCTGCGCATCGCCCTGGAGCCGCCGGCGGACCAGACCGAGAACGTGTTCGAGGGCGAGATCTGGGATATCGGCTATCTGGGCGACCTCTCCATCTACCATGTGGAACTGGCCTGCGGGCAGCGGATCAAGGTCTCGCAGCCGAACCTGTCGCGGGTGGTGGCGCGGCCCATCTCGTGGGATGACAAGGTCTGGGTGACCTTCGCGCCCCATGCCGGCGTCGTGCTGACCCGATAGAGGCGTCGCGCGCGCATCCTGCGCGAGACGGACCAACTGGTTGTTTTGACACGTTTTCGTCACGCGGAAACGCTCTGGGAGGCGATCATGGCGATGGCGGGGGAGAAGGGGCGGGGCCGCTGGTTCGTGATCGCGGTGCCCTATCTGTGGCTCCTGGCGCTGTTCCTCGCGCCGTTCCTCATCGTGTTCAAGATCTCGCTGTCGCAGGACGTGGTGGCCCAGCCGCCCTACGCGCCGACCCTCGACCTGGCGCAGGGCTGGGCCGGCTTCACCGAGTTCCTGTCCGGCCTGTCCTTCGCCAATTATGGCTATGTGCTGGATTTCTCGAACGAGTTCCTCGAGGCCTACGGCTCCAGCCTCGTCATCGCCTCGATCTCCACCGTGCTGCTGCTGCTGGTGGGCTACCCCATCGCCTATGGCATGGCGCGGGCGCCCCGATCCATCCAGCCGACACTGCTGATGCTGGTGATCCTGCCGTTCTGGACCTCCTTCCTTATCCGCGTCTATGCGTGGATCGGCATCCTCTCGCCGGAAGGGCTGCTCAATCAGGGGTTGATGGCGCTGGGCGTGATCGACACTCCGCTCGAGATCCTCAACACCAACCTCGCCGTCTATATCGGCATCGTCTATTCCTACCTGCCCTTCATGGTGCTGCCGCTCTATGCGGCGCTGGAAAAGCTCGATCTGACGCTGCTCGAGGCCGCCGCCGATCTCGGCTGCCCGCCGTCCAAGGCGTTCTGGACCATCACCTTTCCGCTCTCCCTGCCGGGCGTGGCCGCCGGCGCGCTGCTCTGCTTCATCCCGGCGGTGGGTGAGTTCGTCATCCCCGATTTGCTGGGCGGCTCGGACACGCTGATGATCGGCAAGTCGCTTTGGACGGAATTCACCGTGAACCGCTCCTGGACGGTGTCGTCCGCGGTGGCGGTGCTGCTGCTGCTCGTTCTGGTGGTGCCCATCGTGATCTACCAGAACATCCAGCAGCGCGAGCTGGAGGCGGGCAAATGAAAAAGGGCCTCAGCTGGTTCAACGTCACGTCCATCGTGCTGGGCTTCGCCTTCCTCTACATCCCGATCCTGCTGCTGGTGATCTATTCCTTCAACGCCTCGCGGCTCGTCACCGTGTGGGCGGGCTTCTCCACGCAATGGTACTGGGCGCTGCTGGAGAATGAGCAACTCATCGACGCGGCCTGGGTGACGCTGCGCATCGCTTTCTTCTCGTCGCTGGTGGCCACCGTGCTCGGTACCATGGCGGCGCTGGCGATGACGCGCTACGGGCGCTTTCCGGGGCGGACCCTGTTCTCTGGCATGATCTACGCGCCTCTCGTCATGCCCGAGGTGATCACCGGCCTCTCCATGCTGCTGCTGTTCGTGGCGGTGAATTTCGATCGCGGCTTCTGGACCGTGCTGCTCGCCCACATCACCTTCACCATGTGCTTCGTGGCGGTGGTGGTGCAGTCGCGGCTCGTCACCTTCGACCGCGCGCTGGAGGAGGCCGCCCTCGACCTTGGCTGCCCGCCGTTCAAGACCTTCTTCAAGATCACGCTGCCGCTGATCCTGCCGGCGGTGGTGTCCGGCTTCATGCTTGCCTTCACCCTGTCGCTGGACGATCTGGTCATCGCCAGCTTCACCACCGGCCCGGGCGCCACCACGCTGCCCATGCGCATCTATTCGCAGGTGCGCCTCGGGGTGACGCCGGAGATCAACGCGGTCTGCACCATCCTCATCGCCATGGTCACAGTGGTGGTCATCATCGCTTCGGTCATGACCAAGCGGGCCGAGAACATGCGGCAGGCGGAAGAGCGCGCCGCCATGATGCAATAGAGCGCGATCCGATCAGATGGAATCCATCTGATCGGATCGCGCTCTAAGTTCAAGAAAGAGAACGCGTTGCCCGATCAGCTTGCATCGCAAGCTGATCGGGCAACGCGTTCTCTAGGGGGACGGCAGGCGGTTCGGCCGGGCGCTTCCCCGCTTCCATCCCATTGAGCAGACGCGCTGTCTTCACGCGAGCCGGGCTCCACCGCGCTCGAAATCGCTTTACCTGGTGGAGAATGTGACCAGCTCGGTGCCGGTGAGGTCGAGCAGGATCAGCTTGCGCCGCAGCGGATCGATCCGCCAGCCCTGCGTTCGTTCCAGCGCCAGCAGGAACTTCTGCTCCTGCGCTATGACGGCGGGGGTGCAGGCCATGCGGCTGGCGGAAAGCGCGCCGAAGCGCAGGGAAGCGCCCGCCAGCTTGGCTTTCCCGCTGTAGCGGTTGCAGCCGCCGGTGCCGGATACGGCGCCGTCCGCGCCGAGCACGAGCGTGCTCTGGACCCGATCCAGCACCCCGCCGCCACCGATGTCCTCCGCCAGCCATTCGCCGACCGGGGTGAGGGGCTTGTCCTGCGCCCCCGCCGGCATGGTCCACAGGGCGGCGAGCATCAGCCCGACGCTCATCATGCGGCGGCGCGTGAGACGGGCAGAGGTGCGCAGGGCCATCACCGGCCCTCCCGCACCCAGGCGGCGGTGAGCGCGCCCAGCAGCAGCAGGAGGCCGGAGAGCCCGGCGAACAGCGGGAACAGGCCGATGCCCCGCACCACGGAGACGTCACGGGTGCGCAGGCCCATCCAGTCTTCGCCGGCGAGCCGGTCGGACGCGGAAACCTGCACCAGGCGCGGCACCGAGCCACCAAGGTCCGCGAGCCGCCACACCCCGCCTCCGGTAGCCGCCGCCACGGGGGCGAGAACATCACGGGTGCTTGTCACCTCGGCAAATTCCTTCGGGTTCAGCGGGCCGATATTGGCGAGTGCCGTCAGCGTGCCGTTGGAGGCGCGCCACAGGCCCAGTTCGTCGGCCGGCGTCGCCGCCCGCCACAGGCCTGGCTCGGCCTGGGCAAGGGTAAGGGGGCGCAGGGCCCCGGACGGGGTGGTGACGGTGGCGGGGGGAACGCTCTCGGCCATGGTCTGGCGCTCCACCACAAGATCGCGCCCGGAGACGGTGAGCTTCAGGCGCTCCTCCTCCAGGTCCGGCTCCTTCATGAGCCAGTGGGAGAGCCGACGCAAGAGGTCGATGTGCGGGCCGCCGCCTTCATAGCCGCGCGCCCAGAGCCAGATATGGTCGGAGAGCAGCAGCGCGACGCGCCCTTCGCCCACCCGGTCCACCAGCAGCACCGGCTTGTCGCCGGGGGCGCTCATGAGGCTGGTGCCCGAGCGCGCCTGGGCGTCAATGACGCGGAAGAAGCGGCTCCAGTGGGGCGGGTCGGTCTCCGAGCCGGGCAAGGCGCGGGTCACCGGATGGCGCTTGCCGGGATCGGTGAGGCGGGCGTGATAGGGCGCATCCGTCGCGTCGCCGCGGGGCACGCCGGGCAGGATCTCTTCCAGCGGCGTATTGTAGAGCGAGCCGGTGTCGAGGAAGTCCGTGCCCGCCGCCACCAGAACCGCGCCACCGGCACGGACATAGCGCACGATGTTGTCGAAATAGACCTGCGGCAGCACGCCCTGCTGGGCGTAGCGGTCGAAGATGATCAGGTCGAAATCCTTGATCTTGGTCTGGAACAATTCGCGCGTCGGGAAGGCGATGAGCGAGAGCTCGTTGATGGGCGTGCCGTCCTGCTTTTCCGGCGGGCGCAGGATGGTGAAGTGGACAAGGTCCACATTGGCGTCGCTCTTCAGCAGGTTGCGCCAGGTGCGCTCGCCCACGTTCGGCTCGCCGGAGACGAGCAGCACGCGCAGCTTGTCGCGCACGCCGTCGATGGCGACGGCGGTGCGGTTGTTCACCAGCGTCAGTTCGCCCTCGAGCGCCGGCACCTCGAACTCGACGATGTTGGGCCCGGCATGGGTGATGTCCACGTCCACGGACGTGCTGCGCCCGGCGGTGACGGTGGGCCGGGCAATGACCTCGCCGTCGCGGCGGATGGTGACGGCGACGCGGGCGCCGGCGGGGGCGCCTTCGTCGGTCACCTTGAAGGTCACGGACTGCTTCTGGCCGACAATGCCGAAGCGCGGCGTCTTCTCCAGCGCCACGCGGCGGTCGCGCTCGCCGGTGCGGCCGGTGACGAGGGCATGCACCGGAGCCGAAAAGCCCAGCGCCTGCGGATTTTCCGGCACGTCGTGGACGCGGCCGTCGGTGATCAGGATGGCGCCGGCCACCCGCTCCGGCGGCACATCGGCAAGGCCGGCGGACAGGGCCGAGAACAGGCGCGTGCCGTCGGCGGAGCCGTCGCCCGCATCGGCCTCGACGGTGCGCACCTCGATGCCGGAGAGCTTGCCCAGCCGCTCGGCGAGGACCGCGCGGGCGACTTCCGTCTGCTGGGTGCGCTCGCCAAAGGACTGGCTGGCGCTCTTGTCCACCACCACCGCCACAACGGAGGTGAGCGGCTCGCGCTCCTCCCGCGTGAAGGAGGGGTTGGCGAGGGCAAGCAGCCCCACCGCCAGCGCCAAAGCACGGAACACGGCGCCGCGGGTGCGCGAGGCGAGGAGCAGTCCCGCCAGCACCAGCGCCAGCACGCCGACGGCGATCAGCAGCGGCAGCGACAGGAAGGGGGAGAAGGTGACGCCGTAGCTCATGCGCCGGCGTCCGCTGCGCGTGGGTGCGGGCTCATTGCCCCAGCCTTTCCAGCAGGGCCGGCACGTGCACCTGATCCGCCTTGTAGTTTCCGGTCAGCACATACATCACCATGTTGGCGCCGGCGCGGAAGGCGATCTCGCGCTGGCGCGGCTCGCCGGGCGTCAGGGGCAAAAGCGGCTCGCCGTTCCGTGTCACCGCCCAGGCGCCGGCGAGGTCGTTGGACGAGATGATCACCGGGGAGACACCGTCCCCCGCGCGGGCCGGGCGGTCGGCATCGGCGTCGGCGGCGGGCAGTGCCTCCACCCATGTCGTGCCGCCGGTGAAGCGCCCCGGAAAATCCTTGAGCAGGTAGAAGGCCTTGGTGAGCACGTGGTCGCGCGGCACCGGCTCCAGCTCGGGAATGTCGAGGTGTGACAGGATGTCTTTCAGCCTCGCCCCGGCGGGCGAGAGCGGCGCGCCGGGGGCGCCGGAGGATTCGATGGCGTCGCGGGTGTCGAAGATCACCGTGCCGCCCTGCTTCATGTAGGCGTCGATGCGCGCCAGCACGGCGGGCGGCGGCGCGCTGGCGTCGGGCAGGATGGGCCAGTAGAGCAGGGGAAAGAAGGCCAGCTCGTCCCTGGCGATGTCCACGCCCATGGCCTCGCCGGCCTGAAGGGCGGTGCGCTGGCCGAGGAAGGTGGCGAGCCCGTCGAGCCCGGCGCGGGAGATCTCGTCCACCTCGCTGTCGCCGGTCACCACATAGGCGAAGCGGGTCTGGAGCGTGGCCTTGAGGGCGAAGGCATCGTCGGCGCGGGCGGGCGCGGGCGCTCCGGCAAGACCGGCCGCCGCGAGGGCGATGGCCGCGAGGAGCGCCGCGGCGGCCCCGCGCCGCACCTTCGGCCCGCCCGAAGGGCCGCCCATCCGGCTCAGCCCGCCGGCAAGGAACAGCACCGCCAGCGCGTCGAGCAGCAGCAGCGCCATGGCGGCCGCCAGAACCGGCCCCCGCATGTCGCGCGGCGCGGTTTCCTGCAAGGGCTCCACGCGTCCGCCGAGGACGGTGAGGTCGAGCGCCTTCGGCCGGTCGGCGGGCAGCAGCGTGTTCACCGCCACCAGCCCGTCCGGCGGGCCGTAGAGGCCGGGGGGATGGTCGGCGGTGGAGCGGCCGGAATAGTCGGCCGGAACCGCGCGCGCCGTGGGGCCGGCCGGGCGGAACGCGCCGAAGCCGTCGAGCACCCGCGCCGGGGGCAGGGCGGCCACGTCGGGCCGGCTGGCGGCGCGGGCGGCTATGTCGGCCGGCGCCGTCTCGGCGGGCGGCGGGGCATCGGACAGGGCGATCACGCGGCGCAGCATCTCCACGAAGGTGCCGGAAAGGGGCAGGTTGGACCAGGAGGTGTCGCCGGTCACATGGAACAGCACCAGCGCCCCCTTGCCCCGGCGCACGCCGGTGACGAGGGGCGTGCCGTCGGCGAGCGTCGCCCAGGTGCGCTCGCCCAGGGTCCCGTCGGGCTCGGCCAACACCTGGCGAGTCACCGTCACGTCGTCGGGCAGGTGCAGGTCGCGGAATGGCCCTTCGGCGGTGAGTGCGCCCAGCTTCTGCGGCGTCTCCCAGGACAGGGAGCCGCCCAGCACGCGGCCGCCGCGGCGCAGCTTCACCGGCAAAAGGTCGTCCTGCGCGTTGGCGAGGCGGGGGCCGGCGAAACGCACCAGCACGCCGCCTTCCTCCACGAAACGGGCAAGCCGGGTGCGCGTGGCGGGCGGGATGGTGCCCACGTCCGTCAGCACCAGCACCGGCAGGCGCTGTTCCAGGAAGCGGTTGATGTTCTCGGTGGCCGATCCGGTCTCGGCCACGCGCAGGTCGGCATAGGGGCCGAGCGCGCGGGAGAGATAATAGGTGGGGGCGAGCAGGGGCTGGCCGGTATCCGTGCTGGTGCCGGAGACGAGGCCCACGGCCCGGCGCCGCCACCTCTTGTCGAGCAGCTGCACGGCGCCCGCGGAGCGCTCGCCGGCAATCTCCAGACGCGCCACCTCGTTGCGGATCTCCACCGGCATGTCGAAGCGGGCCTCGGCCTCGGTGGCGCCATCGGGCAGGGAGAACGGCGCCTCGCCCAGCGCAAGGCCGCGCATGTCGTGGGCGGTGACCCGCCCGGCGCGGGGGCCGGCGCCCTCGGGGCGCAGCACCTTCACGGTGAGGGCATCCGCCCCGTTCTCTGCGCCGGCAAGGGCGAGGGGCGCGGCGACGCCGCCGCCCACCACCAGCAGCCGGCCGCCGCCACCGAGGGCGGCGAATCCCCGGGCGAGGTCGGGATCGGCGCCGAGATCCACGGCGTCTGTGATGAAGACGATGCCGGCCTGCGGCTCGTTGCCCAGGAGGCGCTGCACCAGCGCCAGCGCGTCCCGCCGGGCCGGGCCATAGGGCACCGGCTCCAGCGAGCGCAGGCGGTCGCGGGCGGCGGAGGGGCTGAGCAGGGTCGCTTCACGCGGCACGTCGCCGGTCGGGATCAGGGCGACGCCCCGCCCGTTGGTTTCCGCCTCGTCGATGAGCGCGGCAGCCGCCGAGCGGCGCGCCTCCCAGCTGGCGGCCGCCGGCCAGCCCTGGTCGATGACCAGCACCAGCGGCCCGCCGGCGGAAGGGGCGGCGGCCGGCGGGTTCAGGATGGGTCCTGCGGCGGCGAGGATGATGAGGGCGGCGAGCAGCAGGCGCAGCGCGGTGAGCCACCACGGGGTGCGCGCCGCGCTCTCTTCCTTGGGGGTGATGCCGAGCAGCAGCCGCATGGGCGGGAAGGCCACCTCCCGCGGCTTGGGCGGCACCACGCGCAGCAGGTACCACAGCAGCGGCAGGGCCACGAAGGCGGTCAGAAGCAGCGGCGCGGAGAAGGCGAGGGGCAGGCCGAACATCAGGCGGGGCCCCCCGAGACGAAGGGATGGCCGCCACCCTTGGGCGTCATCGGACCGCCGCCCCCGGCGCTCATGCGCGCGTGCAGCGCCAGCAGCAGCTCGCTCGCCGGCCGGTCGGAGCGATGGACGGCGAAGCTCCAGCCCAGCCGCTCGGCGGCAGCGCGGATGCGGGCGCGGTGCTCCACCAGCTTCAATTCATAGTCCGTGCGCCAGCTCTCGGCCCGGCCCACCGTCAGCCGCTCGCCGCCTTCGGGCTCGCGGAACTCGATGCGGCCGGAGAAGGGGAAGGTCTCTTCCGCGGGATCGACGATCTGCACCACATGGCCATGGGCGCCGGTGGTGGCCAGGGCATGAAGGCGCGCCGCCACCTCGTCCGCCGGGCTCCAGAAATCCCCCAGCAGGACGATTTCCGAGAGCGGGGAGGGCGC
Organism: Xanthobacter autotrophicus; assembly: GCF_030015065.1. GTDB lineage: Bacteria > Pseudomonadota > Alphaproteobacteria > Rhizobiales > Xanthobacteraceae > Xanthobacter > Xanthobacter autotrophicus_D. Next base: position 16,919 of record NZ_JAIVFN010000029.1, on the reverse strand, counting down.
GAACGCCATCGGCAGGCTGGCGGGCAGCACCGGGGCGAGCACCACGGCCTCCGCCATGCGCTCGACGATGCGCCGGGTCGCGGACGGGCGCATCAGCTCCGGCATGCCCACCCGCTCGCCGCCCTTCACCAGAAGCTCCGCGAGGGCGAAGGCGACCACCAGCGCCCGCTCGCGCTTGGGCACCTGCCCGCGGGAGGCGTAGTCCATGGACGCGGAGAGGTCGGGCCAGATCCACACGGTGTGGGCGGCCTCCCATTCGCGCTCGCGGACGTAAAGATGGTCGTCGCGGGCGGAGCGGCGCCAGTCCACGCGCTGGGCCGGCTCGCCGTCCACGAAGCGGCGGTACTGCCAGAAATTCTCGCCGGACCCGGCGCGCCGCCGGCCGTGCAGGCCATGCTGCACAGTCATGGCGATGCGGCGCGCTTCCAGCACGAGGCGCGGCATGGCGGCTGCCAGGCTCGCCGCGGCGAGGGCAGCGGTTTCGACGGAGCGGTGCGCGCCTTCGGCCACCTTGTCTGTCCGGTCCGGCGTCACCCGAGGCGCTCGGTGAGGCGGCGGATGATGTGGGCGATGCTCTCGCCTTCCGCGCGGGCGGCAAAGGTGAGGGCCATGCGGTGCTTCAGCACCGGCTCGGCCAGCGCCATCACGTCGTCGAGTGACGGGGCGTAGCGCCCGTCCAGCAGGGCGCGGGCGCGCACGGCGAGCATCAGCGCCTGGCTGGCGCGGGGGCCGGGGCCCCAGGCGATGTAGCGCTGCTCCGGCCCCTCGGCGCCGGGACGGGCGGAGCGCACCAGGGTGAGGATGGCTTCCACCACCGATTCGCCCACCGGCAGGCGGCGCACCAGGCGCTGGGCCGAGATGAGGTCGTCCACCGTCATGGCGGCGCGGGGTTTCTGCTCCTCGGCGGAGGTGGTCTCGAACAGGATGCGCCGTTCCGCGTCGCGGTCCGGGTAATCCACGTCGATTTCCATCAGGAAGCGGTCGAGCTGCGCCTCGGGCAGGGGATAGGTGCCCTCCTGCTCCAGCGGATTCTGGGTCGCGAGCACATGGAAGGGCTTGGGCAGGTCGTGGCGCTCGCCGGCCACCGTCACGTGGTATTCCTGCATGGCCTGAAGCAGCGCCGACTGGGTGCGGGGCGAGGCGCGGTTGATCTCGTCGGCCATCAGCAGCTGGGCGAAGATCGGCCCCTTGATGAAGCGGAAGGCGCGCCGCCCGCCGGCGGATTCCTCAAGCACCTCGGAGCCCAGGATGTCGGACGGCATGAGGTCCGGGGTGAACTGGACGCGGCGGGCGTCGAGGCCCAGCACGGTGCCCATGGTCTCCACCAGCTTGGTCTTGGCGAGGCCCGGCACGCCCACCAGCAGCGCATGGCCCCCGGCGAGGATGGTGATGAGCGCCCGCTCCACCACGGTCTCCTGGCCGAAGATGACCGAGGAGATGGCGGTGCGCGCCGCTTTCACATGGGCTGCGGCGGCTTCCGCGTTGCGGATGATCATCTGGTCGAGGTCGAAGGTCTCGCCGGCAGCCGACATGTCCGCTTCTCCATTACGCCACGCGCCTTCCGGACAGGCTTGCCGCAAAAAGCGGCAACAAAACGCCCCCGGCCACAGGCCCGTGCCAAACTCCGGATTCGGCTTAGCAAAGGTCGCGCCACCCGGACAGAGAGCTTACGATAAGATCGACGCGCGTCGAGCCCCGCTCCGGCCGTCCCGGAGGCGGGCCGCTCACGTCGTCGCGAGGGGCCATGGCTTTGGAAGGCCGCCGGCCCTGCGGGAGGGAAGATCAATGCCGGGGGATGACCCGAAGTCCGCTGCCGAAACCGTTGGCACGCCAGCCGCCGGCCGGCTCGAGGCGCTGATGGCCGCGGTGCGCGACTCCGGCGGCCGCGGCCCCGCGCCGGTGGAGGATTGGGACCCGCCCGATTGCGGCGAGATGGACCTTGCCATCAAGGCGAACGGCAGCTGGCACTATATGGGCACGCCCATCGGCCGGCCGGCGCTGGTGCGCCTGTTCGCTTCGGTTCTGGCGCGGGAAGGCGAGCGCTATGTGCTGAAGACGCCGGTGGAAAAGGTGGGCATTCAGGTGGAGGACGCTCCCTTCCTCGCCGTGGAAATGGCTGCGGAGGATGCGGCCGAGGGCCGCACCCTGGTTTTTCGCACCAATCTGGATGATCTCGTGCGCTGTGGCCCCGGCCATGCCCTGCGCTTCGTGCCCGGTGGCGCCCCGGGCGAGGTGGTGCCCTATATCCATGTGCGGCGCGGACTCGATGCGCGGCTGACCCGGGCGGTGCATCTCGACCTCATGGGCGAGGGGGAGGTGCGCGCGGAAGGCGGCATCCCCATGTTCGGGGTGGCTTCGGCCGGCGTATTCTATCCCATACTGCCGGCGGCAGATCTCGGAGCCGATTTGGATATTGCCGAATGATGCACGATTCCGACGTGGACGTTCTCGCCGCGACGGGAGCGTCCGACGCCCTCTCCGATTTCCTCGCCCGCGCCGCGGCCCGCCTTTCCCCCGCGCCGCCGCCCTTCTATTCGCCGGCGGCGTTCCTCGGCCTCAATGGCGACCATGCCCTTCAGCCGGAAAAGGAAGGCCTCGCGCCGGCGGCGCTACCACGGCACGCGGCGGTGCTCGTTCCCGTGGTGGCGCGGCCCGAGCCCACCATCATCCTCACCCTGCGCGCGTCGAGCCTCTCGAACCATGCCGGGCAGATCGCCTTTCCCGGCGGGCGCGTGGATCCCGGCGACCGGGACGACCTCGATGCCGCCCTGCGTGAGGCGCGGGAGGAAGTGGGGCTCGAGTCCCGCCTCGTGCGGCCGCTGGGCTATCTCGACGGCTATCTTTCCGGCACCGGCTTCTGGATCGTGCCGGTGGTGGGCCTGGTCGATCCCGCCTACGTGCTGACCCTCAACCCGGCGGAGGTGGAGGAAGCGTTCGAGGTGCCCCTCGGCTTCCTCATGAGCCCACGCAATCACGAGCGCCAGTCCCGCGAATGGAAGGGCACGCTGCGCCATTTCTACGTCATGCCTTATGAAGGGCGGAACATCTGGGGGGCGACCGCAGGCATGCTGCGCAACCTCTACGAAAGGGTCTACGCCTGATGCTGCGCAGCTTCCTCGTCGAGTTCGCGCTCTTCCTCACGCCGTTCCTGCTCTACGGCGCGCTGCTGCTCGCCACCAAGGGCTCCGTTGTGCCCGAGCACTGGTCGCCGCGCGCCCTCGCCCTGGTGGCGGCCGCCGCCGTGGCCCTCGTGGTCGCCGGCCTGTTCCTGTTCGAGCATGGCAACGTGGCCCCACCCGGCAGCCGCTACGTGCCGGCCCACATGGAGGACGGCGTGTTCGTGCCGGGGCGCTTCAAATGAGCCTCTCGGTCGCGGGCGCGCCCTTCTGGCGGACGCCGGGGCTCATGGCCGTGCTCGCCGCGCTCAATGCGGACGGGGAGGAGGCGCGCGTGGTGGGCGGCGCCGTGCGCAACACGCTGCTCGGGCTGCCGGTATCGGACGTGGACATCGCCACCACCGCGGTTCCGGAGGTGGTGGCCGAGCGCGCCCGCAAGGCGGGCCTGAAGCCGGTGCCCACCGGTGTCGAGCACGGCACCGTGACCGTGGTAGCCGACCACCACGCTTATGAGGTCACCACCCTGCGCGAGGACATGGAAACCGACGGCCGCCGCGCCGTGGTGCGCTTCGGCCGCAGCTGGCTGCACGACGCCGAGCGGCGGGACTTCACCCTCAACGCCCTCTATGCGACGGCTGACGGGTCGGTGGTGGATCTGGTGGGGGGGCTTCCGGACCTGACGGCCCGGCGGGTCCGGTTCATCGGCGATCCCGACGCGCGCATCCGCGAGGATTACCTGCGCATCCTGCGGCTGTTCCGTTTCCATGCCGCTTTTGGCGCCGGCGCGGTGGATCGCGAGGCCTTCACCGCCACGGTACGGCGCCGGGCCGGGCTCCTCGCTTTGTCGCGGGAGCGGGTGCGGGCCGAGATGCTGAGACTGCTGGTCGCCCCCGGCGCCGCCGCGACGCTCGCCGTCATGAGCGATGCCGGGCTCCTCCAGCCGCTCCTCGCCGGGATCGCCGATGTGGGAGCCTTCACGCGGCTCGCGGCGCTGGAGCGGGCGTGGCAGGCCAAGCCGGACGCGATCCGCCACCTCGCGGCCCTCGCCGTGCGTGTCGCCGACGACGCCGTGCGCCTGCGGGATCGCCTGCGGCTCTCCAATGCGGAGGCGCGCCGGCTGGCGGCCTTGTCCAGCAAGGTGCCGGACCTGCCCGATGGCCGCGCCGTGCGGGCGTTCCTCTACCGTGAAGGGGTGGATGGGGCGCTCGATTTGGCGCTGCTTGCCGCCGCCCATGGCCGGGACGGCATGGAGGCGGTGGCGGCCATGGCTGCGGCCTGGACGCCGCCGCGTCCGCCTTTCGCCGCGGCGGACCTGATGGCGCTCGGGCTTGTGCCTGGCCGCGCGCTGGGCGCGGCCCTCGCACGGTCCGAGGCCCGATGGATCGCTGCTGATTTCCCGTCCGATCCCGCAGCCATCTCCAGGCTGCTGGCAGAGGCGGCGAAGATGTCGTCCGAGGCCTGAGGCGGTCAGTCCTATACCCCCGACGCCGGAGGCGGTCAGTCCTCGTCCTCGTCCTCGTCCTCCTCGTCGTCTTCGTCCTCGTCGTCGAAGTCGGCGACTTCGAGCTTGTCGAGGGCGATGGCGGGCAGGGCATGGGTGCGGAACTCACCGGAATCCTCGGCGAACCAGACCACCGACACGTCGGTATCCGACGCCGTCACCACGGTGAGGGCCGGGCTGCCGGACTTGAGCTGGACGATGTCTCCGGGCACGAAGGCCATGGCTGTGTCTCCCGCTGTCGTCGAAGCACGACGCCGCGCGGCTAGAGCACGATCCGATCAGATTGACTCGCTCCGATCGGTGAATCGTCCTCTAACGTAATGATAGAGACGCGTTATCCGACCAGCATGCGATGCAGGCTGATCGGCGCGCGATCTAGCCTTAGCCGGCCTTCATGACGGGCGGATCACGGCCACTTCACCACCGGGGGCATGGAGGAGAGGATCGAATCCACGTTGCCGCCGGTCTTCAGGCCGAAGATGGTGCCGCGGTCGTAGAGCAGGTTGAATTCCACGTAGCGGCCCCGCCGCACCAGCTGTTCCTCGCGATCCTCGTCGCTCCACGGCCGGGCCATGTTGGCGCGCACCAGGCGGGGATAGACGTCGAGGAAGGCGAGCCCCACGTCGCGGGTGAAGGCGAAATCCTCCTCCCAGGTGCCGGTGCCGGAGGAGGCGCTGTCGAGATAATCGTAGAAGATGCCGCCGATGCCGCGCATCTCGTTGCGGTGCTTCAGGAAGAAATACTCGTCGCACCACGCCTTGTAGCGTTCATAGTCGGCGACGGGGTGCGTAGCGCAGGCGCCCCGCATGGCATCGTGGAAGGCCTGCGTGTCCGGGTCGTCCTGGGTGCGGCGGCGGGCGAGCACGGGCGTGAGGTCCGCGCCGCCGCCGAACCACGCCTTGGTGGTGACCACGAAGCGCGTGTTCATGTGCACCGCCGGCACGTTCGGGTTCGCCATGTGGGCGATGAGCGAGATGCCCGAGGCCCAGAAGCGCGGGTCTTCCGCGGCACCGGGGATCTGGCTGCGAAACTCCGGCGCGAACTCGCCGAACACGGTGGAGGTATGGACCCCGACCTTCTCGAAGAGGCGCCCGCGCATGAGCGCCATGGTGCCGCCGCCGCCGGGCGCGCCGGTATGGTCGGTGCGCGACCAGGGGGTGCGGACGAATCGGCCGGGCGCGCCGGCATAGAGCGCGCTGTCGGCCTCGTCCTCCAGCGCCTCAAATGCGGCGATGATGCGAGCCTGCAGGTCCTCGAACCAGGAGCGGGCGCGGCCGCGGCGCTCCTCCAGCGCCGCATTGCCGGTGGCGTCGGGCGCCGCATCGGGCGCTGAAGTGAAGGGACACATGGGGCGCTCCGCCTGTCTTGTTCGTTTGGCCCGGGCTTCTACCGCCTCGGCATGGCGGAAGAAAGCAGGCGACTCACTCCGGCAGTCCGCCAGTCTGGCGCAGGGCCTCCGCGATGGCGATGCCGGCGCTCACCGCCACGTTGAGCGAGCGCACGCCGGCCCGCATGGGAATGCGCAGGCGCGCGTCGGCCGCGGCGTGGACCCCATCGGGAACCCCGGCCGATTCCCGGCCGAACAGCAGCACGTCGTCGGGCCGGAAGCGGAAGTCGAAGAGCGGCGCGGCGCCCCGCGTGGTGAACAGGACGAGACGGCGCCCCGCGGCCCTGCGCTCCCCATCAAATGCATCGAAGGAGGGATGCCGGCGCCACGTCACCTGGTCGATATAGTCCATGCCGGCGCGGCGGAAGCCCGCATCTCCCATCGGAAAGCCCGCCGGCTCGATGAGATGGACCTCGACGCCCAGGCACGCCCCGGTGCGCAAGCAGGTGCCTGCATTTTGGGCAATGTCCGGGCAATAGAGGGCGAGAATCATGGGCGCCGGGCCTTTCGCGCGTTTGCCGGCAATGGCCGGCGGGAGGTGGACACCATTTGCGCAGGGCCTGCAAGACCGATCGGGGCGGCATGATTATGACAGGACCGCGTGCCGCACGGCCATGATCTGGACAAGATGGGGCGGGGGTGCAATTAGAGGCCCTTGAAAGTAGCGCCGCATGGGCTTGTGCGGTGGTGCATCGCGTGTGGCCTGCGGTCCGGTGGATTGCGGTCGCGCGCCGAGACGACAACAGATCGGGGACTGCGCCGTGGCACATACGGAGACGTCGGACACGACGACGCGTCGGGACTTCCTCTACATCGCGACTGGCGCGGTGGGCGCCGTGGGTGCCGCCGCGATGGTGTGGCCGTTCATCTCCCAGCTGCAGCCCGACGCCTCGGTGCTCGCGCTCTCCACCACGGAAGTGGACCTGTCCCCCATCGCCGAGGGCCAGATCGTCACCGTGCAGTGGCGCGGCAAGCCCATTTTCATCTCCCACCGCACGCCGGCGGAGATCAAGTCGGCGCAGGACGTGCCCCTCTCCGCGCTGCCCGATCCCCAGCCCGACCAGGACCGCGTGAAGCCGGGCAAGGACCAGTGGCTGGTGGTTATCGGCATCTGCACCCATCTCGGCTGCGTCCCGCTGGGCCACCAGGGCCAGTATAACGGCTGGTTCTGCCCCTGCCACGGCTCGGTCTATGACACGTCCGGCCGCATCCGGCAGGGACCGGCGCCGCTCAATCTGGAGCTGCCGCCCTACGCTTTCACATCCGACAGCAAGATCGTGATCGGCTGACGCGCGCATCGTCGCCGCTTTCAAAAAGGTTGGACCCATGGAAGGACATTCCACTTACCAGCCCAAGGGGAAGGTCGCGCAGTGGTTCGAAAGCCGCTTGCCGATCGTTGGGCTGATTCATTCCTCGGCAGTCGCCTATCCGGTGCCGAAGAACCTCAACTATATGTGGACCTTCGGTGCGATCCTGACCTTCATGCTGGTCTGCCAGATCGTGTCCGGCGTGGTGCTCGCCATGCACTACGTGGCCTATGCGCCGGTGGCCTTCGAGCGCGTCGAGCACATCATGCGCGACGTGAGCTATGGCTGGCTCATCCGCTACATCCACGCCAACGGCGCCTCCATGTTCTTCATCGCGGTGTACATTCACATGTTCCGCGGCATGTATTACGGCTCCTACAAGGCCCCGCGCGAGGTGCTGTGGATCCTCGGCGTCATCATCTACCTGCTCATGATGGCCACCGGCTTCATGGGCTATGTGCTGCCCTGGGGCCAGATGTCCTTCTGGGGCGCCACCGTGATCACCAATCTGTTCTCGGCCATCCCGCTGGTGGGCGAGACCATCGTGCAGTGGCTCTGGGGCGGGTACTCGGTGGGGGCGCCGACGCTGAACCGCTTCTTCTCGCTTCACTACCTGCTGCCGTTCATGATCGCCGGCGTGGTGGGCCTGCATATCTGGGCGCTGCACCACGTGGGCCAGAACAACCCGGACGGTGTAGACATCAAGAGCGTGGCCAAGGACTCGGTGCCCTTCACCCCCTACGCCACGATCAAGGACACCTTCGCCATGGTGGTGTTCCTGATCTTTTTCTCCTGGTTCATCTTCTACATTCCGAACTATCTCGGCCACTCGGACAACTACATCCCGGCCAACCCGCTTGCGACCCCGGCCCACATCGTGCCCGAATGGTATTACCTGCCGTTCTACGCGATCCTGCGCTCGGTTCCGGACAAGCTCGGCGGCGTGCTGGCCATGTTCGCGGCCATTGCGGTGCTGGCCTTCCTGCCCTGGCTCGACACCTCCAAGGTGCGCTCGGCCAAGTATCGCCCGCTGTTCCGGCAGTTCTTCTGGGTGTTCGCGGTGGTGTGCGTCGGCCTCGGCTATCTCGGCTCGCAGCCGGCCGAGGGCGGCTACGTCATCGCCTCGCGCATCTTCACCATCTATTACTTCGCCCACTTCCTCGTCATCCTGCCGCTGCTCGGCCTGTTCGAACGTCCGAAGCCCGTGCCGGCCTCCATCGCGGATGCCGTGCTCGCCAAGAGCAAGGGCGGAGCGATGGTGGTCGCCGGTGCGGCCGGACCCGAGACCAAGTGAGCCGGCGCGGAGAGAACAGCAATGACCATTCGTAGCAGTCTCTTCGGTGCCGTCGCGGCGGCGCTCCTCCTCGCCTCGGGCGTGTCCGGCGCCACGGCGGCGGAGGGCGGCGGTCACGACAACCGCCCGCATCGCATGTCCTGGTCGTTCGCAGGTCCGTTCGGCACCTACGACCGCGGCCAGCTCCAGCGCGGCTTCAAGGTGTTCAAGGAGGTGTGCAGCGCCTGCCACTCCGCGAACTACCTTTATTTCCGCAACCTCGCCGCGCCGGGCGGCCCCGGCTTCACCGAGGCCCAGGCCAAGCAGGTGGCGAGCGAGTACCAGATCACGGACGGTCCGAACGATGCGGGCGACATGTTCCAGCGTCCCGGTCGCCTGTCGGATCACTGGCCCGCGCCGTTCCCGAACGACAATGCCGCTCGCGCGGCCAATGGCGGCGCTCTGCCGCCCGACCTGTCGGTGATCGCCAAGGCCCGCTCCTACCATGTGGGCTTCCCCGGCTTCATCACCGATGCCTTCACCCAGTACCAGGAGCACGGCGTGGACTATATCCACGCTTTGCTCACCGGCTACGTGGATGCCCCCGCGGACGCCCACGTCCAGCCGGGGTTGCACTACAACCAGTATTTCCCCGGCCACCAAATCGCGATGCCGAAGCCGCTGAGCGACGGCCAGGTGGAATATTCCGACGGCGCGCCTCAGACCGTTGAGCAGTATTCCGAAGACGTCTCCGCCTTCCTCATGTGGGTGGCCGAGCCGCACTTGGAACAGCGCAAGCGCATCGGTTTCCAGGTGATGATCTTCCTCGTCGTCCTGTCGGGCCTTCTCTACTTCACCAAGAAGAAGGTCTGGCAGAACGTGGCGCACTGAGCGCATTCTCGATGCAGGTGTGATCAAGGGCCCTTCGGGGCCCTTTTTCGTTAAGCCCGGGCGAGAGCGCCATCCGAGCAAATTGAATCAATCTGATCGGTGAAGCGCCCTCCAAACTTAAGGAAGAGCACGGGCCTCTTGGAATCGGGGAAGCGCGCTCTATCTCTGTTTTGCCGCCTTTTTTCACGCGGGCCCGGCTCCGCCCCGGGCGGGAATGCTCCAGGCAAGGGCGGCACGCTTCAGCCCACGGATCGTGAGTGCCGAAGCTCCAGTTCTGTCGCTGCTCCTGCAACCGAGCGGTCGGGCCCTCCTGAGTGGCCGGCAAGATTGGACCGAGCCCGCTGCCGGATCCCTTCGTTCACGCTGCCCTGCGTCAGGCCGCCTCATGAGAGGGAGGCTGCATCAACGGGCTTTTCCTCCCGCGGATCCCGCCCTATGGAAAGCGCAGCCATTTCCGGAGCGCCCGATGTTACCCGCCGATTTCGCCAGCTCGATCCGCACCATTCCGAACTATCCCAAGCCGGGCATCCTGTTCCGGGACATCACCACCCTGCTCGGGGATGCCCGCGCCTTCCGCCGCGCGGTGGATGAGCTGGTGCAGCCCTGGGCCGGGTCCAAGATCGACAAGGTGGCGGGCATCGAGGCGCGGGGCTTCATCCTGGGCGGGGCGGTGGCGCACCAGCTCTCGGCCGGCTTCGTGCCCATCCGCAAGAAGGGCAAGTTGCCCCATCAGACCGTGCGCATGGCCTACGCCCTCGAATATGGCGAGGACGAAATCGAGATGCATGTGGATGCCATCGCCCCCGGCGAGCGCGTGCTGCTGGTGGATGACCTCATCGCCACGGGCGGCACCGCCACCGGCGCGGTGAAACTGCTTAAGACCTGCGGCGCGGTAGTGGAGGCGGCCTGCTTCATCGTGGACCTGCCTGACCTCGGCGGTGCCGACAAGCTGCGGCAGGCCGGCGTTTCGGTGCGCACGCTGGTGGCCTTCCCCGGCCATTGACGCCCAGGGCGTTCAGATCAGCTTAAGGCCCTTGAGGCTGGCGTGGCCGTCCTTGCCGACGATGATGTGGTCGTGCATCTCGATGCCGAGGGGCTTGGCCACGTCAATGATCCGACGCGTCATGTCGATGTCAGCGCGCGATGGGGTCGGGTCGCCTGACGGGTAGCTGTGGCTCAACCTGCGAAATTATAGAACTTTATTGATCTCAATATGTTATTTCGCCTCAAGGCTGAGGTGGTGCCGGTATCTGGTGTCTGTAACTCGCGCCAATTCGTGCCGATCCCGGAGCGACCCGCGCAACCCCTTAAGCACCCACATTCGCATGTTGCCGCACGAATTCCGCATCGGTCTACCCCCCTTTTTTGGGCGAGCATGGATCGGAACAGGAGCCGACCTCGACCGAGGATGTGCACCCGCATCCATCGTCAATCGAAGGCCAGCCCTGTCCATTCAATCCACTTCTCCCTCGGTGTCGTTCGCCCCGAAGGACGCAGTTGACATGCGGTTAGAGCCCGGTTGGAAATTCAAAAGGGCATAATCGCGATAGCCCGTCATGCTTGGGCTTGCGCCCGAAGTCGGCTGTTGCCGGCTTCGGTTCCCGGAAGGCGGAACTCGGGAACACCCGCGTTCCGTGCCCCCATGCCGAACCGCTTGGGACAGTATGCGAAAACCGCTCCCGGTCTCGCCGCGGTCATGGGGGAAGGGGGGCATTCACAGAGCGCGACTCAAACCCCAGGACGCAGCCGACACCCGCACCGCTGTCTGAATCGTCACCAATGTGAGCCCGTATGAAACCGGCCTCCATGCCGATCAATAGGCCTGCAGCGCCAGCACCCCGCCGGGGCCAATCATCAGTCCCCAGGTTTCGTCGGAGCGTACCTCCACTTCGTCGGCCTGAACCCTTCCGCCTGTTCTGATCGAATATTTGTATTTTCCGGGCGCAAGATCCAAGGATGGCCCGTCAGGCGCCTTGGTTCCAGCATTTCCCGCGACCTTGATCGCCCGATTATTGAAGGTGAGTGATAATTCGTCTGGCATAATATTGCCGAACATCACGCGGGCCTTTCCGGCTTCCGGCAAAATGCCCGCTTTCCGGGCCGCCTCCGGATTTTTCAGGCTGAGGTTGACCGTTGTTTCATTGCCCTTTCGGCCGAGCTTCAACACGGCGGGCCCTTCGGGGGACGTGAAGCGGATCGTCGTACGGTCGGCCGCGACCACCTGGCCTTTGGCCTCCTCTTTCCAGTTTCGATTGCCAAGTTCGCGACGGTAGAATTCCAGGACCACGGCGAGGTCGAGCGGCACACTGGCGTTGAGCTCGCGCCGGAATGGTGTCTGGGTTCCTTCCAACATCGTGTGGCGTTTGGGCACCGGCAGCCCCGCGCTCTCCTCGACGATGAGATCATCTGCCGACGGCGCTGGCGCACCGCCCGTACGGCTTTCGTTCTTCTGGGTGGGCTCATCGGGCTTCGAGCCCGCAATCTGCAGGCCCGAGCCACGCGCATTCACATTGGTGCTGGAGCCCATCTTCATGACCGTGATGGAGAGATCCTTGTTCCCCTTGGCGAATTGGAGCTGCGCCATGTTTGCGTTGTTGATCACGCTTGGCTTCGCGCGCCATCCGGACTGCTTCAGGGCCGACCGGAAAAACTCGGCGATCGACTTGACGTTGGACGCGCTCGTGAATTGGAGGGTTCCGTCCTCGCCGTCGAAATCGACCTCCCGCGCGGTCTCCGGGAGCGGAATAGGCGCGCTGCCGCCCGCGAGCGGCCGCAGCGGTTCGACGGAATCGCCGGCCCCGCGCGCGGGGTCCTGCGGCATCGCGGCACCGCCGGGCATCGATTCCGCCGCGCGCATCATCTGTTGGGCCTGCTGCAGCATGTCATTGACCGAGCCGCCGCCCGTCACGCTATTGCTCTTGGGCTTGGTGATTTTCTCAATAAGGCTGACGGTCGTCAGCCCGTACTGGCGAACGAGCTTCAAAGTCGCCGTGCCTTCGGGAAAGGTGAAATTCACCACCGCCTCGTCCGGACCGATCGTACTGCGCGGCGCATCCTCTTTCCACCCGCGCGCCGAAAGCGCGCCCCTGTAGAATGACAGCACCGCTTCGAGGTTCGCCTGGACCTGGACGTGGATCTCCCGCCCAGTCCCGCCATTCGTGCCACCCGCATTCTTGCGCGGCTTGGGGACCGGGAGGCCGAAGATGTCGCCATCGGCCTCGACCGACTGCAGTTCGGCGAAAGAGGGTGTTTTCAGCTCCACCAACGTCCTGCCGCGGTCGCTTGCCCGCAAGACGAGCGTGAGTGGCCGGGTATTGCCGCGCATGAAATAGGCGATGTCGCCATTCGCGGGTTTTGGATCGAGCTTCGCATTCGGCCATTTCGCCGCGATGTCCGCATCCGGGAGCGGCTCCCAATCGCTTTCGGCAAGCTTGCGGATATAGAATTCGCGTAGATTCTGCGGCGTGCCGCCCGAGGTCAGGCTGAGATAGGGCCGATGCTCGTCGAACATCACATCGGCGGCGTCATCCGGAACCGGCGGAGCAAATTGCAACCGATCGGCCACATACTCCACCGTGGTCTGGTCCGTGGTGTCCTCGTTCCTGCCGGGCGAAATGGTGAAACGAACCGAAAGGCCCTGCTGCCCCTTGATGAAGGTCAGCCGGGTCGAATGCCGGTCATCCAAGGGAACCACATAGAAGCTCCAGCCCTGGGCGGCCAGCAGCGCCTTGATCGCCGCGGTCGTGGCGGGAACATTGCCGGGAACTGAGTAAGACGCGCGCTCGGCGGTTGACTTTCCTGTGTCACGTGCGCCCGGGAGGCGCGGCAGATCTGAGACGGAAACCAGAGGCGCGACATTGTCGCGGCTGAGATAGACTTGGCGGGCGTTCTCGAGAACGCTGATCGGCTGAGGCTTGATCTCGACCTTGACCTTTCCGGCGTCTATCTTTTGCAGTACGAGCGCCAAGGTCGCCTTCGGGTCTTGGTCGCTGACAAAATAGGCGTAGCCCCTGCCGTCATGGAGCGTTCCCGAAGGGCCTCCCGCTGCCTGCTTGCCATTGGACTTTGCCGACCACAGGAGCCAGCCGCGGCCGGCAAGTTCCCGGCGGTAGAAATCGAGGAGCTTTTCGACCGGCTCGCCGCTTGTCAGGCTCAACGATGGCCTGTCCGGCGAATATTCGATATTGGCGGCATCGGCCGTGAAAGGTAGGTCCACCTTCAGTGGAACAGCGGAATATTGTACGCTGATGGCGTTATTCTGCGCTGGCGCGACCGAGATGAAGACGTTGAGGGCCTGCGATCCCTTCTTTAACGTCATGGTCTTCATCGTCGGGTTTTCAGCAGAGGCCGCGTCTGGCGCGGCATATTTTTGCCAGCCGAGGGCGGTGAGCGCCTTTTCGACCGCGTCAGCCGTCGGGCCGATCGCCTGAGGTGAGACGAAGATCGTCGTAAATGGGCTGGCGAAAACGTCCTTGGCACCGGGAACCCGCGGGAGCTTGCTGGCGTCAAAGTCGCCGACGCTGGCGCGATCCGGCACCTGGGCCCTGGAAGGCAGGCACTGCGCAGCGGAAACCGCGATGATCGCGCAAAATGCCAAAAGATAACGGCGGTGGCCGCCTCGCCGCACGCCGAAGCTCCCCATTTTGCCGATCATTATAGTCTCCAGAGGAAGCACCACGGGCCGAAAGGCAGAACGACTTTCGATCCAAATGCTTCCCACGATCGGCGCAAATTGTGAAGGCTCCGCTTTGGGAAAACGGTTCTGACCGACCGGCCTTGCTCGTGATTATGTCGGGCTCAGTTTCTCGGCGGCGGTAGTATTTAGCCTTATCGGCGCGTGCTCTTTCTTGAGTTTAGAGGGTGATTGAGAAGGGCTATAGGTCATTGCCATCGGTGTAGCAGGGTGGCGGAGGCAGAGATTGCCAAAGGTCAATGACCGAGCCCCCTCCGGTGGCCTCCTTCGCAGCGAGAGCTCTCTCCATCGCCAACTCTTCCTCCAGCCGGAAACGACCGCGGCTGGTGAGCCGTGCCCCAGTGCGGATCACATCCACGCAGGGGCACGGCTCCTCGTTCCTCCGCCGCGGGGGGAATGCGGAGGTCACGACCACAAGAGATGTGAAATGCTGGAGGCGGCGCCTCAGGCCGCGCAGGTCGGACGTGCCCGACACCGGGCCGCAAGATCTTCGATCTCCGCAACGAAGCGCTCCCGCGCTGGCGCTTCGGCACGCAGGGCGTCGGCGATCCTGCGCGCATTCTGCGCGAAGGCGGGCTGATCGATCAGCCGGCAGATGGCTGCGGCGATGGCGCCGGCGTCGCTCGCCGGGTCGAGCCTCAGGCCCGCGCCGTGATATTCGACACGCGCGGCATTCTCGTTCTGGTCGCGGCCCATGGGCAGGACCAGCAGCGGCACGCCGTGCCGGAGCGCGCGCAGGGTGGTGCCATGCCCGCCATGGGTGATGGCCAGGGTCGCCTGCGGCAGGATCGCCTCATGCGAGGCGGACGCCACGACCCGCACATTGGGACGGGCCGGAAGGTCGGAGGCTTCGAGCATGTCGCCGAGCGTCACGACCGCCTCCACCGGCAGGGCGCCGAGCACCTCCACGAGGCGGGCCAGCACGGTGCGCTGCCCCTGTTCCGTGGTGCTGAAGGAGACCAGCACGCGCGGCCCCGCCGGCCCCTCGAAGGCATCCCCGCTCCCCGCGGCCCAGCTCGGCTCGCGCAGCAGCGGCCCGATATAGCGTACCTCCTCGGGAAGCCCGGCGACGGGAAAATCGAAGGCCGCGCTCGTCGCCAGCAGCTGGAGGTCGGCCGCGCGCATCTGGTCGAGCACGCGGGCGAGCGGCTGAAGCCCCAGCGACGTGCGCGCGGCGTTGAGATGCGGAAGGAAGCCGTTCCACAACGCCTCCACCGCCCCGGCGACCGCACGGTCGCGCTCGTGGTCCGCGTCGCTCGCGGCCGGAAGGAAGCCGGGACCGAACGGGGGATGTCCCGGCAGCGGGGAAAGGGAGACGTTGGGCGCAAGAACAGCGGTGGGGATCTGCGCCACCTCCCCCGCCAGCACGCTGCCGAACAGCAGGTCGCTGGCAATCAGGAGATCGGTCGGGCGTACCGTCATCACGTCGATGAGATCGCGCGCATAGGCCTCGGAGGGGCCGAGGAAGATCCGCTCGGACCAGGCCGCCATGGCGGCGAACGGATCGGGCCACTCGCCGTCACGCACCGGAGCACTCGCAGCCGAGCGGTCGGGCCGGTTCGGCGCCCGCTTCCAGCCCACGAAATGCGCGCCCGCCGCCCGTGCGTCGCTGGCGATGGAATCGTCGGCGACGAGGGTCACGTCGTGGCCGCGGGCGCAGAGCGCCTCGACGGCGGCAAGTGTCGGCGGCACGTTGCCGCCGCCCTCCCATCCGGCCACGACAATGCGCAGCCGGCCCGCGGGGGGCAGTGTGGGTTCCATCTCCATCCTCCTCATATGCCGGCGTTCGGGCGCCGGCGCCCCTCAATCCTCGCGGAGCAGCCGTTCCACGATCTGCGTCATCAGGCGCTGTGTCCGCTCGGCATCGTGGCCCTGACGACGGCGCATGAGGTGCCAGACCCAGACGTCCGTCACCGCCAGAAGCTCGGCGAGCAGGTCGTCCCGCCGCGAGCCTTCACGCCGGTCGAGCCACGGCCGGAACATGTCCGAGATCCATTCCCGGTGGCCGCGGCGGCCCTGGTCCAGAACCGCGCCGAACTCTGGAATGCGATCCTCCTGGTTCAACGTGCGCACCACCAGGTCGCCGCTGCGCTCGTAGTCGGCGATGAGGATGCCGATGATGCCGGCGATGTCGGCTGGCGTGTCCTGCCAGCGATGCGTCCGGATCGTGCTGTCCTGCTGCGCCGCGAGCGCGCTCAATACACCGGCCTTGCTGCCGAACCGGCGGATCACCGTCTGGCGCGTGGTGCCGGCTGCGGCGGCGATCTCGTCCAGAGTGACCTCGTCAAACCAGCGCGTCTCCATCAGCGTCGCGAACGCCTCGACGATCTGCTGCTCGGTGCCGCGCACCGCGCTCTCCCGCGCCACCTGCCGATAGGGCCTCGCCGCCATGATCAACTCCATTTCATGTTACATTGAGTAACACGAAATATGAGCCTGTCAATGGCACCCGCCTGGTGTTGCCGGTGGCGCAGACCCTCATCGGCCAGCTGCAACGGGTGCTCGCCAATGCCGAGGAGATGGAGCGGCGCGTGCTCTTTCTTGAGGTTAGAGGGCGATGCCGTGCGGGTCAGCGTTCAGGTGGGGCGCCGCCCGCTGAACATCCGGATCCCGCAGCCAAGCCCATGCCCGCTATTGTGAAGGGTTTCGGATGCCGGCCCGATCACGACGGTGGGGCTGGTCACGCGGGCCGGCGTCGGAAAGCCTCCAGGGGAGGAAACCGCGGTCCGACGAGCGCGATGGTTGAGGTCT
>NZ_JAIVFN010000028.1 GCF_030015065.1 Xanthobacter autotrophicus | reverse complement strand
GCGCCTCCAGGGCCACCTTCGCCTTGAACTGCGCTGAATAACGCTTCCTCTTCCCGGTCATCGGGCTCGTCCTTCCGTCAGGCCGAACCAAGCTTAACTCCCTGTCCGATTTTCGGGGACCACCTCACTCCCCCGCACCGAAGCCGGATGTTTCCGGCTTCGGCTCTTGGGGAACCGAACTCGGCAACAGCCGAGTTCGGGCGGGGGAGGGTTCCGCGGTTCGCCCAGTCAGAGCTGCAGGCTTTCAAACTGGGACACTACCGCTCCGACACACCCACATCAGCGCCGGCTGCTCTATGGAATGGGCCGGAAACAGGCGGACGCTCGCATATGGATCAGGTGGAAGCCATCGTCATCGGTGCCGGCGTGGTGGGCCTCGCCATCGCACGTGCCCTCGCCCGGGCCGGCCGCGAGGTGGTGCTGATCGAGGCCGCCGGGGCCATCGGCACCGGCATCTCGGCGCGCAATTCCGAGGTCATCCACGCCGGCATCTATTACGAGCCGGGAAGCCTCAAGGCCGACCTGTGCGTCAAGGGGCGCGATGCGCTCTATGCCTTCTGCGCCAGCCACGGGATCGGCCATTCCCGCCTCGGCAAGCTCATCGTCGCCGCCAGCGCGGATGAGGTGGCCTATCTGGAAAAGCTCGCCGCCCATGGCGCCGCCAACGGGGTCGGCGACCTCGTGATGCTGGACGGCGCCGGCGCGCGGGCGCTGGAGCCGTCGCTAAAGGTGCATGCCGCCTTGTTCTCACCCTCCACCGGCATCGTCGATTCCCACGGGCTGATGCTGGCCCTGCACGGGGACATGGCGGCGGCCGGCGGCCTGCTGGCCCTCGGCGCGCCGTTCGCGGGAGCGGAGCCCGCGGCGGGCGGGCTGAAGGTGCGCACCGGCGGCGACGCGCCCCTCACCCTCGGCTGCCGCCTGCTGGTGAATGCCGCAGGCCTCGACGCGCCGGACCTCGCCCGCCGGATCGCCGGCATGCCGGCCCAGCTGGTGCCCGAGCAGACGCTGGCGAAGGGCAACTACTTCATCTGCGGGCGCAAAGTGCCGTTCAGCCGCCTCATCTATCCGGTGCCGGAGCCGGGCGGGCTCGGCACCCACCTCACCCTCGACCTTGGCGGACAGGGCCGGTTCGGACCGGACGTGGAATGGGTGACACGGCGCGACTACGGCGTGGACCCGGCCCGCAAGGCCGCCATGCTGGGCTCCATCCGCCGCTACTGGCCGGATGTGCGGGAGGAGGACCTCGCCCCCGGCTATGCCGGCATCCGCCCCAAGATCCCGGGGCCCGGCGGCGGCCCGCAGGATTTCGTCATCCAGGGGCCGGCGATCCACGGCGTCGCCGGACTGGTGAACCTGTTCGGCATCGAATCGCCGGGCCTGACGAGCTGCCTCGCCATCGCGGACAAGGTGCTGGAGGTCGCGGAGGGCTGAGGCCCATCGCCCCTTTTGCGGCCCCGTGGCATCGGGCGCGGGCGGCGGCATCGCCGGCCGCCCCTCTTCGCCTCCCGCGCAGCAAAAAGGCAGGAGCTGCAGCCCCTGCCTTGATGCAAACGAGAATGTGCGGCGCGGGCACCGCGCCGGTCCGGCCTCAGGCCATCTCGGTCTCGCGCTCGCGCTCCTTGCGCTTGCGCTCGTTGGGATCGAGGTAGCGCTTGCGCAGGCGGATGGACTTGGGGGTCACCTCCACCAGTTCGTCGTCCTGGATCCAGGCGAGCGCGCGCTCCAGCGTCATGCGGATGGGCGGGGTCAGGCGCACCGCCTCGTCCTTGGAGGTGGTGCGGATGTTGGTGAGCTTCTTGCCCTTCAGCACGTTCACTTCCAGGTCGTTGTCCCGGTTGTGGATGCCCACCAGCATGCCCTGGTACACCTTCCAGCCCGGCTCGATGATCATCGGGCCGCGGTCTTCCAGGTTCCACAGGGCATAGGCCACCGCCTCGCCCTGCTCGTTGGCGATCAGCACACCGTTCACGCGGCCGGCGATCTCGCCCTTGTAGGGGGCGTATTCGTGGAACAGCCGGTTCATGATGGCGGTGCCGCGGGTGTCGGTCAAAAGCTCCGACTGGTAGCCGATGAGGCCGCGGGTGGGAGCATAGAAGACGAGGCGCTGGCGGTTACCGCCGGAGGGGCGCATCTCCACCATCTCGGCGCGGCGCTCGCTCATCTTCTGCACCACGGTGCCGGAATATTCCTCGTCCACGTCGATGAGGACTTCCTCGATGGGCTCCAGCATCTGGCCGGTGGCCTCGTCCTTCTGGAACACGACGCGGGGGCGCGACACGGCAAGCTCGAAGCCCTCGCGGCGCATGGTCTCGATCAGCACCGCGAGCTGCAGTTCGCCACGGCCGGAGACGAAGAAGGAATCCTTCTCGGTGGATTCCTCGATCTTGAGCGCCACGTTGCCCTCCGCCTCGCGGAACAGGCGGTCGCGGATGACGCGGCTCGTCACCTTGTCGCCCTCGGTGCCGGCGAGGGGCGAATCGTTCACGATGAACGACATGGTGACGGTGGGCGGATCAATGGGCTGGGCCTTCAGCGGCGTGTCGACGCTAAGGTCGCAGAAGGTGTCGGCCACGGTGCCCTTGGTGAGGCCGGCGATGGCTACGATGTCACCCGCCACGCCCTCGTCGATAGGCTGGCGCTCGATGCCGCGGAAAGCAAGGATCTTGGACACGCGGCCCTGCTCCACCAGCGAGCCGTCCTGGGCCAGCACCTTTATGGACTGGTTCGGCTTGATGGAGCCGGAGGTGATGCGCCCGGTGATCATGCGCCCGAGGAAGGGGTTGGCTTCCAGCAGGGTGCCGATCATGCGGAACGGGCCCTCGCCCACGGTGGGCTCCGGCACGTGTTTCAGCACGAGATCGAACAAAGGCGCCATGCCCTGGTCGCTGGGGCCTTCCGGCTTGTCGGCCATCCAGCCGTTGCGGCCGGAACCGTAGAGGATGGGGAAGTCGAGCTGCTCGTCGGTGGCGTCGAGCGCCGCGAACAGATCGAACACCTCGTTCACCACTTCGGTGATACGGGCGTCGGAGCGGTCCACCTTGTTGATGGCGACGATGGGCTTGAGCCCCACCTTCAGCGCCTTGCCCACCACGAACTTGGTCTGGGGCATGGGGCCCTCGGCGGCGTCCACCAGCACGATGGCGCCGTCCACCATGTTCAGGATGCGCTCCACCTCGCCGCCGAAGTCGGCGTGGCCGGGGGTGTCGACGATGTTGATGCGCGTGTCCTTCCAGACCACCGAGGTGGCCTTGGCCAGGATGGTGATGCCGCGCTCCTTTTCCAGGTCGTTGGAATCCATCACGCGCTCGGCCACGCGCTGGTTCTCGCGGTAGGAGCCCGACTGCTTGAGCAGCTCATCCACCAGCGTGGTCTTGCCGTGGTCGACGTGGGCGATGATGGCGATGTTGCGCAGCTTCATGGGCGTCCAGCACGAAAACGCGGGTCCGAATGGCTCGGGCCCGCCGGGAAAGGGATTATTGCGGCGCAAAATACACAGAAACCGATCAAGATCAATGCGCGCTGCGGCAGGAGGCCTGATCGGCGCCACGTCCCTTGCCCTTCGAGGCGGCTTGGGTGAACGGTGGGCGAGCCTGAGCAGGGACGACAACATTATGTTTGCTGACGGAGAATTCCTGGTGGGCGCTGTCATCAGCGTCCTCACCATCGCGGTGCAGGCGCTTGCCACCATCCTGGTGGTGCGCGCCGCCCGCATCGCCGCCCGCCACCTCTCCCCCCGGCGCAAGATCGAGACGCTCATCATCGTGATGGCCATGTCCGGGGTCCTGTTGACCCTGGGACACTTCATCGAGGTGGCCATCTGGGCCGAACTCTACAACCTGCTCGGCGTCATCCCCCGCAAGGACGTCTACTATCTCGCCTTCGTCAATTTCACGACGCTCGGCTACGGCGACATTCTCCCGACCTACGAGTGGCGCCTGCTGGGTCCCATCACGGCGGCAAACGGCATGCTGCTGTTCGGCTGGTCCACGGCGGTCCTCTACGCCGTGCTGGCGCGTGCGCTCCGCATCCTGCGTTTGGAGTAAGGCTCCCTGCCCGATGCGGGCTATAGTGGGCGCGCCCAGGGAAAAACCATGCCGCCACTGACGCTACGACAGGATGACACGCATCGCCTCGGCCCCGCCGAGGCCGCGGCCGCGGCCGCCGTGATGGCGCAGCATGGCTATTTCGCCGATTTCCCGTTCGAGGCGCTGCTCGCCCTCGTTTCCGAAGGCGAGAAGATGGTGGTGCCGCCGGGCACCCGCCTCATCCGCCGGGGCGTTCACGAAACCTTCGCCCTGCTGGTGGTGGAGGGCACGGCCGTGGTCACCATCGACACACCCTATGCCCATGTGGAGCTCGCCAGGCTCGCGGCACCGGCCGTGATCGGCGAGATCGCCGCCTTCACCGGCGTCGCGCGCACCGCCCATGTGGACGCGGCGACGGAGCTCGTCGCCCTGCGGCTCTCGTCGGAGGCGCTGGAGGCAGCCGGGCGCGCCTATCCCGCGCTGCTCTCGGCGGTGATGCGCCAGTTCGGCAGCCGGTTCGAGACCTTCAACCGCGTCTTCGGCTTCTACGCCAACGCGCTCAACGCGCTGGAGCGCCGCGAGTTCGACCTGAAGCTGCTGGACGAGCTGCGCAATCCGCTGCCGGAGCTGGTGGACTTCTCGCACTCCTTCCGCCGCCTCGCCGAGGCCATCATGACGCGGGTGGCGGAGCGCCGCGAGATGGCCAATGCCGCCGCCATCCAGCGCTCCATGCTGCCGGCTCCCCTGGCGCCCGACGCCCTCGCCGGCCGCGCCGACATCGCCGCCGCCATGCGACCCGCCAAGGACGTAGGCGGGGATTTCTACGATTACTTCCTCATCGACCAGCGCCACCTGGTGGTCAGCCTCGGCGACGTGGCCGGCAAGGGCACCCCCGCCGCCCTGTTCATGAGCGCGACCCAGACCGCACTGCGCATGGGACTGCGGCGGGAAGCGGACCTCTCCACCGCCATCGCCACGGTGAACGACCTGTTGTGCGCCACCAACGGGGAGGACATGTTCGTCACCCTGTTCTGCGCCGTGATCGACCTTGAGACCGGCGATCTCACCTACTGCAATTGCGGCCACACCGACGCGATGATCCTGCGCGCCGACGGCGCCATCGAGCGGCCGGAGGCCACCGGAATGGCCCTCGCCATCCTGGAGGGAATGAGGCCGCGTGCCATCACCGGCCGCCTTGGTCCCGGCGATCGGCTGTTCCTGTTCTCGGACGGGCTGACGGACGCCATCAATACGGACGAGATCTCCTTCGGCGACGCGCGCCTGGAGGCGGCGGCGCTGCGCGCGTTGCATCTGCCGGCCGACGCCTTCCTGGCCGCCCTGCTCGACGCCGCCGCCCACCATTCGGGCACGGCGCCGCAATTCGACGACATGACCGCGCTCGCCGTCACGTTCGCGCCCGTGGGGTGAAGGCGGGGTCTGCGTTTGAAAACATGCGCCGTCGGCCCCCTCTCCCCTCGCTAGCGGGGGAGGGTTCCGGCGCGGACCCAGTCGAAGCAGCGCCCCCTCAAGCCGTCGCGTAGAGGCTCTCGATCTCCGCCGCATACTTCTTCTGGATGTTGGAGCGCCGCACCTTCATCGTCGCGGTCACCTCGTCGTCGTCATGGTCCAGCTCCTTGGTGAGGAGGTGGAAGCGCCGGATGTGGGACACCTGCGCCAGCTGACCGTTGGCCCTGGCGACCTCGCCCTCGATCAGCGCGCGCACCTTCGGGTTCTCCGCGAGATTGCGGAAATTGGTGTAGGAGATGCCGTTCTCCTCGGCCCATTTGCCCACCGTCTCGAAATCGATCTGGATGAGGGCCGAGACGTATTTGCGCGCCTCGCCGATGACGATGCATTCCTTGATGAAGGCGCTGCCCTTGGCCACGTTCTCGATCTCCGACGGGCTGAGATTCTTGCCCCCCGCCGTGATCATGATGTCCTTCAGGCGATCGACGATCTTCACCTGGCCGTTCACGAACTCCACCACGTCGCCGGTGTGGAGCCAGCCGTCGCGCAGGGCGGCCGCGGTGGCCTCCGCGCTCTTGTAGTAGCCCGCGAACACGATGCCGCCCTTCACCAGCAGCTCGCCGTGATCGCCACGGGCAAGGCTCACCCCCTCCGCCGCCGGTCCCACGCAGCCGGGCACGAGGTTGGACAGGCGCTGCCCGGTGGCCATGCCGCTGGTCTCGGTGGCGCCATAGACCTCGATGAGCGGCACGCCGATGGTGCGGAAAAAGCGCACGATGTGAGGCGAGATGGGCGCCGCCCCCGTCATGGCCACCTTCGCCTTGCGCAGGCCGATGAAGTTCTGCAGCGCCCGGAAGAACAGCAGCCAGCCGATGAGGAACACCGCCCGCTGGTACAGCGTCCGCTTTGCCGGCGCCGTCTCGGCGAAGGGCTGGCACGCCGCCATGAGGCGCTCGAACAGGGCGCGGCGCACCCCGCCCGCCTCCAGCATCTTGATGTAGATGGAGGCGTGCAGCTTCTCCCAGATGCGCGGCACGCCGAGGAACATGCTCGGCGCCACCTCCCGCAGATCCTCCTGGATGGTGCGGATGGACTCGCCGAAATTCACCTGCGAGCCGAGATAGAGCGGCGTCATGGTGGTGAGCATCTGCTCGGCCACATGGCACAGGGGCAGGTAGGAGACGTGGGTGGTCTCGGCATCGAGCCCCAGCCGCTCGGCGATGGCGATGGCCTGCGCCCGCAGATTCCCGTAGGTGAGCATCGCCCCCTTCGGCTTGCCGGTGGAGCCGGAGGTGTAGATCATCAGCGCGATGTCGGTGAGGGACTGGCGCGCCAGCACCTCCCCGATGAGGCCGGGATGGGCTTGGCCGTGCCGCGCGCCCGCCTCCACGAGGTCGTCGAACGACAGCACGGTGCCGGGCGCGTAGGCGCGCAGGCCCTTCTTCTCCATCACCACGATATGCTTCAGCAGCGGCAGTTCGGCGCGCCGCTCCAGCACCTTGTCCACCTGCTCCTGGTCCTCGCACACCACAACCTGCGTATCCGAATGGCCGAGCACATAAGCCACCTCGTTGGCTGGGCTGGTGGGATAGACTCCCACCGTCACCGCCCCCGCGAGGCCGGCGCCGAGCTGGGCCAGCACCCATTCGATGCGGTTTTCCGAGAGCACCGCCACATGCCCGCCTTCGCCAAGGCCGAGCGAACGGAGGCCGTGGCCCACCGCGGCGGCGCGGGCGAAATAGTCCTTGAAGGAGACCGGGTTCCAGATGCCGAAATCCTTCTGGCGGATCGCGGTGCGTTCGCCCTGCCGCTCGGCATGGAGGCGCAGCATCTGCGGCAGGGTCAGGGCGGGAAAGTCGGGGCGGGTCATGGCAGAATTCATGGCGGGGTCCATGGCGCGCCTCTCACGAAAGCCAGCGCTTGCGGCGCTTGTAGTGCTTGATGTCGCGGTAGCTTTTTTCGCCCCGCTCCCCGGCCATGCCGAGATAGAATTCGCGTACGTCCTCATCCGCCATCAGCCGCTGCGTGGGGCCGTCGAGCACGATCTTGCCGGTCTCCATGATGTAGCCGTAATGGGAGACGGCCAGCGCCACGGCGGCGTTCTGCTCCACCAGCAGCATGGACACGCCGCGCTCGCGGTTGATGCGGGCGATGATGGTGAAGATCTCCTCCACCAGCTTCGGCGACAGGCCCAGGGAGGG
The DNA here is from genome assembly GCF_030015065.1 of Xanthobacter autotrophicus. Lineage (GTDB taxonomy): Bacteria > Pseudomonadota > Alphaproteobacteria > Rhizobiales > Xanthobacteraceae > Xanthobacter > Xanthobacter autotrophicus_D. The sequence continues at coordinate 32,619 of NZ_JAIVFN010000028.1, read as the reverse complement.
CTCGTCCAGCAGGATGAGCTTGGGCTCGGCCACCAGCGCGCGGCCGATGGCGAGCATCTGCTGCTCGCCGCCGGACAGGTACCCGGCCCGCCCGCTCCTGCGCTCATAAAGGCGGGGGAAATAGGCGTAGACCGCATCGAACGAGGCGGGCTTGCCCGCCCGCCCGGTCAAGGCATAGGTGGCGGCGACGAGGTTTTCCTCCACCGTGAGGTCCTCGAAGATGCGCCGGCCCTCCATGACGTGGAACAGCCCGCGCCGCACCAGCCCATGGGGGGTGAGTTCTGCGAGCGGCGCGCCGTCGAAGGCGATGGCGCCCGCCGTCACCGCGCCATCCTCCAGCTGGAGCAGGTTGGAGACGGCCTTGAGCGTGGTGGACTTGCCGGCCCCGTTGGAGCCGAGCAGGGCCACCACCTGCCCCTCTTCCACCCGCAGGGAGAGGCCGCGCAGCACCTGGACCGTCCGGTTGTAGACGACCTCGATATTACTGATCTCGAGCATGGCCTTCGCGGTCATCTTCATCACTTCTTCAGGCTGATCCAGTCGGAGGCCGGCTTCATCTGCTTGTCGGCGGCGCTGTAGGAATAGATGCGCCCCACCGGCACCGAATTGCCCGGAATGGAAATGGGCACGCCGATGATGCCGCCGGTGTCGAAATCCTTGATGGTGTTGAGTGCCGCCTTGAGGTTTTTCGCGTCCAGCGCCTTGCCTGCCTGAAGCGTGCGCCTGGCGGCCTCGGTCATCAGCATGGCGGTGAGGAAGCCCTGCATGTAGCCCGTGGCCTGGTAGGTGGGCCGAAGCTTCCTGATCTTCTCCAGGATGGGCGCGTCGGGAGCGGTGTCGTAATAATAGCGGTAGGGCATCACACCCATGAAGCCGTCCGCCGGCGCGCCCACATTGGCCCACAGCGAATTGTCCATGGACCAGAAGGTGCCCATGAACCGGCTCTTCAGCCCCAGCTGCTTGGCCTGGGAGAGGAATTCCGGCAGCGGCGCCAGCACGTAGCCGTGGAAGATGGTGAAGTCCGGATTGGCGCGGCGCAGCTTCAGGATCTCGGTGGAGACATCCACCGCCGTGGGCGGGGTGACGATCTGCCCGACCACCTCCAGCCCCATCTCCTTGGCGCGCTTCACGCTGGCCTCGATGGGGTCACGGCCGAACTCGGTATCTGAGTTCACGAAGACGATCTTCGCGCCCTTCTGCTCTTTCGCGATGTATTCGAGCAGGATGGCGATCATCTCCACATAGTCGGGACCGGCCATAAACTGGAACGGGTACTTTTCCGGATTGTTCAGCTCGCTGCCGAAGGAGGCCCCCGCCATCAGGATGGTGCCGCGGCGGTTCAATTCCTCGTTGATGGTCTTCGCGAAGCCGGTGGAGTCGCCGTAATAGAGGTGGATGTCGTTCTGGGTGGTCAGCTTGTTGAAGACCGCCACCGACTGGTCCACCTTGTAGGCGGTGTCCTCATAGGCAAGGCGCAGCTTGCGGCCGGCGACGCCGCCCGCCTCGTTGGTGATCTTCACGAAATCCGAGATGCCCGCCTCGATGGCGACGCCGGCGAAGGCGAACACGCCGGTGAGCGGGATGGAGCCGCCGATCACCAGCTCCTTCTCGTCGGCAAAGGCGGTCAGGGGGGAAAAGAACGTGGATGCAAGGCCCGCCGTGGCGGCAAGGCCCAGGATGTCGCGTCGGTTCAGATCCGTCATTTGGCGTTTCCTCCGTTGTCTTCTTGGACTTTACTTCGACGCCGCGATTTCGCGTTTCGTCAGGTCTTGAACGGCCACAAATGGAAGAAGCGGCGGACGCGGCGCACGATCTCCGCCAGTCCCTGCGGCTCGAATACCAGGAAGAAGATGATGAGTGCGCCGAACACGATGGTGCGCACCGGCGACAGCGCCGCCCCTGCATTGGGGAAGACCGGGCCGAGCCACTCCACCACGTATTTCAGCAGCTCCGGCACCAGCGTCATGAAGGCGGCGCCGAGGATGGGGCCGAGGATGGTGCCGAGCCCGCCCACGATCACCGCCGCCAGGAAGAAGATGGAGGTGGCAAACGGAAAGCTTTCCGGCGTCACCACGCGGAAGAAATAGGCCCACATGCCCCCCGCCACCCCGGCGTAGAAGGACGACAGGGCAAAGCTCATGAGCTTGTATTGTAAAAGCGGAATGCCCAGCACCTCGGCCGAGATGTCCCGATCGCGGATGGCGATGAAGGCGCGGCCGATGCGGGTGCGGAACAGGTTGGCCGCGCCCAGCACCATCAGCGCCGTGACGGGCACGATGACGAAGTAAAGCGCGAACGGCGAGGCCAGTTCGATGCCGAACAGGCGCGCCGGCGCCACGTTCACCCCGCTCATGCCGCCCGTCACCGACACCCAGTTGGTGAAGACGAAATGCAGGATGAAGGAGGCGGCGATGGTGGCGATGGCGAGATAAAGCCCTTTCACCCGCAGGCTCGGCACCCCCACCAGCACCCCAACCGCCGCCGCGATCAGCCCCGCCGCGAGGATGTTGAGAAGGAAGGGCGTGCCCAGATGCCCGTCGAGGAACGCCACCGCATAGGCGCCCACCGCCATGAAGGCGGCCTGCCCGAGACTTACGAGGCCGGTATAGCCGGTGAGGATGTTGAGCCCCGTGGCGCTCGCCACGTTGATGGCGACGAGGCAGGCCAGATACAGCCAGTAGGCGTTCAGCACGAACGGCGCGAGGGCCAGCACGAGGGCGAGCACGATCATCCAGGCCCGCTGGGTGTTCGTGGTCAGCAAGCCTTCGTCGGCGATGTAGGTTTCCTTGGCGGTGGCGATGCGCATCAGAGCCGCTCGATTTCAACGGTGCCGAACAGGCCGTAGGGCCGGATCATCAGCGCCGCGATGAGGAGGGAAAAGGTGGTGACGAGCTTGAACTCGCCACCGAGATAGGTGCCGGCCCAGGCCTCCACGAGGCCGATGAGGAGGCCCCCCACCAGCGCGCCCAGCACGCTGTCCAGCCCGCCGATGATCACCACCACCAGCGCCGAGAGGCCGAACACCCCCATGGTAGGCGAGATGCCGCCGATGGCGCCCACCAGGATGCCCGCCCCCGCCGCAGTGGCGCAGGCGACGATCCAGGCCAGCGAGAACACGCCGGGCACGTTGATGCCGCAGGAATAGGCCGCCGCCTGGTCGCTCGCGGTGGCCCTGAGCGCCACTCCGCCGCGCCAGAAGCGGAACAGCAGCAGGAACAGGGCGATGACCACCCCCGCCACCACGAAGCCGACCGCGATCTTGCGGGAGACATAGGCCTCGCCGATGAACACCGGGGTGGCGCCCATAAAGTCCGGGAGCGCCCGCGGATCGGTGTTCCACACCAGTTCCGCCACACCCATGAGCACCGAGCCGAGCCCCACCGTGACCATGAAGACGGAGATGGGCGTCTCCCCCAGCATGGGCCGGATCAGGGCGCGCTCCACCAGCGCCCCCACCGCGCCGCCCCCCGCGATGGCGAGCGGGATCGCCGCCCACACCGGCAGCCCGAAGCCGGCGGAAAAGGCGAAGAACAGGTAGCCGCCGAGCATCAGGATCTCGCCCACCGCGAGGTTGATGACCCGCGTCGCCTTGTAGATCAGCACGAAGGCCAGCGCGGTGAGCGCCAGCAGCGCCCCGGAGCCGAGGCCCGCCAGCGTCACCTCGGCGAAGAACAGCCAGTCCATCAGGCGGCCTCCCCGATGGCGGAAAGGCGCCGCATCAGCTCGGCCGGGTTGCCGCTGCCGAGATAGGCGGCTGCCACCTGCGGATCGCCCTGCACCTCAACCGGCGGCCCCTGCGCGATCACCTTGCCGAAATTGAGCACCACCACATGGTCAGAGATGTCCATCACCATGCCCATGTCGTGCTCCACCATGAGGATGGAGATGCCCCACTCCTCCTTCACGTCGAGGATGAAGCGGGCCATGTCCTCGGTCTCCTCGCGGTTCATGCCCGCCACCGGCTCGTCGAGCATGAGCAGGCGCGGCCGCATGGCGAGCGCGCGGGCGAGCTCCACCCGCTTCTGCAGGCCGTAGGACAGCGAGGCCACCGGCTTGTTGCGGATGTGGTCGATCTCCAGGAAATCAATGATCCGCCGCTCCACCTCGGCCCGCAGATCCATCTCCTCGCGCCGGGCGGCGCCCCAGTAGAAAAGCGCCTCAAGCAGATTGGTGCGCATGTGGGCGTGGCGGCCGAGCTTGATGTTGTCGAGCACCGTCATGCCCTTGAACAAGGCGATGTTCTGGAAGGTGCGCGCCAGCCCGGCCTTCGCCCGCGCCGGCGGATGGGTGGCGGTGATGTCCCGCGCGTCGAGGCGGATGTACCCCTCGCGCGGCCGGTAGAAACCCGAGATGCAGTTGAAGAGCGAGGTCTTGCCGGCGCCGTTCGGCCCGATGAGGGCGGTGATGGTGCCCGGCCGCACCTCGAACGAGACATCGGTGAGCGCCTTGAGCCCGCCGAACGACAGGCTGAGCCCGGAAACGGCCAGATGGGCGGGCGCGAGGGGGCCGGGGGCCGGGCGCATCATGGCCCCTCCCCCGACGACAAGGCGGCGCAGCAGCGCCGCCCGGCGCGAACGGCCGAGTTCAGCGTGATCAAGACGTTTCCCCTCCCAAGGGTTACCGACGCGGTCTTTTGCGACCAGTCCCCGGTTCTTGTGTCCGGGGATCTTTGATGACGTTTCACCGCTGCCTCAGATCGAGGAACGGCTCAAGGCGTAACGCGCGAAGATGCGCTCCACCGGCGCGTCGATCTCGCGGCCGGCGCGCACGAAGCCCTTGCGCCAGTCCACGAGGTGACGGCGCATCCAGGTGCGCGCGAGGTCGAGATCGCGCGCCTTGATGGCGTCGATGATCCTGCGGTGGGCCTCCACCATGCGCGGCCCGCCCTCCGGCACCCGCCGGCAGATCATCTCGGATGAAGGAAAGAAAAGGATGGCCGCCGGCTCGCGCGCCAGTTCCAGCACCCGGTTCCGGGAGGCATGGGCGACGAGGGCATGGAATTCGGTGTCGATCTCCGACAGAAGGACCGGATTGCCGATGGCCTCCTCGATCCGCGACTGGTTGGCCTCGAGGGCGGCGATCACGTCGTCATCCGCATGGGCCACCGCCCCTTCCACCGCCCCCACCTCCAGGATCAGCGCGGTGTCGAACAATTCGCGGAAGGTGACGTCCTGCAGCACCAGCGCGCGGCTCATGCGGCTGGACAGGGCGCTGTGGCGGGGCTCGCAGACATAGAGCTTGCGCCCGGCCTCCCGCCGCACGAGGCCGCCCTGCTCCAGCACGCGGATGCCCTCGCGAACGGTGGAGCGATTGACGCCGAACTGCCGGACCAGCGCCGCCTCGGTGCCGATCTCGTCCCCCGGCCTGAGCCGTCCGGACACGATTTCGCTCTCGATGGCGTCGGCAACCATTTCATAGGCCGAAGGCACCCGGATGCGATCGAAACGGTCAGCAATATTGTCGGACATACTGGCGTTTATCCGCTTTGTCGGACAAACGGTCTCATCGCCGGGAGGGCTTGTCAAGGGCGCATGCGCGTCCCGTCCCACGCCTGGGACCGGACCGGCCGCGCCTGCATTGCCGACCGGAATTTGTGCCCGGATGCGCTATGCCCCCACGCGCAGGACCTTGCCCGGATTCATCAGGCTGGCACCGGTTTCCCCGCCAGCCTGGCGCGCGATCCCGGCGCCGCCGCGGTGGTGGGCGCCGATCTGCGGCTCACCTGCCGCGACTGGCTCGGACAGACGGGGCAATTGCGTTCGCGGAGCTGGCGCCGAACCCAAGGCGCGGGCGGAGGCGGATGCCTGGTCCATCATGCTCCACACCTCCGGCACGCCCTTGGGGCGCGTGCTGGTGCACGAAGGCCGCGACGACTCCATGCAGGCCGCGCCGAAGGACGCCGGCCCGGCCTGAAGGCTGCCCACGGCACCTCAATCGCCGCCGAGGGTGAGCGGCCCGGACGCCGCGAAGGCCGCCTCGCCCACCAGTTCGGCCTTCACCGCCTGGGCGGTCGGGTCGGGCCGGACGAAGCCGAAGCGACGGACCATGGCGGCGTTCCCCGCGCCGGCGAGGCCGCCGACCAGGAGGTCGGCCCCCTCGGTGGTGCTCGTGGTGGCGATGCTGAGGCCCCGGCCGCCCGCGCCGAAGGGGAGGAAGGACGCCATCTCCCGGAACGCGACGGCGGGATGGGCCGCCGCGCTGTGGAGATACATGGGCGGCCCTCCGTCGAGGGCCGAGCCGCTGGTGAACACCTTGACCACGCCGCCGTCGAGCTGGCCGGCAATGATCCGCTCAGCCCCGCCGAGCACGCCGGCCAGCCAGCCGGTGGCGAGCGTAACGCCGCCCGTATAGCCCTCGCCGAAGGGGGCGAAGGTGGCCGTGTTGACCGGCTCGGCGGGATCGGTGCTGCCCCGGCACACATTCTCGAAGGGGGAGAAGCCGGCGGTGGAGATTTGACCGAAGGCCGCGCCCGCCGGCGCGGCGACGGGGCCACCGGTGCGGCCGGCACCGGCCTTGCCGAACAGCGGGAACGCGAACACCTTCACCTGCGCCGGCACGCCGGGCCCCGGCGCCGTCACGATGCTCTGGCGGCCGGTGGAGAAATCCACGAAACCGGTGCTGACACTCACGCCGGAGCGGTCGTCGCCATAGGGGCTGAACGACGAGAACACGCCCGGCGCCCAGCCGGAGGGCATGCGCGTCGAGCGGAAGACCTTCACCTCGCTCCTGGCGCCGGGCCCCGAGCCGACGACGATATTGTCCGCCGTCGTCCCGTCGATCTGCGCCACCGCGACGCTGACGCCGCCCCGCGCCGTGGCGTCGAAGGCGGCGAAGCGGATGAACTCCCGCGTGAAGGGGGCCACCCCCACTTTGGCGGCGCCCGAATAGACCACCACCTCCGGCGCATGGCCGCGCCCTGCGCCCACGACGAGGTCATGGACCCCGTCATCGTCCACGTCACCCATGGCGACCTGGACCGCACCCTCGTATCCGGCGAACGGGACCACGGTGGCGATGGGCCGGTCGCCGTTGCCGTCGAGCACCCGCACCGTCGCCGGACGCCCCGGCGCGCCCGGAACCGAGACCGCGTAGGACGAGACGGCGGGGATGACATTGACCATCGCCATCAGGCCGTTGTCCTCGTGGTTGAGGCGGTGGCAGTGCATGACGAACAGGCCGGCATAGTCCTCGAACCGGGTCCGGATGGAGAGGGTGCCGGCCTCGATCACCGCTTCTTCCGGTCCGAGATTGGGCGCGGGCACGTTGATGTTGTCGATGCCCTGCATCACCGGCCCGAGCCTCAGGTCCACGGTGGGGTCGAACAGGGCGGTGACCTGGAAATCGTTCACGTGGACGTGGATGGGGTGCTCGTCATTGTTCTCGTTGCGGAACACCCACTCCTCCACCGAGCCGAGGCGCGGCTGGATCAGGGGAACGTTGGGAAAAGCCTTGCTGTCGAAGGCGTAAATGAAGGACTTGGGGTCGGCCTTGCTGGCGAGATCGTTGAGGAAGCCGCCATTGATGAGGATGTGGCGGGTCACATCCGGCTTCAGTTGCGACAGGTCCTCGAACGAATGGTAGGCGCCCAGCGCCTCGCCTTCGATGAAGGCGGTCGCGGTGCCCTTCTCCCCTGCGGGGATGGCGCGCATGAGCAGCTGGGTCGGGAAGAAGAAGAAGCCGTCATAATAGCTGACGGCCCACGGCGCCACGCTGAGCGTGCCGAGCACCGCCGGCGGGTTTTCCGTGCCGTTGCTGGTGTAGAGGATGCCCGGCGCATTCTCCGTCCGCGCGCCGCCGCCCAAAGGCGGCATTTCGAGGATGAGGTCTCCGCTCTCGGGCATGGTCACCGCGATGGCGAAGCGCGAGGCCGGCGGGATCAGGAGCCGCGTCCCGCCCTCCTCCACCGGAAAGCGCACGGCGGGGCTGGGATTGCCGTCCTGTCCCACGATGGCGATCCGGGGATGGCGCCCCGTCGCGGTCTCGGTAAGCCGGACGTTCATGTAGGCGATGTCGCTGATGTTGGAGAGAACCCAGATCTCGGTCTGTCCGGGCCGGCTGCGCAGGGTGGGCTGGAACTGGCCGTTCACCGTGAACTGGACATCGCGCAGATGGTCGGGGAGCGAGGGATCGGCGGGCACGTTGCCGGCGGCGCCGTCGCGGGCGGTGAAGCTCTGCAGGGTGTTGGGAATGAACTGGAAGCGCCCGCGCATGTTGTGGATCGAGAGCGGCCCGGCATACCACACGGTGGCAAAGCGCGTGCCCGGCCGCGACGCGCTGAAGTTCACCGGCGCCAGCACCGGCCGATAGGTGCCGTTCGCCAGCGCCCCCTCGGCGGGCGGTTCGAGCGTGCTGACGAATTGCGGCCAGTTCGCAGTGTTGAGCTGCGGGTTCGGCCCCTGCCGATCGAACACGAAATTGTACTGCAACGCCATGTTGCGGATCGGAATGGCCTTCTGCGTCACCACCGGGAGGTTGCCGTCGAGGCGGCCGATAGAAAGTATTCCGGCGAGGCCGAGATAGACGTGGGCCGCCGTGAGCGTGTGCAGGTGCGGGTGATACCAGTAGGCGCCCTGCGGCATGTTGGTGGGGATGCGGTAGACATAGGTGTTCGCGCTGCCCGCCGGCAGGTGCAGGAGCACGTTGTCCGAATTGCCCTTCGGGCTGACGTGCAGGCCGTGGGTGTGCAGGTTGATCGGGGAGTCCCGGAGCGGCTCGGGAGAGATGGGAACCGTGCCGTCCGTCGCCGTGTATTTCGGATCGTAGAAGTCCCGGATGGTCAGGTCCTTCAGCCCGTTCTCCAGGTTGATGATCAGGGTTTCGCCGGGAAAGACCTGGAGGGTTGGAGCCGGATACGCGTCGGTCGCGCTGGCCGGGCCGTTGGTCGCGGTGCCGCGCACGAGGCTGTAGCCGAACACGAGCGCATTGCCGACCGGCCCGGAGGCGGTGTCGAGCCGCGCCGCTCCCTGGTGCGCGGTGAGGGTGACTTCCAGCACGCCGTCCTTGCTCGCGAGCGTCACCGGCTCGCGGTAGTCCGACGCCGACCAGGGCGCCTGGGCGAGGGCGCCCCCCGCGCTCCCGGTCACACAGGCGACGAGCAACGCACGGCACAGATCGACGCCGGCACCGACGATGCGCTTCATGATTTCCCCCCAACCCCGGTTTTTCAATATCGTAACACCCATCCTGGCGGCCCGCGCCGAAGCCGGCGATGGCCCGCTTCAATCCTGCGGCACTCGATCCGGCCGGATGGGCCCGGACCGGAGAGGTCCGAGCCGGGCCAAGGCCAGCGCCTGCTCGAAGCTGACGACGAGGGAATCCAGCACCGGCACCGGCGCCTGCGCGGCAAGCGCGGTGCCGTAGCCGGCCAGCGCGGCGCCGCCGACGATCACCACGTCCGGCCCCTGGCGGGCGATCACCTCGTCTACCGCCTCGCGCACCACGCGCAGCCCGTGCTCCCGGCGCGTCGCCACGGCGAGGGCATCGCCCGGCACCACGCCGAAGCCGGCGCAGCGCGCCTCGAAGCCGGCGCGGCGCATCAGGTCGCGCAGCATGGCCGGCCACGCCGCACCCAGGGTGACGATGGAAAAGCGCGCGCCCAGCTGGAGGGCGGTGAGGATGCTCGCCTCCGCCATGCCCGCCACCGGGAAGGCGTGCGTCTCGCGCAGCGCCTCGATGCCCGGCTCGCCGAAGCAGGCATAGAGGCAGGCATCGAAGGGGCCCCGGCCCGCGGTCGCCTCACCCTCCACAGCGGCGCGGACCGCCTCCTGCACCGCATGGCCAGCCACCGCCACGGCGGCCCGCGTGGATACGTAGGGCATGCCGAAGGGCGCCGTCGCGCCGACCAGCTGCACGCTTTCCGGGCAACGGGGCCGGAGTGATGAAATCATGCGCTCCGTCACCTGCGCGGAGGTATTTCCATTGAGAACGAGGATCTTCAAGCGGGCCTCATCGGTCGAGCGGGGTCGATCCGGTGCAAGGGAAGCATGTCCAAGGAGCGCAGCCTAGCGCCGGGTCGCATACTCGTGCGCCCAACCTGCTGCCTGCTTAGGCACAATGACAAATCATGGATGATTTATAGACAAATTTTTATGGCATTCCGCAAGGAAAGGCTGGCTGCCTGCGGGATGGGGGCCAATGGCACGGGGGTTGCTACTGAGGCGATCGTCTCGCCGCATAAGGAACCCACGATGCTCAAAACGGAAAAGCGGATCTGCACCGGTCGCCTCGCCACGAAGACCGCCGCCCTTCTGCTGGCCACCAGTCTGGCAACCGGTTTTGCGTGCATCGCCCCAGGCCTCGCCGGCGCCGAGACCACCCTGCGCATCGGCATGACCGCCGCCGACATTCCGCGCACCCTCGGCCAGCCGGACCAGGGCTTCGAGGGCAACCGCTTCACCGGCCTCACCATGTATGACGCCCTGGTGCTGTGGGACCTGTCTTCCGCCACCAGGCCGAGCGTCCTCGTCCCCGGCCTTGCCACCGAGTGGAAGGTGGACGACGCCGACAAGACCAAGTGGGTGTTCAAGCTGCGCCCCGGCGTCACCTTCCATGACGGCTCGCCCTTCAATGCGGACGCCGTGGTGTGGAACGTGGGCAAGGTGCTGAACAAGGAGGCGCCGCAGTTCGACGCCAGCCAGGTGGGCGTCACCGCCTCGCGCATGCCGACCCTGGTCTCGGCGAAGAAGATCGACGACCTCACGGTGGAGCTGACCACCAAGGAACCCGACAGCTTCCTGCCCTACAACCTCACCAACCTGTTCATGGCGAGCCCCGCCCAGTGGCAGAAATTCTATGACGCCGCCGAGGGCGCGGACGCAAAGGCCAAGGCGGCCGCCGCCTGGACCGCCTTCGCCCGTGAGGCCTCGGGCACCGGCCCGTGGAAGATGACCAAGTTCGTGCCCCGCGAGCGGCTGGAACTGGTGAAGAACGACGCCTACTGGGACAAGGCGCGGGTGCCGAAGACCGATAAGATGGTCCTCCTGCCCATGCCCGAGGCCAATGCCCGCACCGCCGCCCTCATGGCCGGCCAGGTGGACTGGATCGAGGCCCCCGCGCCCGACGCCATCGCGCAGCTGAAATCCCGCGGCTTCAAGATCGAGAGCAATGAGCAGCCCCACGTGTGGCCGTGGCAGTTCTCCCGCATCGAGGGCTCGCCGTGGAACGACATCCGCGTGCGCAAGGCGGCGAACCTGTGCATCGACCGCGAGGGCATGAAAGACGGCCTGCTCGGCGGCCTCATGGCCCCCGCCACCGGCACCGTGGAGCCCGGCCATCCCTGGCGCGGCACCCCCACATTCCAGATCAAATATGATGTCGCCGCCGGCCAGAAGCTGATGAAGGAGGCCGGCTATGGCCCCGACAAGAAGCTGAAGGTGAAGACCCAGACTTCCGCGTCCGGCTCGGGCCAGATGCTGCCTTTGCCCATGAACGAATATCTCCAGCAGGCGCTGGCGGACTGCTATTTCGACGTCGAGCTCGACGTGATCGAGTGGAACACCCTGTTCACCAACTGGCGCAAGGGCGCCAAGGACCCGAGCGCCAACGGCGCCAACGCCATCAACGTGACCTATGCGGCCATGGACCCCTTCTTCGCCATGGTGCGCTTCCTGCAGTCGGGCATGGCGCCGCCGGTGTCCAACAACTGGGGCTTCATCAACAATCCCAGGTTCGACGAACTGGTGAAGAAGGCCCGCACCGCGTTCGAGCCGGCCGCGCGCGACGCGGCGCTCGCGGAGCTGCACGCCGCCTCGGTGGACGACGCCGCCTTCCTCTATGTGGCGCACGACGTGGGCCCGCGCGCCATGAGCCCCAGGATCAGGGGCTTCGTGCAGCCCAAGAGCTGGTTCGTGGACTTCTCGCCGGTGTCCATCTCGCAGTGATGCCTTGAACCGGAACGCGGGACGCTGAACACGCCCCGCGTTTTCCTCCCCCTGCGCAAGGTGGCCCCGTGCTGGTCTATATCCTGAGGCGGATCATCTATGTGATCCCGATCGTCATCGCCGTCGCGCTGGTGTGTTTCCTGCTCGTCCACATCACGCCCGGCGACCCGCTGGTGGCGGTGCTGCCGCCCGACGCGTCCGCCGAGCTGGCCGCGCAGATGCGCGCCGCCTACGGCTTCGACCGGCCGCTGCCGGTGCAGTTCGGCCTGTGGATCTGGCAGGCGCTGCACGGCAATCTCGGCACCTCCATCGCCACCGGCCGCCCGGTGCTCAGCGAGGTGACGCAGGCGGTGGGCAACACCTTCATCCTCGCGGTGACGGCCTCCCTCATCGGGTTTTTCTTCGGCGTATTCTTCGGCCTCATCGCCGGCTATTTCCGCAATACATGGGTGGACAAGCTCGCCACCTCCATCGCCGTGGCGGGCGTGTCCGTGCCCCACTACTGGCTCGGCATGGTGCTGGTCATCGTCTTCTCGGTATGGCTCAACTGGCTGCCGGCGGTGGGCATGGGATCGGGCGGCTGGTCGTGGGACTGGGCCCATATGCGCCACCTCATCCTGCCCGCCGTCACCATGTCGGTGATCCCCATGGGCATCGTGACCCGCACCGTGCGCGCCCTCACCGGCGACATCCTCTCCCAGGATTTCGTGGAGGCCCTGCGCTCCAAGGGCCTTAAGGAAACCCAGGTGTTCCGCCACGTGGTGAAGAATGCCGCCCCCACCGCGGTGGCGGTGATGGGCCTGCAGCTCGGCTACCTGCTCGGCGGCTCCATCCTCATCGAGACGGTGTTCTCCTGGCCGGGCACGGGCTTCCTGCTCAATTCGGCGATCTTCCAGCGCGACCTCCCGCTGCTGCAAGGCACCATTCTGGTGCTGGCGCTGTTCTTCGTCTTCCTCAACCTCGTGGTCGATATCGCCCAGGCGTCCATCGATCCGCGCATCAAGCGGAGCTGAGGACATGAGCGCAACCGACGCCGCCCTCCAGGCCGCCCCGGGCCAGAAGGCCCGCGGCTATTGGGCCACCGTGGGCCGCCGCTTTTCCCGCGACAAGGTGAGCATGGTGTGCGCGGCGGTGCTGCTCGCCATCGTGCTGGCCGCCATCTTCGCCCCCTGGCTGGGCCTCGCCGATCCCTACCAGGGCTCCATGGTGCGCCGTCTCCGGCACATCGGCACGCCCAACTACCCGCTCGGCACAGACGAACTGGGCCGCGACATGCTCTCCCGCCTCATCTATGGCGGGCGGCTCTCGCTGCTCATCGGCATCCTGCCGGTGGTGCTCGCCTTCGGCATCGGCACCAGCCTCGGCCTGCTGGCCGGCTATCTGGGCGGGGCGGTGAACACCGTCATCATGCGCACCATCGACGTGTTCTACGCCTTCCCCTCGGTGCTGCTGGCCATCGCCATTTCCGGCGTGCTGGGCGCCGGCGTGGTCAATTCCATCGTCTCGCTCACCATCGTGTTCGTGCCGCAGATCACCCGCGTGGCGGAGAGCGTCACCACCTCGGTGCGCAACCTCGACTTCGTGGATGCGGCCCGCGCCTCGGGAGCCGGGGCCATCACCATCATGCGGGTGCACATGCTGGGCAACGTGCTCGGGCCCATCTTCGTCTATGCGACCGGCCTCATCTCGGTGTCCATGATCCTGGCCTCGGGCCTGTCCTTCCTCGGCCTCGGCACCAAGCCGCCGGAGCCGGAATGGGGCCTGATGCTGAACACCCTGCGCACCGCCATCTACGTCAATCCGGGCGTCGCTGCACTGCCGGGCGTGATGATCTTCGCCGTCTCCATCTGCTTCAACATGCTCAGCGACGGGCTGCGCAGCGCCATGGACATCCGCAATTGACCCTCATCGAGCCCCTTCCCGATGTCGGCGGGCCGGCCCAGCCGCTGCTCGACGTGAAGAACCTCACCAAGCACTTCCCCGTGGGCGGCGGCTTCCTGGCCGAGAAGAAGACGGTGCGGGCGGTGGACGACGTCTCCTTCTCCATCGCCAAGGGCGAGACGGTGGGCATCGTGGGGGAGTCGGGCTGCGGCAAGTCCACCACCGCGCGGCTGCTGATGCATCTCATGCCCCGCAACGCCGGCGAGATCCTGTTCGACGGAGAGCTGGTGGGTGGGACGCTCAGCATGCGCGAGTTCCGGCGCGGCATGCAGATGGTGTTCCAGGACAGCTACGCCTCGCTCAATCCGCGCCTCACCATCGAGGAGTCCATCGCCTTCGGCCCCAAGGTGCACGGCGTGGCCGACAAGGAGGCGCGGGCGCTCGCCCGCGAGCTGATGGGCAAGGTGGGCCTGCGCCCGGAGGTCTTCGCCAACCGCTACCCCCACGAGGTCTCCGGCGGCCAGCGCCAGCGCGTCAACATCGCCCGCGCCCTGGCGCTGAAGCCGCGCCTCGTGATCCTGGACGAGGCGGTCTCGGCGCTCGACAAGTCGGTGGAGGCGCAGGTGCTGAACCTGCTCACCGACCTCAAGCGCGAGTTCGGCCTCACCTATCTCTTCATCAGCCACGACCTCAACGTGGTGCGCTACATCTCCGACCGGGTGCTGGTGATGTATCTGGGCCAGGTGGTGGAGATCGGCCCGGTGGACGAGGTGTGGGACGGCCCGGCCCATCCCTATACGCGCGCCCTGCTCGCCGCCATGCCGGCCCTCGATCCCGACCGGCGCACGCAGGAGCCGCCCATCACCGGCGATCCGCCCAACCCCATCGATCCGCCGCCGGGCTGCCGCTTCCACACCCGCTGCGCCTTCTTCGAGCCGGTCTGCGCCGAGGCCTGCCCTCCCCTGTCGCCGGTGGCGGGCGGCGCCCATGCTGCCGCCTGCCACATGGTCGTTCCCGGCTCCGGCCACAGCCGCGCGCCCAATGCGGGAGCCACGCCATGAACGCGCCCCTGGTGGACATCCGCGACCTCACCATCCGCTTCACCGGCGAGCGCACGGTCTATGCGGTGAACGGCGTCTCGCTCTCCCTCGGCGAAGGCGAGGTGCTGGGCCTCTTGGGGGAATCCGGCTCCGGCAAGAGCGTCACCATGCGCGCGCTCATGCGCCTTTTGCCCAAGAAGCGAACCGTCATCAGTGGCAGCGTCAGCGTGGCGGGGCAGGACGTGCTGGCCATGGACGACGCCACCCTCTCCGCCTTCCGCGGGCGCACCGTTTCCATGATCTTTCAGGAGCCGGCGCTGGCGCTGGACCCGGTCTACACCATCGGCCAGCAGATCGCGGAATCGGTGAAGCGCCATGAGGGCGCGAGCGATGCCGCCGCCCGGGCGCGGGCGCTGGAGATGCTGGAGCTGGTGCGCATCCCCTCGGCGAAGCGCCGCCTTGACGCCTATCCGCACGAAATGTCCGGCGGCATGCGCCAGCGCGCCATGATCGCCCTGGCGCTCG
The DNA here is from genome assembly GCF_030015065.1 of Xanthobacter autotrophicus. GTDB lineage: Bacteria > Pseudomonadota > Alphaproteobacteria > Rhizobiales > Xanthobacteraceae > Xanthobacter > Xanthobacter autotrophicus_D. Next base: position 17,294 of record NZ_JAIVFN010000028.1, on the reverse strand, counting down.
CCTGCAAGCCCAAGATCCTGCTGGCCGACGAGCCCACCACGGCCCTCGACGCCACGGTGCAGATCCAGATCCTGCTGCTGCTGCGCGAGTTGCAGCGGGAGATGGGCATGTCGGTCATCTTCGTCACCCACGATATCGGGGTGGCCATCGAGATCTGCGACAAGGTGGCGGTGATGTATGCCGGTCAGATCGTGGAGACCGGCACCCTGGGGGAGATCGTGCGCACGCCGCAGCACCCCTATCCCCAGGGGCTGCTCGCCTCCACCGTGCACGGCGCCAGGCGCGGCGCGCGGCTCCAGACCATTCCCGGCACCCCGCCGTCGCTGGATGCGGCGCCCGCGGCCTGCTCCTTCGCCCCCCGCTGCGCCCACGCACAGCAGCGTTGCACGGAGCGCCTGCCTCCGGACGTGGTGCTTGCTCCCGGCCGGACGGTAAGGTGCGTGCTGGCTGAAGATTCCGTCGCGGTGAGCTGATGACCGAGCTGATGACCCCTGCCCTGTCCAATCTCCAGATCAATTCCGACCGCCTCTGGAGCACCATCCTTGAAACCGCGCAATTCGGCGGCACGCCCAAGGGCGGCGTCCGGCGCCTGGCCCTGAGCGAGGAAGACCGGCAGGTGCGGGACTGGTTCCGCGCCGCCTGCGAGGCGGCCGGGCTCGCCGTGAGCATCGACCAGCTCGGCAACATGTTCGCCCTGCGCCCGGGGAAGGATGCCGGCAAGGCGCCCCTCGGCATCGGCTCCCATCTCGACACCCAGCCCACGGGCGGCAAGTTCGACGGCATCCTCGGAACGCTCGCGGCCCTCGAGGTGGTGCGCACGCTCAACGACGCCGGCATCGAGACCGAGGCGCCCCTGTGCGTCATCAACTGGACCAATGAGGAAGGCTCGCGCTTCGCCCCGGCCATGATGGGCTCGGCCGGCCATGTGGCCGACCTGCCGCTGGCCGAGATCCTCGCCCGCACCGATGCGGAGGGCGTGAGCGTGGGCGAGGCCCTCGACGCCATCGGCTATCGCGGCGAGGCTCCCCTCGGCGCGCAGAAGCTCGGTGGCTTCCTGGAGCTGCACATCGAGCAGGGGCCGATCCTGGAGGCGGAGAACCTCACCATCGGCGTGGTGGAGCACGGCCAGGGCATCATCTGGTACGACGGGCGCATCACCGGCTTCGAGAGCCATGCGGGCTCCACCCCCATGCACCTGCGCAAGGATGCCCTCGCCACCCTCTCCGAGATCGTGCTCGCGGTGGAGACGCTGGCGGTGGAACTGGGGCCGAACGCCGTGGGCACCGTGGCGGACATCGCCATCGCCCGGCAGTCGCGCAACGTGATCCCCGGCGAGATCACCTTCGCCGCCGAGTTCCGCACGCCCGACGCCGGCATCCTCGCTGCTCTGGACAAGGGCCTTCAGGCGGCGGTGGCGCGCATCGCCGAGCGGCGGAAGGTGAGCGTCGCACTCGACACCATCTGGCGCAAGGAGCCCACCCATTTCGATCCCGCCATCACCGGCGCGGTGGCACAGGCGGCGCAGAAACTGGGCCTCAGCCACCGGCCCATGGTCTCCGGCGCGGGGCATGATTCCTTCCACCTCGCCACCATCGTGCCCACGGGCATGATCTTCGTGCCCTGCAAGGATGGGGTGAGCCACAACGAGCTGGAATCCGCGACCCAGGCCGACTGCGCCGCGGGGGCCAACGTGCTGCTGCACGCGGTGCTGGCGCTGGCCGGCGACGGCGGCAAGGCGTGAGGAACAACCGTGAGGGGCCTTCGATGAGCAAGGCAGCCACGCCCCTGCTCGCCCGCCCGCTGACCGCGGAAGGCTTCGCACCCTTCGGCGACGTGCTGCGCGTGCCGCAGGACGTGGGCACGCGCACCTCTTTCGACAGCGCGCTGGCGAGCCTCAAGCCGCAGACGCCGGCGAGCCTCTCCCTCATCCTCGCTGCGCCCAGCCTGGCACGGCCTGTGCCGGTCTCCATCATAGAGCGGCACCGCCTCACGTCGCAGAGCTTCCTGCCCATGGCGACGACCCGCTGGCTGGTGGTGGTGGTGCCCGATGCCGCCGACGGATCGCCGGACCTTGCCTCGGCGGTGGCCTTCCTGCCCGCCCCCGGCGAGGGCATCACCCTGAAGCCCGGCATGTGGCATGCCCCGCTCACCGTGCTCGACGAGCCCGCCCCCTTCGCCATCTTCATGTGGCGCGACTTCGGCCCCGACGACGAGGACTTCGCCGACATCAGCCCCTTCGCCGTCGCGCTGTAGCGCCTCACCTTCCCCGCGCACCAAAAGAAAAGGCCGCCCGGAGGCGGCCTTTCGTTTTTCCACGGCGATCGGCCCGGTGGTCACTCCGCCGCGTCGGCGGGGCCTTCCACCAGGGGATGACCCTCGTTCTGCTCGTCGCGGGTCGCGACGATCAGGTCGTCGCGGCTGTTGGCGGTCACGCGCAGCTTGTTCATCTGGGCGCCGGTGCCGGCCGGGATGAGGCGACCGACGATGACGTTCTCCTTCAGGCCCTCCAGCGGATCCACCTTGCCGTTGACCGCCGCCTCGGTGAGGACGCGGGTGGTCTCCTGGAAGGAGGCCGCAGAGAAGAAGGAGCGCGTCTGCAGGCTGGCCTTGGTGATGCCAAGGAGCACGGGATGGCCGGTGGCGGGCTTCTTCGCCTCCTCCGCGGCCTTCTCGTTCGCCTCGATGAATTCGAGGCGGTCCACCTGCTCGCCGTCGAGGAAGTCGGTCTCCCCGGCGTCGTCGATCTCCACCTTCTGGAGCATGTTCCGGACAATCACCTCGATGTGCTTGTCGTTGATGTTCACGCCCTGGAGCCGGTAGACCTCCTGGATCTCGTTGACGAGGAAGGCCGCGAGTTCCTCCACGCCCTTGATGGCCAGGATGTCGTGCGGCGCCGGGTTGCCGTCGACGATGAAGTCGCCCTTCTCCACCACGTCGCCGTCCTGGAGATGGATGTGCTTGCCCTTCGGGATCAGGTACTCCACCGGATCCCCGCCGTCCGCCGGCTCGATGGAGAGGCGACGCTTGTTCTTGTAGTCGCGGCCGAAGCGGATGGTGCCGGAGATCTCCGCGATGATGGCGGCATCCTTGGGACGACGCGCCTCGAACAGCTCTGCCACGCGCGGCAGACCGCCCGTGATGTCGCGGGTCTTGGCGCTCTCCATGGGCACGCGGGCCACCGCGTCGCCGGCCTTCAGGGTCTGGTTGGGGTCCACCGAGATGATGGACTCCACCGGCAGGGCGTAGCGGGCATCGCCACCGCGCGGCAGCTTGATGATCTTGCCGTCCTTGCCCTTGATGAGAATGGCGGGCCGCAGCTCCGGCCCACGGCCGGAACGCGAATCCGTCACCACGCGCTTGGCGATGCCGGTGGATTCGTCCACCGTCTCGTTCATGGAGGAGCCTTCCACCAGGTCCTCGAAGGCCACCGTTCCATCCACCTCGGAGAGGATGGGGCGGGTGTAGGGGTCCCACTCGGCGATGCGCTGACCGCGCTTGATGGTGTCGCCCTCGTCCACCTTGAGGCGGGCGCCGTACTGCACGCGATTCACTGCGCGCTCGGTGCCGTCATGGTCGACGATGACCACCGCGAGATTGCGGCCCATGACCACGAGGTCGCCGTCCGAGTTCCGCGCCACGTTGCGGTTGCGGATGCGGACGGTGCCCTCGAAGTTGCTTTCCACGAACGAGGAATCGGCGAGGGTCGCCGCGCCGCCGATGTGGAAGGTGCGCATGGTGAGCTGGGTGCCCGGCTCGCCGATGGACTGGGCGGCGATGACGCCCACCGCCTCACCCATGTTGACGGGCGTGCCGCGGGCGAGGTCGCGCCCGTAGCAGGTGCCGCACACGCCGTTCCGGGTCTCGCAGGTCAGGACCGAGCGGATCTTGATCTCCTGGATGCCGGACTTGTTGATGCGCTCGACGTGCCATTCCTCGATCATCGTGCCGCGCGGCACGATGACGGTGCCGGTGGCCGGCTCCACCACGTCTTCCGCCGCGGTGCGGCCGAGGACGCGCGAGGCGAGCGAGGCCACCACCTGGCCCGCGTCGATGATGGCGCGCATGTGGATCCCCTTCTCCGAGCCGCAGTCGCGCTCGGTGATGATGGAATCCTGCGCCACGTCCACAAGGCGGCGGGTGAGGTAGCCCGAGTTCGCGGTCTTCAGGGCGGTGTCGGCAAGGCCCTTGCGCGCGCCGTGAGTGGAGTTGAAATACTCCATCACGGTGAGGCCTTCCTTGAAGTTCGAGATGATCGGGCTCTCGATGATCTCGCCCGACGGCTTGGCCATGAGGCCGCGCATGCCGGCAAGCTGCTTCATCTGGGCGGGCGAACCGCGCGCCCCGGAGTGGCTCATCATGTAGATCGAGTTGATCTGCTTCTCGCGGCCGGTCTTCGGGTCCTTCTTCACGGACGAGATTTCCTTCATCATCTCGTCGGCGATGCGGTCCGTGCACTTGCCCCAGGCGTCCACGACCTTGTTGTATTTCTCGCCCTGGGTGATCAGGCCGTCATTGTACTGCTGCTCGTATTCCTTGGTGAGGGCGCGGGTCTCCTCGACCAGCTCCCACTTTTTCTTCGGCACCACCATGTCGTCCTTGCCGAACGAGATGCCGGCGCGGAACGCGTTGTAGAAGCCGAGCGCCATGATGCGGTCGCAGAAGATCACGCTCTCCTTCTGACCGCAGTGCCGGTACACGGCATCGATCATGTTGGAGATTTCCTTCTTCGTCATCAGCTTGTTGACGACGTCGTAGGAGAGCTTCGGATGCTTCGGCAGCAGCTCGCCGATCTTCATCCGGCCGGGCGTGGTCTCGTAGATCTTGGAGTAGGACTTGCCTTCCGCGTCCACGCCGATGTAGCGGCCGCGGATCTTGGTGGCGAGCGTGATCGCCTTGGCGTTCAGCGCGTGGTCGATCTCCGCCATGTTGGCGAACATCATCCCCTCGCCGGGCTCCTTCTCCTTCATGATGGAGAGGTAATAGAGCCCAAGCACGATGTCCTGCGACGGCACGATGATGGGCTGGCCGTTCGCCGGGTGCAGGATGTTGTTGGTGGACATCATCAGCACGCGCGCTTCCAGCTGGGCTTCCAGCGAGAGCGGAACGTGCACGGCCATCTGGTCGCCGTCGAAGTCGGCGTTGAAGGCCGAGCAGACGAGCGGGTGCAGCTGGATGGCCTTGCCCTCGATGAGCACCGGCTCGAACGCCTGGATGCCGAGGCGGTGGAGCGTCGGCGCGCGGTTCAGCATCACCGGGTGCTCGCGGATCACCTCGTCGAGGATGTCCCACACCTCGGGACGCTCCTTCTCCACCAGCTTCTTCGCCTGCTTCACGGTGGCCGAGTGGCCCTTGGCGTCGAGGCGCGAATAGATGAAGGGCTTGAACAGCTCCAGCGCCATCTTCTTGGGCAGGCCGCACTGGTGCAGCTTCAGCTCGGGACCCACCACGATCACCGAGCGGCCGGAATAGTCCACGCGCTTGCCGAGCAGGTTCTGGCGGAACCGGCCCTGCTTGCCCTTCAGCATGTCGGCGAGCGACTTCAGCGGACGCTTGTTGGCGCCGGTGATGACGCGGCCGCGCCGGCCGTTGTCGAACAGCGCGTCCACCGCCTCCTGAAGCATGCGCTTCTCGTTGCGGATGATGATGTCCGGGGCGCGCAGCTCGATCAGCCGCTTCAGGCGGTTGTTACGGTTGATGACGCGGCGGTAGAGGTCATTGAGGTCGGACGTCGCGAACCGGCCGCCGTCGAGGGGCACCAGCGGACGCAGGTCCGGCGGGATGACCGGCACATGGGTGAGGATCATCCATTCCGGCTTGTTGCCGGAGAGCTGGAAGGCCTCGACGATCTTCAGGCGCTTGGCGAGCTTCTTGGGCTTCAGCTCGGTGGTGGCCTCGGAGATCTCCACGCGCAGGTCGGCGGCGATCTTGTCGAGGTCCATGGCGCGCAGAAGCTCGCGGATGGCCTCGGCGCCAATCATGGCGGTGAAGTTGGTCTCGCCGAATTCGTCCTGCGCACGCAGATACTCGTCCTCGGAGAGCAGCTGGCGGTACTTGAGCTTGGTGGTGCCCGGCTCGATGACGACGAAATATTCGAAGTACAGGATGCGCTCGAGATCCTTGAGCGTCATGTCGAGCAGCAGGCCGATGCGGCTCGGCAGCGACTTCAGAAACCAGATGTGCGCCACCGGGGCGGCGAGCTCGATGTGGCCCATGCGCTCGCGGCGCACGCGCGACAGGGTGACCTCGACGCCGCACTTCTCGCAGATGATGCCCTTGTACTTCATCCGCTTGTACTTGCCGCACAGGCACTCGTAGTCCTTGATGGGACCGAAGATGCGCGCGCAGAACAAGCCGTCACGCTCGGGCTTGAACGTGCGGTAGTTGATGGTTTCCGGCTTCTTGATCTCACCGTAGGACCAGGACTTGATCTTGTCCGGGCTCGCGATGGTGATGCGGATCTTGTTGAAGGCCGGGGCCGGAACGGTCGGATTGAAGACGTTCAGGACTTCCTGGTTCATGAGCTGGCTCCCAAACGAAGTGGGCCTTTATCTTCGATCCTGACCGGCCGAACGCCGGTCAGGCGGTCCGCATGACGCGGAAGACGGGGCGGCGGAGAAGCACCTCGCGCCGGGCAATCCCGTCAGGTGTTTTCCAGGTCGACGTTGAGGCCGAGCGAGCGCATTTCCTTCACGAGCACGTTGAAGCTCTCGGGAATGCCGCTCTCGAACGTGTCCTCGCCGCGCACGATGGCCTCGTAGACCTTGGTGCGGCCGGCCACGTCGTCGGACTTCACCGTCAGCATCTCCTGCAGGGTGTAGGCCGCGCCGTAGGCTTCGAGCGCCCACACCTCCATCTCGCCGAAGCGCTGGCCGCCGAACTGCGCCTTGCCGCCCAGCGGCTGCTGGGTGACGAGCGAGTAGGGGCCGATGGAGCGGGCGTGGATCTTGTCGTCGACCAGGTGGTGGAGCTTCAGCATGTAGATGTAGCCCACCGTGACCTTGCGATCGAACGGCTCGCCGGTGCGCCCGTCATACAGCGTGGACTGGCCGGAGGCGTCGAGGCCCGCCTTCTCCAGCTGCTGCTCGATGTCGGCCTCGTGCGCGCCGTCGAACACCGGGGTCGCCATGGGCACGCCCTTGCGCAGGTTCTCGCCCAGCTCCGGCAGCTCGCCGTCCTTCAGCGCGGAGATCTCCTCCTCGCCATAGATGGTCTGCAGCCGGTCGCGCAGGGGCTTGAGATCCTGCTTGCCGTAATAGGCCTCCATGGCCGCGGCCACCTGCCGGCCAAGGCCCGCGCAGGCCCAGCCGAGGTGCGTCTCCAGGATCTGGCCCACATTCATGCGCGAGGGCACGCCCAGCGGGTTCAGCACGATGTCCACATTGGTGCCGTCCTCAAGGAACGGCATGTCCTCCACCGGCACGATGCGCGAGACCACGCCCTTGTTGCCGTGGCGGCCGGCCATCTTGTCGCCGGGCTGGATCTTGCGCTTCACCGCGACGAAGACCTTCACCATCTTCATCACGCCGGGGGGCAGCTCGTCGCCGCGCTGCAGCTTCTCGACCTTGTCGAGGAAGCGCTGCTCGAGGCGCTTCTTCGAATCGTCGTACTGGGCGCGGATGGCCTCGAGCTCGGCCATGATGGCGTCGTCCGCCACCGCGAACAGCCACCACTGCGAGCGCGGATACTCAGCCAGGATCTCGCGGGAGACCTGGGTCTCCTTCTTGAAGCCCTTGGGGCCGGCGATCGCGATCTTGCCGTCGAGGATCTCGGTCAGGCGGCCGTAGACGTTGCGGTCCAGGATGGCCTGCTCGTCATCGCGGTCCTTGGCGAGGCGCTCGATCTCCTCGCGCTCGATGGCGAGGGCGCGCTCGTCCTTGTCCACGCCGTGGCGGTTGAACACGCGCACTTCCACGATGGTGCCGGTGGTGCCGGGCGGCAGACGCAGCGAAGTGTCGCGCACGTCCGCAGCCTTCTCGCCGAAGATGGCGCGCAGCAGCTTCTCTTCCGGCGTCATCGGGCTCTCGCCCTTGGGCGTGATCTTGCCCACGAGGATGTCGCCGGCGCGCACCTCGGCGCCGATATAGACGATGCCCGCCTCGTCGAGATTCTTCAGCGCCTCTTCCGAGACGTTGGGAATGTCGCGGGTGATTTCCTCAGGCCCCAGCTTGGTGTCGCGGGCCATGCACTCGAATTCCTCGATGTGGATCGAGGTGAACACGTCTTCCTTGACGATGTTCTCCGAGAGCAGGATCGAGTCCTCGAAGTTGTAGCCGTTCCACGGCATGAAGGCGACCAGCACGTTGCGGCCGAGCGCGAGCTCGCCCAGCTCCGTGGACGGGCCGTCGGCGATGATGTCGCCCTTCTTCACCGCGTCGCCCACGCGCACCAGCGGACGCTGGTTGATGCAGGTGGACTGGTTGGAGCGCTGGAACTTCATCAGCCGGTAGATGTCGACGCCCGACTTGGACGGGTCGGCCTCTTCCGTGGCGCGGATGACGATACGAGTGGCGTCCACCTGGTCGATGACGCCGGTGCGGCGGGCGGCGATGGCGGCGCCCGAATCCCGGGCCACCACGGCCTCCATGCCGGTACCCACCAGCGGCGCCTGCGAGCGCACCAGCGGCACCGCCTGGCGCTGCATGTTGGAGCCCATGAGCGCGCGGTTGGCGTCGTCGTTCTCGAGGAACGGGATGAGCGCCGCGGCCACCGACACCAGCTGCTTGGGCGACACGTCCATGAAGTCCACGCGGTCGGGGGCGACCAGCAGCACGTCACCCGCATGGCGGCAGACGATGAGGTCCTCCTCGAAGCGGCCATCCTTGTCGAGCGGGATGTTCGCCTGCGCGACGTAATACTTCCCCTCCTCCATGGCGGAGAGATAGACCACCTCGTCGGTGACCTTCGAATCCACCACGCGGCGGTAGGGTGCCTCGATGAAGCCGTACTTGTTCACGCGGGCGAAGGTCGCCAGCGAGTTGATGAGGCCGATGTTCGGGCCTTCCGGCGTCTCGATGGGGCAGATGCGGCCATAATGCGTCGGGTGCACGTCGCGCACCTCGAAGCCGGCGCGCTCGCGGGTGAGGCCGCCCGGGCCAAGCGCCGAGAGGCGGCGCTTGTGGGTGATCTCCGAGAGCGGGTTGGTCTGGTCCATGAACTGCGAGAGCTGGGACGAGCCGAAGAACTCGCGCACCGCCGCCGCCACCGGCTTGGCGTTGATGAGGTCCTGCGGCATCACGGTGTCGATGTCCACCGAGGACATGCGCTCCTTGATGGCGCGCTCCATGCGCAGCAGGCCGACGCGGTACTGGTTCTCCATGAGCTCGCCCACCGAACGCACGCGGCGGTTGCCCAGGTGGTCGATGTCGTCGATCTCGCCCTTGCCGTCGCGCAGCTCCACCAGCGTCTTGATGACGGCGAGGATATCGTCGCGGCGCAGCACCCGGACGGTGTCGGGGCAGTCAAGGTCGAGGCGCATGTTCATCTTCACGCGGCCGACCGCGGAGAGGTCGTAGCGCTCCGCATCGAAGAACAGCGAGTGGAACATGGCCTGCGCCGAATCGATGGTCGGCGGCTCGCCCGGGCGCATCACGCGATAGATGTCGAAGAGCGCGTCCTCGCGGGTCACGTTCTTGTCGGACGCCAGCGTGTTGCGGATGTAGGCGCCGGTATTGACATGGTCGATGTCCAGCACCGGGATTTCGTTGTAGCCGTTCTCCTCGAGCAGCTTCAGCGTCTTCTCGGTGATCTCGTCGCCGGCCTCGGCATGGATCTCGCCGGAGGCGAGGTCCACCAGGTCCTCGGCGATATACTGGCCGATCATCTCCTCGTCGGAGATCCTGAGGGCCTTCAGGCCCTTCTCTGCGAGCTGGCGGCCCGCGCGGACGGTCAGCTTCTTGCCGGCCTCGAGCACAACCTCGCCGGTGTCGGCGTCGACCAGGTCGGCGACCGCCTTGTAGCCCTTCATGCGCTTGGGATCGAACGGCATGCGCCAGCCGCCCTTGGCGCGCTCGAACGGGATCTTCTCGTAGAAGGTCGAGAGGATCTCCTCATTGTCGAGGCCGAGGGCATAGAGCAGGCTCGTCACCGGGATCTTCCGGCGCCGGTCGATACGCGCGAACACGATATCCTTGGCGTCGAACTCGATGTCGAGCCAGGAGCCGCGGTAAGGGATGATCCGGGCAGCGAAGAGCAGCTTGCCCGAGGAATGGGTCTTGCCCTTGTCGTGGTCGAAGAACACGCCCGGCGAGCGGTGCATCTGGGAGACGATGACGCGCTCGGTGCCGTTCACGATGAACGTGCCGTTCATGGTCATGAGCGGGATGTCGCCGGTATAGACATCCTGCTCCTTGATGTCCTTGACGGACTTGGCGCCGGTATCCGGGTCCACATCGAACACGATGAGGCGGAGCGTCACCTTGAGCGGGGCGGCGAAGGTCATGCCGCGCTGGCGGCACTCGTCCACGTCATACTTCGGCGGCTCGAACTCGTAGCGCACGAACTCGAGCATGGCGGCGCCGGAGAAGTCGGAGATGGGGAACACCGACTTGAACACAGCCTGCAGGCCGTCGTCGTCGCGTCCGCCCTTGGGCTCCTCGATCTGGAGGAACTGGTCGTAGGACGCCTTCTGAACCTCGATGAGGTTCGGCATCTCGGCCACTTCCTTGATCTTGCCGAAGAACTTGCGGATCCGCTTACGACCGGTGAACGTTTGCGCCATCTCGATCCTCGTCCGTCCTGGTCCCCTCGGGCCGGCACCCCTTCGCCTCCGAAGAGACAGGGGCTCGCCGCGCCGGCACCGGAACCTCATGCACCGTCAGAGCCTTCAGGGTTGCGGGCGAAACGCCATCCCCTTCCAGCACCATGACGGCTCTCCCGGCAGCCCCGGACCCTGGCCCGCATTGGCTGCCGGGAGAACCGTCTCTCCCGTGAGACGCCGGCGCGGGCGAACCCGCGCGGCGCTATGAAACGGATCCCGGCCGAAGCCGGGACCCGAACGTCAAAAGCTCACTTGAGCTCGACCTTGGCGCCAGCCTTCTCGAGCTGGGCCTTGAGCTTCTCGGCCTCGTCCTTGGAAACGGCTTCCTTGACGGGCTTGGGAGCGCCTTCCACCAGGTCCTTGGCTTCCTTGAGGCCGAGGCCGGTGATGGCGCGGACTTCCTTGATGACCTCGATCTTCTTGTCGCCGGCGGCAGCCAGCACGACAGTGAACTCGGTCTGCTCTTCCACCGCGGCGGCGGCAGCGCCGGCCGGGGCAGCAGCCACGGCCACGGCGGCGGCGGCGGAAACGCCCCACTTCTCCTCGAGGAGCTTCGCCAGCTCGGCGGCCTCGAGAACGGTGAGGGAGGACAGCTCGTCGATGAGCTTGGTCAGGTCAGCCATGGGAATACGTCCTTAAGATAGGTTCGGATTTTGGATTTGCGAGATCGGGCCGCCGAATGGTGTGATCCTGCGGCCAACGCCTCACGCCGCTTCGTCCTGCTTGGCATAGGCCCCAAACACGCGGGCCAGCTTGGCTGCCGGCGCGGTGGTGAGCTGCGCGATCTTGGTCGCCGGGGCCTGGATGAGGCCGACGAGCTTTGCACGCAGTTCGTCCAGGGACGGAAGGGTGGCAAGCGCCTTCACCCCGTCCACATTGAGGGCCGTCGTGCCCATCGCTCCGCCAAGGATCACGAACTTGTCATTCGTCTTGGCGAATTCGACGGCAACCTTCGGCGCCGCCACCGGATCGCTGGAATAGGCGATCAGGGTCGGTCCCTTCAGAAGGGACGCCACATGGGCGACGTCGGAGCCTTCCAGAGCGATCTTGGCGAGGCGGTTCTTGGCCACCTTTACGGTCGCACCGTTCTCCTTCATCTGCCGGCGCAAGCGCGACATCTGGGCAACGGTGAGGCCGGAATAGTGGGCGACCACGACGACGGAGGTGCTCTTGAACACATCCGTGAGCGTCGTGACGAGCTCTTGTTTTTGCGCTCGATCCACGTCTGGCTCTCTTTAAGCCTGTGGCGGACCCATCACCCCGAAGGGCTCCGGATACCGCCGGTTGCGCCTTGCCGCGTGCCGCGACCAACCTGCCGAAAGCGACATGAAGGCCGCGATGCGCGACGCTCTCATGCCCTGTCCCCCTTAGATCCGGAGCACGGAAACCGTGTCGCGGAGCGCAAGGCGCTGGTTCCGAACCGATCTTCATCCCCGCGGAACGCAGTCTCGGCGACATGCGGCCCACGGCGGCAAAATTCCGGTCTTCCCCGTCTATGCTGGCTCTCCGGAGCCCGCCTCGGCGAGGCGGGTGCGAGAATTAAGCCTTGATCGCACGCCGAATTGAGCGAACATCAGGGCGCCGGCAGTCTCGGACAGGACTCTCGCCGGCCAGTCTTCCGACAGCGACGGCCGAGAGGCCCTCAATGCGGTTGTCTGACAGACGATAAGGCCGGGCGGGCGAACCCTCCCAGCCCTTTCACCCCGTCAAGGGCGAAAGCTTCTATACCTGCACCGGGCGGCTGACCGCCCGGAAACAGCCCATATATAGGGTCAGCCCCCTCTTGTCACGCCCTTTGCGCACTTTTTGCATGAGGCGGCACGAGGCGAGGTGAAAGCGCCGTGTTATCAAGCGGTGCGAACGGAACCCGAAAGCGGTGCCGGACGGCTCGCAGGCTCAATCTCGGCAGGAAGCACGACAGCTTCGGCAGCCGCTTCCCGGGCCAGGCGGCGGATATCGGAGCGGCTGACGCCCATGTCGGACAGTTCCCGGTCGCTGAGCGAGGCAAGCTCATCGCTCACGCGGCGCCGCAGAACCTCACCGGCAAAGAAACCGCGAAGGGCGACCCACAGGGCCTGGAGTGCGAACATCCTCTTTCTCCTTCCGACCTGCGTAAGAGCTGCCGGGCGATAGCTGCCAGGCAATAGCTGCAACACAGCATTCATGGAAAGGTTATGCCGCGTTGCGGCATTCAAGAACCTTTATGTTCGCAGTCCTGCTTTGACGGGAGCGCTTGTCAGCTTAAGGATTTCGCAACCTTGGAGGACCGGCGGGCACTGCGCCTGCCCTGTTGCACCGCAAACATCGGGTGGCCGCGCAGCTATCCCGGCCTTCCGGACACCAGAAAGGGCAAAATCAGGGCCCACCCCGCGACGCGGCCGCGACTTTAGGTAAGGCCTGTTGCACGACCGCTACAGCATTACCAAAGCGTTAGCGTATCCTGAAAGCTGAGTATGGACGCGGGGGCGTTTCATGATTTTCCGGGCGTTGCTGCTCGCCACAGCGTTCCTTGCTCCACTTCCTGCATTGGCAGCCGACCTCGCGGTGAAGGTGCCGGCGCCGCCGCCTCCCGTCTTCAGCTGGACCGGCTTCTATATCGGCACCAATGCCGGCTATGCTTGGTCTGACGGCGGCTACAGCTTCAAGGCGACGGATGGCGGCAGCGGCGGTTTCGGCGGCGCCCTTGTCGCGGGCGCCTTCCCGGCCACGGGCGTGAGCCAGGGGGACGGCTTCACCATTGGCGGCCAGGTCGGCTTCAACTACCAGACCGGACGCACGGTGTTCGGCGTGGAGGCCGATCTGAACTGGCTGGACTACGGCACACGCACCGCCTTCACCTATACGGATCTGCCCAGCTACGTGCCGTTTGCCACCGTAACGCGACGGTCCATGGACTATTTCGGCACGGTGCGCGCCCGTGCCGGCTTCACGCCCGTGGAGCGCCTGCTCGCCTACGTGACCGCGGGCGTCGCCTTCGGCAACCCGTCCGCCTCCTTCACCATCAACGCGCCGGAGGGGCGCCCGCCCCTCGCCATGGCCGACAGCGACGAGGCGAAGCTCGGCTACGCGCTGGGCGCCGGAGCCGAATATGCCTTCACCGACCATTGGACGCTGAAGACCGAATATCTCTACTACGATTTCGGCGATGCCCGCACGAGCGCATCCTACGACTATGGCGTCAGTTCCTCGCTGACGGGCGTGGCCGCGACCGCCGGCAGCATCCTGCGCGGCGGGGTCAACTACAAGTTCTGAGCCGCTTTGGGCACCGATCTCAAGCCCGGCCCTGCGCCGGGCTTTTGCTCGCCCGGGACCACGGCGGGCCTTGCCTGAAAACCCGACCGGGAACGGCACGCGGGGCGGGTCGTAAAGAAAAAGGAGGCTGCCGGGCGGCAGCCTCCTTCGATTTCAGCGCAACCCCGACACGCTCAGGCGGTCAGGACGGTCGTCGGCTCCACCTTGATGCCCGGGCCCATGGTGGAGGACACCGCCACGCGCTGCAGGTAGGTGCCCTTGGCGCCGGTCGGCTTGGCCTTCACCACCGCGTCCACGAAGGCGCGGATGTTCTCGGCCAGCTTGTCGGCGGGGAACGAGGCCTTGCCGATGCCGCCATGGATGATGCCGGCCTTCTCGACGCGGAACTCCACGGCGCCACCCTTGGCGGCGGCGACGGCGCCCTTCACGTCCATGGTCACGGTGCCGACCTTCGGGTTCGGCATCAGGCCGCGCGGGCCGAGCACCTTGCCGAGCCGGCCGACCAGCGGCATCAGGTCCGGGGTCGCGATGCAGCGATCGAACTCGATGGTGCCGCCCTGGATGGTCTCCAGGAGGTCCTCGGCGCCCACGATGTCGGCGCCAGCCGCCTTGGCCTCGTCAGCCTTGGCGCCGCGGGCGAACACCGCCACGCGCACGGTCCGGCCCGAGCCGTTGGGCAGGTTGCACACGCCGCGCACCATCTGGTCCGCATGGCGGGGATCGACGCCGAGGTTCAGCGCGACCTCGATGGTCTCGTCGAACTTGGCGGTGGTGCGCTCCTTCAGGAGCGCCAGGGCCTCGTCGAGGGAATAGAGCTTGACGCGGTCAATGCCCTCGTTGACGGCGCGGATGCGCTTGCCTTGCTTCGCCATGGCGCTCACCCCTGAACCTGCAGGCCCATGGAGCGGGCCGAACCTTCGATCATCTGGACGGCGGCCTCGACGGTGTCGCAGTTCAGATCCTTCATCTTCTTCTCGGCGATCTCCGCGAGCTGGGCGCGCGTGACCTTGCCGACGAAGCTGCCCTTGCCGGGCGTCTTGGAGCCGGTGCCGGGCTTCTTCTTGGTGTCGAGGCCGGCGGCCTTCTTCAGGAAGTAGGAGACCGGCGGGGTCTTCAGCTCGAAGGTGAAGGAGCGATCCTGGTAGGCGGTGATCACCACCGGGATGGGCATGCCCTTTTCCATCTGGGCGGTCTGGGCGTTGAACGCCTTGCAGAATTCCATGATGTTGAGACCGCGCTGACCGAGCGCGGGACCAATCGGCGGGGCCGGATTGGCGCTGCCGGCGGGCACCTGCAGCTTGACGTAACCCGTAATCTTCTTCGCCATTGCACAACTCCCAGAATGCGCCGCGCACCCCCTCGGGGGCTTGCGGGCGGGATTGCGTGGTGCGGGTCATGGGAGCGCTTGGCGAGACGCTCCCTCCCCTCCCACGCCGGCGCCGGCCCCATGGCACGACACCCACGTCAGGCAGCGCGAACGCCGCCCGTTCCGGTCAGACCTTCTCGACCTGACCGAATTCCAGTTCCACCGGCGTCGCGCGGCCGAAGATGGACACCGCCACCTTCACGCGCGAGCGGCTCTCGTCCACCTCTTCCACGATGCCGTTGAACGAGGCGAAGGGGCCATCCGCCACCTTCACCGTCTCGCCCACCTCGAACGAGATGGAGGGCTTGGGCCGCTCGATGCCTTCCTGCACCTGCTGCAGGATGCGCATGGCCTCGGCCTCGGAGATGGGCATGGGCTTGTTGTCGGCGCCCAGGAAGCCGGTGACCTTCGGCGTGTTCTTGATGAGATGGAACGCCTCGTCGGTGAGGTCCATCTTCACCAGCACGTAGCCGGGGAAGAACTTGCGCTCGGCATCCACCTTCCGGCCGCGGCGCACCTCCACCACCTTCTCGGTGGGCACGAGGATCTGCTCGAACAGGTCGGTGAGCCCGCGCTGCTCCGCCTGCTCGCGGATGGAATCGGCCACCTTCTTCTCGAAGTTGGAATAAGCGTGAACGATGTACCAGCGCTTTGCCATATCTGCCTCCTGTCCTTCCCGCTCAGTGCCCGAGGGTCAGGAGGGTGGACACGCCGAACCGGATGATCTGGTCGACGATGAGGAAGAAGATGGAGGCGAGGAAGACCATCACGAACACCATGGCGGTGGTGATGAGCGTCTCGCGCCGGGTCGGCCAGGTGACCTTCGCCGTTTCGGCGCGGACCTGCTGAAAGAACTCGACAGGACTGTTCTTCGCCATAGCGCTCTTCGCCAATCGTTCCCGGCCGCCTTTTCCGGACGCCCCATGGGCCGCTCCGGTGACCGCCACCTTAGTGTCGCGGCACCAACGCCGCCTCAAGAATACTCCGATCCGCCGGCGCCGGCTCTTGCGAGACGTTGCTACGGAATCATCCGGGCGGGGTTGGGGCTGCGCCGCCGCGCCCCGTGCCGCCGTCTCTGCGTGCCTGCCGCCCCTCTCGGAAGTGGCAGGAGTGGAGGGACTCGAACCCCCAACCCCCGGTTTTGGAGACCGGTGCTCTAACCAGTTGAGCTACACTCCTATAGCCTGAGGCGCCGCTGGAAGGCATTGCCCCGGCATCAGGCCGGCACCTCGAAGCGCGAGCAATGGCCCGCCGGCCTCGAGGGTAGACTCCGCCGCGCCGGGGAGTGACCCAGCGCATCGGACGCGTGTGTTTAGTTGGATGCGCGGCGGCTGTAAAGGGGGAGAGGGAGCGCAACGCCCACCTGTCCCCAGTGGCAGGGACGCGACCTGCGCCGGCGGCGTCAGTCGCCAGAGTCGGTCGCGCCTGGCTTGATCGCGCCAGCGTCGGGCGGCGCGCCAGGATCGAGAGCGCAGTCGCGGTTGACGCCAGCGCCGGCGCATTCTCAAAGACGCAACGGCTGTCGGGCGGCTCGCCGCACACCTTGGCGAGGCTCTTGAAGCCGACACAGCGGCCGTCCGGCCCACGATAACCGGGACCGCCCTTGCAGCCGCAGCCCTGGCACGGCGGGCGCTCGGGGCATGCCTCCTTTGCCCTTGCCCCAGACAGGGCGGCAAGCACCGAAGCAAGAAGGAAAATGCACCGCCAGCCCACAGCCGAGCCAAACAAAAAGAGCGGCGCCGGGGGCGCCGCTCTCCTGTCCTCAGGCCGTGGACGCTTCGTCCACGCCATGAATCACTCGATGATGGAGGCGACGACGCCGGCGCCCACCGTGCGGCCACCCTCGCGGATGGCGAAGCGCAGCTTCTCTTCCATGGCGATCGGAACGATCAGCGCCACGTCCATGGACACGTTGTCGCC